>NZ_CP108514.1:2027500-2230000 GCF_035989305.1 Streptomyces sp. NBC_01233 | reverse complement strand
GATAGCTGGTTCTCCCCGAAATGCATTTAGGTGCAGCGTCGTGTGTTTCTTGCCGGAGGTAGAGCACTGGATAGGCGATGGGCCCTACCGGGTTACTGACCTTAGCCAAACTCCGAATGCCGGTAAGTGAGAGCACGGCAGTGAGACTGTGGGGGATAAGCTCCATGGTCGAGAGGGAAACAGCCCAGAGCATCGACTAAGGCCCCTAAGCGTACGCTAAGTGGGAAAGGATGTGGAGTCGCAGAGACAACCAGGAGGTTGGCTTAGAAGCAGCCACCCTTGAAAGAGTGCGTAATAGCTCACTGGTCAAGTGATTCCGCGCCGACAATGTAGCGGGGCTCAAGCGTACCGCCGAAGTCGTGTCATTGCAGCAATAGGGCCAACGCCCGCTGTGATGGGTAGGGGAGCGTCGTGTGCCGGGTGAAGCAGCAGCGGAAGCTAGTTGTGGACGGTTCACGAGTGAGAATGCAGGCATGAGTAGCGATACACACGTGAGAAACGTGTGCGCCGATTGACTAAGGGTTCCTGGGTCAAGCTGATCTGCCCAGGGTAAGTCGGGACCTAAGGCGAGGCCGACAGGCGTAGTCGATGGACAACCGGTTGATATTCCGGTACCCGCTTTGAAACGCCCAATATCGAATCAGGCGATGCTAAGTCCGTGAAGCCGTTCCGGACCCTTCGGGGAAAGGAAAGTGGTGGAGCCGACGAACCAGACTTGTAGTAGGTAAGCGATGGGGTGACGCAGGAAGGTAGTCCAGCCCGGGCGGTGGTAGTCCCGGGGTAAGGGTGTAGGCCGAGGGGTAGGCAAATCCGTCCCTCATTAAGGCTGAGACCTGATGCCGAGCCGATTGTGGTGAAGTGGATGATCCTATGCTGTCGAGAAAAGCCTCTAGCGAGTTTCATGGCGGCCCGTACCCTAAACCGACTCAGGTGGTCAGGTAGAGAATACCGAGGCGTTCGGGTGAACTATGGTTAAGGAACTCGGCAAAATGCCCCCGTAACTTCGGGAGAAGGGGGGCCATCACTGGTGATCGGATTTACTCCGTGAGCTGGGGGTGGCCGCAGAGACCAGCGAGAAGCGACTGTTTACTAAAAACACAGGTCCGTGCGAAGCCGTAAGGCGATGTATACGGACTGACGCCTGCCCGGTGCTGGAACGTTAAGGGGACCGGTTAGTGCGCTTTCGGGCGTGCGAAGCTGAGAACTTAAGCGCCAGTAAACGGCGGTGGTAACTATAACCATCCTAAGGTAGCGAAATTCCTTGTCGGGTAAGTTCCGACCTGCACGAATGGCGTAACGACTTCTCGACTGTCTCAACCATAGGCCCGGTGAAATTGCACTACGAGTAAAGATGCTCGTTTCGCGCAGCAGGACGGAAAGACCCCGGGACCTTTACTACAGTTTGATATTGGTGTTCGGTTCGGCTTGTGTAGGATAGGTGGGAGACTGTGAAGCGGCCACGCCAGTGGTTGTGGAGTCATCGTTGAAATACCACTCTGGTCGTGCTGGATGTCTAACCTCGGTCCGTGATCCGGATCAGGGACAGTGTCTGATGGGTAGTTTAACTGGGGCGGTTGCCTCCCAAAGGGTAACGGAGGCGCCCAAAGGTTCCCTCAGCCTGGTTGGCAATCAGGTGTTGAGTGTAAGTGCACAAGGGAGCTTGACTGTGAGACCGACGGGTCGAGCAGGGACGAAAGTCGGGACTAGTGATCCGGCGGTGGCTTGTGGAAGCGCCGTCGCTCAACGGATAAAAGGTACCCCGGGGATAACAGGCTGATCTTCCCCAAGAGTCCATATCGACGGGATGGTTTGGCACCTCGATGTCGGCTCGTCGCATCCTGGGGCTGGAGTCGGTCCCAAGGGTTGGGCTGTTCGCCCATTAAAGCGGTACGCGAGCTGGGTTTAGAACGTCGTGAGACAGTTCGGTCCCTATCCGCTGTGCGCGTAGGAATATTGAGAAGGGCTGTCCCTAGTACGAGAGGACCGGGACGGACGAACCTCTGGTGTGCCAGTTGTCCTGCCAAGGGCATGGCTGGTTGGCTACGTTCGGGAGGGATAACCGCTGAAAGCATCTAAGCGGGAAGCCTGCTTCAAGATGAGTATTCCCACCTCCTTGAGAGGGTAAGGCTCCCAGTAGACGACTGGGTTGATAGGCCAGATGTGGAAGCCCGGTAACGGGTGAAGCTGACTGGTACTAATAGGCCGAGGGCTTGTCCTCAGTTGCTCGCGTCCACTGTGTTAGTTCTGAAGCAACGAACAGTTGCTGGTTTCTAGAGCTAGAACATAACTACAAAGTGTGCTTGTTCGCTCGAAACCGATAGGGTTTCGGTGGTCATAGCGTTAGGGAAACGCCCGGTTACATTCCGAACCCGGAAGCTAAGCCTTTCAGCGCCGATGGTACTGCAGGGGGGACCCTGTGGGAGAGTAGGACGCCGCCGAACAATCTTTCAAAGGACCCTTGGTCCAGCGTTCAACGCTGGACCAAGGGTCCTTTTTTTGTTTCACCTCTTTACGCCGAAGCGCGGCCATGGGTTGGTTGCGCGAGAATGACTAGCGGTACCCCGAAGACAGGAGCTACACCCATGTCCAACTCTCCCGACGATCGTCCGGAGCGCGAGCCTCGGCGCAACGACGGCGGTGACAGGGGCGGCTACCGCGGGGGCCGTGACGACCGTGGTGGCGACCGTCCCCCGTTCCGTCGTGACGACCGTGGTGGTCGGCCGGCCGGTGCAGGCAGTGGCGGCGGCTTCCGTCGCGATGACCGTGGCGGGCGTCCCGCCGGCGGTGGTGGCGGCGGTTTCCGCCGTGACGACCGCGGCGGCGACCGTCCCAGCTACCCCCGCCGTGACGACGACCGCGGTGGTCGTCCCTCCGGTGGCGGTGGCGGCGGTGGTGGCGGCGGTTTCCGTCGTGACGACCGTGGTGGGGACCGTCCGTCGTACCCGCGTCGCGATGACCGTGGTGGGGACCGTCCCAGCTTCCCGCGTCGTGACGACCGTGGTGGCGAGCGTCCCTCGTACCCGCGTCGTGATGACGAGCGCGGTGGTTTCCGCGGCGGTCGCGACGACCGTGGCGGCGACCGCCCGAGCTACCCCCGCCGTGACGACCGTGGTGGCGAGCGTCCCTCGTACCCGCGTCGTGATGACGAGCGCGGTGGTTTCCGCGGCGGTCGCGACGACCGTGGTGGCGACCGTCCGTCCTACCCGCGCCGCGATGACCGTGGCGGGGACCGTCCGTCCTACCCGCGTCGTGACGACCGCGGTGACCGTCCCACCGGTGGCGGTGGCGGCGGTTTCCGCCGTGACGACCGTGGTGGCGACCGTCCGTCCTACCCGCGCCGCGACGACCGTGGCGAGCGTCCCTCCGGTGGCGGTGGCGGCGGTTTCCGCCGCGACGACCGTGGCGAGCGTCCCTCCGGTGGCGGTGGCGGCGGTTTCCGCCGTGACGACCGTGGTGGCGACCGTCCGTCGTACCCGCGTCGTGACGACCGTGGTGGCGAGCGTCCCTCGTACCCGCGTCGTGATGACGAGCGCGGTGGTTTCCGCGGCGGTCGCGACGACCGTGGTGGCGACCGTCCGTCCTACCCGCGCCGCGACGACCGCGGTGACCGTCCCTCCGGTGGCGGTGGCGGCGGTTTCCGCCGTGACGACCGTGGTGGCGACCGTCCGTCGTACCCGCGTCGTGACGACCGTGGTGGCGAGCGTCCCTCGTACCCGCGTCGTGACGACCGTGGTGGGGACCGTCCCAGCTTCCCGCGTCGTGACGACCGTGGTGGCGAGCGTCCCTCGTACCCGCGTCGTGATGACGAGCGCGGTGGTTTCCGCGGCGGTCGCGACGACCGTGGTGGCGACCGTCCGTCGTACCCGCGTCGCGATGACCGTGGCGGGGACCGTCCGTCCTACCCGCGTCGTGACGACCGCGGTGACCGTCCCACCGGTGGCGGTGGCGGCGGTTTCCGCCGTGACGACCGTGGCGGCGACCGCCCGTCCTACCCGCGCCGCGACGACCGCGGTGGCGACCGTGGCGGGTTCCGTGGTGGCCGTGACGATCGCGGTGGTGACCGTGGTGGCTACCGTGGTCGCGATGACCGTGGCGGCGACCGTGACTTCCGCTCCGACCGTGACCCGGTCAAGCGGCTTCCGATCGACGAGGACGTCACCGGCCTCGAGATCGACGCCGATGTGCGCCAGGAGCTGCTGAGCCTGCCCAAGGGCCTGGCCGAAGAGGTCTCGAAGAACCTGGTCATGGTCGCGCGCCTGATCGACGAGGACCCCGAGCAGGCGTACGCGTACTCGCGCATCGCCCTGCGACTGGCCTCCCGTGTCGCCGCCGTCCGCGAGGCCGCCGGCTTCGCCGCGTACGCCACGCAGAAGTACAGCGAGGCCCTCGCGGAGTTCCGCGCCGCCAAGCGCATGACCGGCTCGGTCGAGCTGTGGCCCGTCATGGCCGACTGCGAGCGCGGCCTCGGCCGTCCGGAGCGGGCGCTGGCCATGGCCGGCGAGCCCGAGGTGCAGAAGCTGGACAAGGCCGGCCAGGTCGAGATGCGTCTGGTCGCGGCCGGTGCCCGGCGGGACCAGGGGCAGCTCGAAGCGGCCATCGTGACGCTGCAGAGCCCGGAGCTGGCCTCCAGCTCCGTCCAGCCGTGGACCGCGCGCCTGCGGTACGCCTACGCCGACGCCCTGCTGGCCGCCGGTCGTGAGGACGAGGCGCGCGAGTGGTTCGGCAAGACCCTCGAAGCGGACAAGGACGGGGCCACCGACGCCTCGGACCGCCTCGCCGAGCTCGACGGTGTCGAGTTCGTCGACGCTGCGATCGACCTGTCCGACGTCGATGTCGATGTCGACGGCGACAGCGACAGCGACGTCGAGATCGAGGACGAGATCGAGGACGAGATCGAGGACGAGATCGAGGACGAGGCGGAGATCGCCGCGGCCGAGCGCGCCTCCGACGTCGCCGAGTACTACGACGAGGACGACGAGGAGTACGAGCCGCTGGAGCAGTCCGCGACCGACGCCGACGCCGACGCGCAGGACTCGGGCCGCGACAAGGCCTGAAGCACGGTGAACGAATGAGAAGGGCGGTACCCCCGGTGGGGTACCGCCCTTCTTCATGTCCGGAGGCGTTCAGCCCAGGCCGCGCAGGACCAAGCCGGTGGCTGGTTTCGGTCCGAAGGAGGTGGACTTCCGGGGCATGGTGACGCCCTGGCGGGCCAGGTCCCGTACGACCTCTTCCCGTACGGGGTGCAGCAGGACGGCGGTGCCCCCGTGGCGTTCGGCCATGGCCACGGTGGACGCGGCGTCGTGGATGTACGTGATCTCCTCGGGGGCGTCCGGAACGTGCCAGAGGGCGTCGAGCAGGGTGGCGTGCAGGACGGTGGCGTCCAGCCGGCGCCAGGCCTCCGGGCGGTCGTGGCGGACCGTGCGGTCGAGGAGCGCCAGGTCGGGATCGGTGACCAGGTGGAAGGTGCCGTCGCCGGTGAGGAGGAAGGCGTTGCCCCGTTCCGAGGCGTCCGCGAGGGCGTCCAGTGCCAGCGGGAGCGGCCCGTCGACCGCAGTGATGCGGAAGTGGCCGCCGAGGGCGGCGAGGGCGTCGGCGACCGGGAGCCGGCGCAGCATCCGGTGGATGGCGCGGACCTGGAGCGGGTAGCGGGCGGTGTCCACGAGGAGGACCAGGCCGAAGTCCCAGGCCGTGGGGGAGCCGTGCTCCTCCTGGAGGCGCAGGTAGGTCGCCCAGCGGTGGTGGCCGTCGGCGATGAGGGCCTGGCGGTGGCTGAGATCCGCCGTGACGGTGGCCAGCTCGTCCGGGTCCGTGATGGCCCAGAGGCGGTGCTGGAAGCCGTCCTCGGTGGTGGTGGACAACAGCGGTGCGCGCCGGGCGGTCCGCTCGACGACCGCGGCCGCGCCCGTGTCGGGGTCGTCGCCCCGGTAGGTGAGCAGGAGCGGTTCGAGATTGGCGGAAGTGGCCCGCATCAGGCCGGCCCGGTCGGTGACCACGTCCGGCATGACGTCCTCGTGGGGGAGGACGATGCCGGCGTCCGCGGCGGACAGGGCGAGGGCGCCGATGACGCCGCGCTGGAGCAGGCCGGCCCTGTGCTGCTCGTACACGTAGAGCGCGGGCTCGGGGTCGGCGCTGAGGATGCCCTCGGCGAGCCAGTCGTGCAGGGTGCGGGCGGCCTGTTCGTTGCGTGCGGCCGGGGTGCCGGCCTGCGGGAGGATCAGGCGGACGATGTTGTGCGGGTCGGCGGATTCGAGGTGGTCGACTCCGTCGGGGCGCACGACCACGTCGTACGGCGGGGAGGTGACGGCCGCGAGGCTGCCGACACGCTCCGGGACGTAGCGCAGGCCATGGAACGGGATCAGTCGCAGCCCTTGGTCCGCGGTGCCAGGTGTGGTCATTGCTGCATGGTAAGTCGCGTCTCGCCATGCGGGATGATCGGGGCAGTGCAGAATCGGACAAGATCGATCCATGAGGAGCGGACGCGATGACCCGGCAGAGCAGGACCAGTCCCGCGGCGAGTGAGCAGAGTCTGCACCAGGCGTACGACACCGCCCTGCTGGACCTCGACGGGGTGGTGTACGCGGGCGGCGAGGCCATCGCGTACGCCGTGGAGTCCCTCGCCGCGGCCCGGGCCGACGGGATGCACCTCGCCTACGTCACCAACAACGCGCTGCGGACCCCGGACGCCGTCGCGGAGCACCTGAGCGAGCTGGGCATCCCGACGGAGGCCGCCGAGGTGATCACCTCGGCGCAGGCGGTGGCCCGGCTGATCGCAGAGCAGGTGGAGCCGGCGTCGAAGGTGCTGGTGATCGGCGGGGAGGGGCTGCGGGTCGCGCTGCGCGAGCGCGGGCTCGTGCCGGTGGACTCGGCCGAGGAGGCGGGCCTGGCGGCGGTGGTGCAGGGGTACGGAGGGCCCGATCTGCCCTGGGGGCGGTTCGCGGAGGCCTCGTACGCGATCAACCGCGGGGTGCCATGGTACGTGTCGAACACCGACCTGACGATCCCCGGGGCGCGCGGGATCGGGCCGGGCAACGGGGCCGCGGTGGAGGTCGTACGGATCGCCACGGGCGCGGAGCCGCAGGTGGCGGGCAAGCCGCTGCCCCCGATGCACCGGGAGACGGTGCTGCGGACCGGGGCGGAGCGGCCGCTGGTGGTCGGGGACCGGCTCGACACCGACATCGAGGGAGCCTTCAGCGGGGAGGTGGACTCGCTGCTGGTGCTGACCGGGGTGACGGACGCGGAGCAGTTGGTGCGGGCCGAGCCGAGGCACCGGCCGACGTACGTGGACCGGGACCTGAGGGGGTTGCTGACCGGGCAGCCGGAGGTGGAACCGGTCGCGGAGGGGTTCCGCTGCGGAGGCTGGACCGCGGTCGCGCTGAACCGCGGCGTGCTGGAGCTGCGCGGGGACGGCGGGGATCCGGTCGACGGGCTGCGGGCGCTGTGCGCGGCGGCCTGGACGGCGGCCGGGGACGGAGCCTGCACGCTGGATGCGGCGAAGGCGCTGGCCAGGCTGGGTCTTTAGGGCGCAAGGGGGGATCCGGCCGGGGTGCAGGCTAGGTTAGCCTAACCTGCGTGTTGGTCGAGAGTCCCCCCGAATCCGAACCGAGCGCGGCGCCCGAACGGGCCGCCGCCGCCCGCCCCCGCCATGCCGCCCGCGCCGCCGGTCTGCTCGCCGCCCTCGTGGTGCTGGCGCTGATCGCCGTCGTGAGCATCGCCGTGGGCGCCAAGCAGATGCCACTCGGCGAGGTCTGGCACGGCCTGTTCGCCTACGCGGGGACGCCCTCCGACGTGGTGGTGCGGGACCTGCGGGTGCCGCGCACGCTCCTCGGCCTGATGGTCGGCCTCGGGCTCGGTCTGTCCGGTGCCGTGATGCAGGCGCTGACCCGCAACCCGCTGGCCGAGCCCGGCATTCTCGGCGTCAACGCCGGCGCCGCGGCCGCCGTGGTCTCCGCGATCAGCTTCTTCGGCGCGACGTCGATCCGTGAGTTCGTGTGGTGGGCCTTCCTCGGCGCCGCCGTCGTCTCGGTCGTCGTGTACGTGCTCGGCGGCAGCCGCAGTGCGACCCCGGTACGCCTCGCGCTCGCCGGTACGGCGGCCAGCGCGGCCCTGGTCGGCTACATCAACGCCGTGCAGCTGATGGACAGCAAGGCGCTCGACAAGCTCCGCTTCTGGACGGTGGGTTCGCTGGCCTCGGCCAACATGGACACCGTCCGGCAGGTGGCCCCCTTCCTGCTCGTCGGCGCGGTGCTCGCGCTGTCGTTGGGCCGGCCGCTGAACGCGATGGCCATGGGCGACGACACGGCGCGGGCGCTCGGCGCGCACCTGACGCGGACCCGGATCGGCGCCGTGGTCGCCATCACCCTGCTGTGCGGTGCGGCGACCGCCGCGTGCGGGCCCATCGTCTTCATCGGGCTGATGATCCCGCACCTCGTCCGGGCGTTCACCGGTCCCGACATGCGCTGGGTGCTCGCGTACTCGGCCGTCCTGTCACCCGTCCTGCTGCTCGGCGCCGACGTCGTCGGCCGTGTCGTCACCCGGCCCGCCGAACTGCAGGTCGGCGTCGTGACCGCGCTCATCGGCGGCCCCGTCTTCATCTACCTGGTTCGGCGCAAGAGGATGGCCCAGCTGTGACCGTGACCGCGACCGTGGACGACACCTCTCGCAAGGGCCGGTCCGGGCCCCGTCCGCTGCACCTGCCCGGCGGGATCTCGCTGCGCGTCGAGGGGCGCGCGCTGGCCGTCGGGCTCCTGCTCGCCGCCGTGACGCTCGCGCTGGCCGTCGTGCTCATCGGCACCGGCGACTTCCGGATCGCACCGTGGGACGTCGTCCAGACCCTGCTGGGCAACGGCACGCCCGCCAACGACTTCATCGTCAACGACCTGCGGCTGCCGCGGGTCCTGGTCGCCCTGCTCGTCGGCGCCTCCCTCGGGATGGCCGGAGCGGTCTTCCAGTCGGTCTCCCGCAATCCGCTCGGCTCACCGGACCTGCTGGGCTTCGGCTACGGCTCGGTGGTCGGCGCGCTCGTCGTCATCATCCTGTTCAAGGGCGATGCCACCGAGGTGGCCGTCGGCGCGCTGATCGGCGGCCTGCTGGCCGGAGCCGCCGTCTACCTGCTGGCGTACAAGCAGGGCATCCAGGGCTACCGGCTGGTGCTGGTCGGCATCGGCGCCTCCGCCATGCTCATCGCCTTGATCCAGTACCTGATCACGAAGGCCCAGATGATCGAGGCCACCCGCGCCATGGTCTGGCTGACCGGCTCGCTGGCCGGCCGCGACTGGGCCCAGGTGTGGCCGCTGCTCGCGGTCTGCGCGGTGCTCTTCCCGCTCGTCCTCGGGCAGGGCAGGGCCCTGCGGATGATGGAGATGGGCGACGACGCCGCGTACGCCCTCGGGGTACGGGTGGAGCGGACGCGGCTGCTGCTGATGCTCGCGGCGATCCTGCTCACCACCGCGGCGAGCGCGGCGGCCGGGCCCATCAGCTTCGTCGCGCTGGCCGCGCCGCAGCTGGCCCGGCGGCTCACCCGCTCGCCCGGCGGGAACCTGCTGACGGCCGCACTGATGGGCTCGGTGCTGCTGATGGTGTCCGACTGGGCCTCGCAGCGCGCCTTCGGCGCCGACCAGTTGCCGGTGGGCGTGGTGACCGGGCTGGTCGGCGGTCTCTACCTGCTCTGGCTGCTCGTCACCGAGCGCAAGGCGGGACGTATATGAACCTGATGAGGAGTACGCAAGTGCAGCGGCTGACCGCGGAGAACGTGACGCTCGGCTACGACCAGCGGGTCATCGCCGAGAACCTGTCGGTGGAGATCCCCGACAACTCCTTCACGGTGATCGTCGGCCCCAACGCCTGCGGCAAGTCCACGCTGCTGCGGGCCCTGTCGCGGATGCTGAAGCCGGCCGCCGGGCGGGTGCTGCTGGACGGGCAGGTGATCGGGTCGATGCCGGCGAAGAAGGTCGCCAAGACTCTGGGGCTGCTCCCGCAGTCCTCGATCGCGCCGGACGGCATCACGGTGGCCGACCTGGTCGCGCGCGGCCGGTACCCGCACCAGGGGTTGCTGCGGCAGTGGTCGGCCGAGGACGAGCGGGTCGTGAACGAGTCCATGGCCTCGACCGGGGTCGCCGAACTCGCCGACCGCGCCGTCGACGAGCTGTCGGGCGGGCAGCGGCAGCGGGTGTGGATCGCGATGGCGCTGGCGCAGCAGACGCCGCTGCTGCTGCTCGACGAGCCGACGACGTACCTGGACATCCAGCACCAGATCGACGTGCTGGACCTGTGCGCGGAGCTGCACGAGAACCAGGGGCGGACGCTGGTCGCGGTGCTGCACGACCTGAACCACGCGGCCCGCTACGCGACGCACCTGATCGCGATGCGGGGCGGGAAGGTCGTGGCGGAGGGGCCGCCGGCGGAGGTGGTCACGGCGGAGCTGGTGGAGAAGGTGTTCGGCCTGAAGTGCCAGATCATCGACGATCCGGAGACGGGGACGCCGCTGGTGATTCCGGCTGCGCGGCGTTCGCGTGCGGGGGCTCACGTGGTGGTGTAGGGGTGCGGGCCGGCTGCTGGGGCGCCGCCCCGGACCCTCCCCCAGACTCCGTCCGGGGGACCTTCACGCCTCAAACGCCGGCGGGGCTGGAGTGGTGCGGGCGGGGCTGAAAGTTCGGGGTTCCGCGCCTTGAACACTGCCTACAGCAGGCTCTTGAGGCGTAGGAGGTCGCGGAAGCCGGCTTCCAGTTTGACTCGGCCGGAGGCCCAGGCCTTGGCGAACTTGAGGTCGCCCGCGACCAGGGCGACGAGGTCGTCGCCCGTCATCGCGAGGCGGATCTCGGCCTTGGCGGCCGGAGGGCCGGGGGCGACCGCGTCCACGCGGATGCGGCCTCCGTCGAGGCGGCCCGTGAACGTCTCGTCGAGGTCCGTGATGTGGCAGCTCAGGGAGCGGTCGAGCGCGGCCGCGCCGCGTACGCCGCCGTCGGCCCGGGCGAGATTGCCGGAGAGGGTGTCGAGTGCTTCGCGGCACTCCTGGATCGTAGCCATCGTGATCACGACCGTACCGCAGAGCCATGCGTGGTCGCGGGGCGCTTCGGGGTAGCGTCGGGGCATGACCGACGAAGCCCAGGGCGCAGCAGAAGCCGACCGCGAAGCCTCCGCCGGGCCCGCGGGGCCCGTGGCGCTGGGCGTTGTACGCACTCCCACCGGACACTCCGGCGTGGACGCGCGCCTGGCGCGCCTGGCGGACGCGGACCACCTCGCTGCGGACGGACACGTCGAGGTGTACGAGGATGTCCACCGGGGGCTGCGCGAGGCGCTGACGGCGCTGGACGCACCGCCCGTCCCCGGTCCGTACGAAAACAGGAGCTGAACCGAACGTGGCAGGAGTGGCACGCCGCCGCCTGGACGCCGAACTGGTACGCCGCAGCATGGCCCGCTCGCGCGAGCACGCCGCGCAGCTGATCGCCGCGGGCCGGGTGACCGTGGGCGGCACCACCGCGACCAAGGCCGCCACCCAGGTCGAGACGAGCGCGGCTCTGGTCGTCCTCAAGGACGACAGCGATCCCGACTACGTCTCGCGGGGCGGCCACAAACTCGCGGGCGCCCTGGCGGCCTTCCAGCCGCAGGGGCTGCGCGTGGAGGGCCGCCGCGCGCTGGACGCCGGGGCCTCCACGGGCGGGTTCACCGACGTGCTGCTGCGCGCGGGCGTCGCCCACGTGGTCGCCGTCGACGTCGGCTACGGGCAGCTCGCCTGGTCGCTGCAGAGCGACGACCGGGTGACGGTCAAGGACCGGACGAACGTGCGCGAGCTGACGGTCGAGCAGATCGACGGGACCGCGGTGGACCTCGTCGTCGGTGACCTGTCCTTCATCTCCATCGGGCTGGTGCTGCCCGCGCTCGTACGGTGCTGCGCGTCCGACGCGGACCTGGTGCTGATGGTCAAGCCGCAGTTCGAGGTCGGCAAGGACCGGCTGGGCAGCGGCGGAGTGGTGCGCAGCCCGGAGCTCCGGGCGGAGGCCGTGCGCGAGGTCGCGGCGCAGGCGGCGAAGCTCGGTCTGGGCGTCGTCGGGGTGACGGCGAGCCCTCTGCCGGGGCCGTCGGGCAACGTCGAGTACTTTCTGTGGCTGCGGGCGGGGGCACCGGCACTCGACCCGGCGGATGTTGACCGTGCAGTGGCGGAGGGGCCGCAGTGACAGATTCAACGGGGGAACGCACCGTCTTCCTGCTCGCGCACACCGGGCGGCCGGCGGCCATCCGCAGCGCGGAGCTGGTGGTCAAGGGGTTGCTGCGCTGCGGGCTGGGCGTACGCGTCTTCGCGCACGAGGCGGTGGACCTGCCGCTGCCGCCCGAGGTGGAGCTCGTGACCGAGTCCACCCCGGGGGTGCTCGACGGGTGCGAGCTGCTGATCGTGCTGGGCGGGGACGGGACCCTGCTGCGGGGCGCGGAGTTCGCGCGCGCCTCGGGGGTGCCGATGCTGGGCGTCAACCTGGGCCGGGTGGGGTTTCTCGCCGAAGCCGAGCGCGACGACCTGGACAAGGTCGTGGACCGGGTGGTGTCGCGCTCGTACGAGGTCGAGGAGCGGATGACCCTCGACGTGGTCGTGCGCACGAACGGCGACGTGGTCCACCGGGACTGGGCACTGAACGAGGCCGCGGTCCAGAAGGTGTCCCCGGAGCGGATGCTGGAGGTGGTCCTGGAGATCGACGGGCGCCCGGTGACCGGCTTCGGCTGTGACGGGATCGTCTGTGCGACTCCGACGGGCTCGACGGCCTACGCCTTCTCCGCGGGCGGGCCGGTGGTCTGGCCGGAGGTGGAGGCGCTGCTGATGGTGCCGATCAGCGCGCACGCGCTGTTCGCGAAGCCGCTGGTGACCTCGCCCACCTCGGTGCTGGCGGTGGAGGTGCAGAGCGGCACCCCGCACGGCGTGCTGTGGTGCGACGGCCGGCGGATGCTGGAGCTGCCGTCCGGGGCCCGAGTGGAGGTCCGGCGCGGGGCGGTGCCCGTGCGGCTCGCCCGGCTGCACCACGCGTCCTTCACGGACCGGCTCGTCGCGAAGTTCGCACTGCCCGTGTCCGGTTGGCGCGGGGCGCCCCACTAGCGGGTGTCCCGGCGTGTCGCCCTTCGCCCTTAATAGCACATCCGTTCGGAGAACTCGGGGCGGGTGACGTCACATGGCACCGGTGAAACCTCGGTATCGTCGTCCCGTGCTTGAGGAGATGCGGATACGGTCGCTCGGGGTCATCGACGACGCGGTGGTCGAGCTGTCGCCCGGTTTCACCGCGGTGACCGGCGAGACCGGCGCGGGCAAGACGATGGTCGTCACCAGCCTCGGGCTGCTGCTCGGCGGTCGCGCCGACCCGGCCCTGGTGCGGATCGGGGCCAAGGCCGCGGTGGTCGAGGGCCGCATCGTCCTGCGCCCCGGCGCGCCCGCCGCCCTACGCGCCGAGGAGGCCGGGGCGGAGCTCGACGACGGCGCCCTGCTGATCAGCCGGACCGTGTCCGCCGAGGGGCGTTCGCGCGCCCACGTCGGCGGCCGCTCCGTGCCCGTCGGCCTGCTCGGCGAGCTCGCCGACGACCTGGTCGCCGTGCACGGGCAGACCGACCAGCAGGGGCTGCTGCGCCCGGCCCGGCAGCGGCAGGCGCTCGACCGGTACGCCGGGGACGCCGTCGCCGTCCCGCTGGAGAAGTACGGCTCCGCCTACCGCAGGCTGCGCGCCGTCGCCGTCGAGCTGGAGGAGATCACCACCCGGGCCCGGGAGCGGGCCCAGGAGGCGGACCTGCTGCGCTTCGGGCTGGACGAGATCGCGGCCGTGGAGCCGGTGACCGGCGAGGACACCGAGCTGGCGGCCGAGGCCGAGCGGCTCGGGCACGCCGAATCGCTGGCCTCGGCGGCGCAGCTGGCGCACGCCGCGCTCGCGGGCAATCCCGAGGACCCGGAGGCCATCGACGCGAACATGCTCGTCGCGGGCGCCCACCGGGCCCTGGAATCCGTACGGTCGCACGACCGGGCGCTCGGCGCGCTCGCCGAGCGGATCGGGGAGCTGGGCATCCTGCTGTCCGACGTGGCCGGAGAGCTGGCGGGCTACGCCGACGACCTGGACGCCGATCCGCTGCGGCTGGCCGCGGTGGAGGAGCGGCGGGCGGCCCTGACCCAGCTGACCCGCAAGTACGGCTCCGACGGCACCGTGGAGGCCGTACTGGAATGGGCCGAGCAGGGCGCGGCACGGCTGCTGGAACTGGACGGCGACGACGAGCGGATCACGGAGCTGACCGTCGAACGCGACGGGCTGCGCTCCGAACTGTCGCTGCTGGCCCAGGCGCTGACGGACGCCCGGGTGGAGGCGGCGACCCGCTTCGCCTCCGCCGTGACGGAGGAGCTGGCCTCGCTGGCGATGCCGCACGCCCGGGTGACGATCGACGTCCGGCAGGCCGAGGACCCCGAAGGGGTGGACGTGGACGGCCGCCCGGTCGCCTACGGACCTTCCGGCGCGGACGAGGTCGAACTGCTGCTGGCCCCGCACCCCGGCGCCCAGCCGCGGCCGATCGCCAAGGGCGCCTCGGGCGGTGAGCTGTCCCGGGTGATGCTCGCCGTGGAGGTCGTCTTCGCCGGCTCCGACCCGGTGCCGACCTACCTCTTCGACGAGGTCGACGCGGGGGTCGGCGGCAAGGCGGCGGTCGAGGTGGGCCGGCGCCTGGCGAAGCTGGCCAGGTCGGCGCAGGTCGTGGTCGTCACGCACCTGCCGCAGGTGGCGGCCTTCGCGGACCGGCAGCTGCTCGTCGAGAAGACCAACGACGGGTCCGTCACCAGGAGCGGGGTCACCGTCCTGGAGGGCGAGGACCGGATCCGCGAGCTGTCGCGCATGCTGGCGGGGCACGAGGACTCGGTCTCCGCGCGGGCACACGCCGAGGAACTGCTGGCGGCGGCGCGCGCGGACGCGTGAGCCGGCCCGCGGCGACACGGATTCAGGAGGGCCCGGCGCGCACCGCGCGGGGGCCCTCCGCCGTGTCAGCGGCCGTTCGCGGGCGGGCCGCCGGGGTGACGCGATGCTAGGCCGTGTGGGTGAGGCTGGGGGGTGTCCGGCGGTATCTCGTACGGGATCCGCACCCGTATGGTCCCGGAACGCGCGTGCGGACTGGCATCCTTGGCGACATCTCTGACTCCCACACCCTGGAGCTTCGGCCCGTGAGCAGCTCCCCGGTCTCCACCTCCCTCCCGGCACAGCCCTACGGGCGCCAGCCGCTCCGCACCGTCCAGGTCCTCGGCGACGGCGCGGGCGCTGGCAGCTGCGCGCACGTACGGTCGCTCGCGACCGGGCTCGCCGCACGCGGCGTACGGGTCACGGTGTGCGCGCCCGTCCAGGCGGAGGGGGAGTACGACTTCACCGGCGCCGGGGCGCAGTTCGCGCCCGACGCGGCGGGCGTGCTGCGGGCCGCGTGCGCCGGAGCGGACGTCGTGCACGCGCACGGAGTGCGCGCCGGGATGCGCGCCGCGCTGGCCATACGGGGCCGCCGGGTGCCGCTGGTGGTGAGCTGGCACGGCGACGGGCCGACGGCCGCGGGCGCGCTGGGACGACTGAGCCGGATGCTGGAACGGCACGTGGCACGGGCCGCGGCCGTCGTCCTCGGGGCTTCCTCGGACCTGGTGGACCTCGCGCGGCTGCGGGGCGCCCGGGACGCGCGGCTGGCGCCGGTGGCGGTACCGGCGGGCCCGGACGGCCCGGACGGCCGGGGCGCGGCGGACCCGGACAAGGTGCGGGCGGAACTCGGGGCGGTCGGGCGGCCTTTGCTGATCACCGTCGGGAGCCTGGTCCCGCACCGCGGGTACTCCCTGCTGCTCGACGCGGCACGGGAGTGGCGGACGCTGGACCCGGCCCCGCTGCTGGTGGTCGCGGGCGAAGGGCCGCTACGGGCCGAACTGTCGCGGCGGATCGAGGCCGAGGGGCTCCCGGTACGGCTCCTGGGGCGCCGCCGGGACGCGGCGCAGCTGCTGGCAGCGGCGGACCTGGCGGTGCTGCCGAGCCGGCGCGAGGCGCGGGCCCTGCTGGCGCAGGAGGCGCTGCGGGTGGGCGTGCCGCTGGTGGCCACGGCGGTGGGGGGCGTGCCGGAACTGGTGGGGGAGGGTGCGGTGCTGGTCCCGCCGGGGGATGCGGAGGCGCTGGCCGCTGCCGTGACGGGCCTGCTGGCGGATCCTGCGCGGCGGGCGGCACTCGCCGATGCGGGGCGGGTGCAGGCGGCGACGTGGCCGTCCGAGGACGACACCGTCGCGCAGGTCCTGTCCGTCTACGACGAACTGATGGAACGCCGCCGGTAGCCTCCCGGCGGGGCTGAAAGACCGGGGCTCCGCCCCGGACCCTCCCCCAGGCTCCGTCCGGGGGGACCCCCGCGCCTCAAACGCCGGCGGGGCTGGATCTGCCCGGTGGGGCTGGATCTTTCAGCCGGTCCGGCGTTTGAGGACCGGGTCCGGGCAGGGCCCGGGTGGGGGTCCCTCCCAGACGGAGTCTGGGAGGGAGGTGGAAGGGCGGGTGGGGGACGGCCCCGCAGGGCCGCCTCCACGTGCCGCCCAGGGGCCGACGGACGGAGTCCGGCGCAGCCGTCCGAAGCCCGGGAGGCGCGCCGGCGCCGAGCGGTGCGAGGAGGGCGTCAAGAAGGAGACGGCGTGTGGCGGCGGGCGCGGAGGGCCAGGCTCAGGGAGAGGACCGTCTCCGGGTCGTCCAGGTCCGTTCCCAGGAGTTCCGAGATGCGGGCCAGGCGGTTGTAGAGGGTCTGGCGGTTGAGGTGGAGCTCGCGGGCCGTCTCCGCCTTGCGGCCCGCATGGGCCAGGTAGGTCTCCAGGGTGGGGAGGAGAGGGGGGCGGGACGTGGTGTCGTGGGTGCGGAGCGGGCCGATCGCCCGGTCCACGAAGGCCGCCAGGTCGGGGTGTTCGCGCAGCCGCCACAGGAGGAGGTCGATGTCCAGCCGTCGCGCGTCGTACCAGGGCCGGGCCGGCAGGCCGTGGGCCGCGGTGGCGGTCTCCGCGGCGTGGCGCAGGCCCGCCGAGGCGGCCGCCCAGCCGCCCGCGACGCCGACGACCACGGCCGGCGGTGCGGTGGCCCGGTCCAGGCCCGCGCGTTCGACGCCCGCCCGCAGCGCGGCCGAGACCCGGTCCGCCACCGCCGTGCGCTCCGACTCCGCCCGGAGGGACACGAGGAGGGGGACCCGGCCCTCGACCGGGCGGACGCCCAGCAGGACCGGCACTCCGACCGACGAGAGCTCCTCCAGGACCGCGCGGGCCAGGACGGCCCAGTTCCCGGACGGGCCGAGGTCCGAGGAGAGCCGCATGACCACCGGCAGCAGCGGCCCCGCGCCCGGCTTGAAGCCCAGGACGCGGGCCTGCGCCGGGGCGTCCTCCGCCGAGATGCGGCCCTCCGCCAGGTCCGTCAGGAAGTCGCCGCGGCCGCGCGCCGCCAGCTCCTCCTCCTGCCGTGCCTGCATCAGCACGACGGCGAGCACGCCGGCCGTGCGCTCGGCCGCCATCCGGTGCACCGGCAGCAGCGGAGCCGAGACCCCGACGAGGACGACGCGGGCCCGGACCGTTCCCGTGCCGTGCCCCCCGCCCGGTACGTCGACCACCACGGTGTTCGCCGACGGCTCGGCCTCGCGCTGGCCCCGTAGGCCCTCCCACACCTGCAGCGGGTCCGCGCCGGCGTCCCCGGCCACGTTGCCCGCCGCGTACAGCAGCTGCCCGTCGGGGGTCTCCAGGAAGACCGGGTTCCCGGTGAAGTCGGCCAGGATCCGCAGCACCTGCGGGATGCCCCCGCCGCCCAACAGGGCTTCCGTGCAGCGCCGGTGGACCTCCTCGGCCCGCTGCAGGAGCGCGTAGTGGTGGTTGACGATCTCGGTGTGGACCTCCTCCGTCACGGTGACGAAGGGGACCTCCCGGTGGAGCTGGACCAGGGGCAGCCCCGCCGTGCGCGCGGTCTCCACGATCGTCGCCGGCAGCCGGGTGAAGCGCGGTCCCAGTTCGACCACCAGCGCGGCGATCCCGCGGTCCGCGAGGCGGCGTACGAAGGCACGCTGCTCGGCGGGCCGGGTGCCCAGGCCGAGGCCCGTGGTCAGCAGCAGCTCGCCGCCCTTGAGCAGGGAGGCGATGTTCGGGACCTCGCCCGCGTGGACCCAGCGGACGGTCCGGCCCAGCCGGTCGGCGCAGGCCACCACCTCGGGCAGCCCGCTGCGCAGTCCCGGCAGCTCCAGTGCCCGCTGAACCGTGATCCCGCCCTGGTTGTCCATATCGCGGGACGCTACCGGGCGCCTTGTTCCGATCACATCACCCCCCGGTTAAGGAGGCCCGTGTACCCCCATCCGGCCCGACAACTCGTCGCCCCGGCAAGGAGATTATCGGACCACGTGCCGATTGTGGCGTGCGTCACCCAGGGAGAGAGTGGGCGCCCTCCACACGGAAGAGGACGCAATGAGCAGAGGCATCACGGGCGAGTCGCCGCAGGGATCCGCAGCCCCGCAGGTCCAGCGGCTCAAAGCCAACTCCGTCGGGCTGGTCGGCGTCGTGTTCATGGCCGTCGCCACCGCCGCCCCGATCACCGCGATGACGGGCAACCTGCCCATCGCGGTCGGCTTCGGGAACGGCACCGGCGCTCCCGCCGGTTATCTCTTCGCCACCCTGGTGCTGACGGTCTTCTCGGTCGGCTACGTCGCGATGGCCAAGCGGATCACAGCCGCCGGCGCCTTCTACGGATACATCTCGCACGGCCTCGGACGCATCGCCGGAATGGCGTCGGGGATGCTCGCCGTCCTCGCGTACATCGTCTTCGAAGCCTCGATCGTCGGGGTTTTCTCCTACTTCGCCAAGACCACCGTCCACGACCAGTTGGGCGTCGACCTGCCCTGGATCCTCTACGCGGTCGCCATGCTGGCCGTCACCGCCGCCCTCGCGCACTTCGACATCAACCTCACCGCCAAGGCCCTCGGCGTGATGCTCATCGCAGAGATCGCCGTGCTGTTCGCCGTCGCCACCGCCGTCCTGATCGCCGGCGGCGGCCCCGAGGGGATCCCGCTCGAACCCGTCAACCCGAAGAACGCCTTCACCGGTACCTCCGCGGGCCTCGGGCTCTTCTTCGCCTTCTGGTCCTGGGTCGGCTTCGAGTCCACCGCCATGTACGGCGAGGAGTCCCGCGACCCCAAGCGGGTCATCCCGAAGGCGACCCTCATCTCCGTGGTCGGCGTCGGCCTCTTCTACATCTACGTCTCCTGGATGACCATCGCGGGCAACGGCCTGGCGAAGTCCGTGGAACTGTCCGCCTCCGCCAGTCCCCTCGACCTCTTCTTCGCCCCCACCCAGGCCTTCATCGGCGCCTGGGCCGTCGACGCCTTCCAGTGGCTGCTGCTCACCGGCTCCTTCGCCTGCGGCATGGCCTTCCACCAGTGCGCCGCCCGCTACCTCTACGCCATCGGCCGGGAGGGCTTCCTGTCACCGAAGCTCGGCCGCACCCACACCAAGCACGGCTCGCCGTACGTGGCCTCGGTCGTGCAGACCGCCATCGCCACCGCGCTCGTCGCCGGCTTCTGGCTCACCGGCCAGGACCCCTACCTGCACCTCTACACGCTGCTCGCGATCCTCGGCACGATGGCGATCCTGATCGTCCAGACCCTGTGCTCCTTCGCCGTCGTCGGCTACTTCCGCAAGAACCACCCGGAGGACCGGCACTGGTTCCGGACGCTGACCGCGCCGCTGCTCGGCGGTGCCGGCATGATCGCCGTCGTGGTCCTGCTGGTGATCAACATGGAGACCGCGGCGGGCAGCGCGGCCGGCTCGGTCTTCTTCAAGCTGATCCCGTGGATCGTGGGCGCCGTATTCCTCGGCGGTCTCGGCCTCGGCCTGTGGCTCAAGGCGAAGGCGCCCGGGCGCTACGAGATCATCGGCCGGATCGTCCTGGAGGACGCCGCCGAGCGCCCGGGCGACGCCGCCCCGCCGGCCCGGACCGCCCCCGAGCCCGCCCCGTCCGCCGCGAACCTCTGAGGAGCCCCGCCATGGCCCGTACGCCCGTCATGCACGCGCTGCGCCGGCTCGCCGCCGAGCACGCAGCCGCCCGGCGCCTCGCGCTGCCCGCCTCCGAGGTCCGCGGCTCCACCCGCCGTGAACTCCTCGGGCGCGCGGCCGCTCTCGGCCTCGGCACCGCCCTCGCCTCCACCGCGGGGGCCGCGACCGCCCGCGCCACCGGAACCGCCCCCGACAAGAAGCCCGTCGGCCCGGCCCGCGTCGCCGTCATCGGCGCCGGCATCTCGGGCCTGACCGCCGCCCTCACCCTGAAGGACGCGGGCGTCGCCTGCACCCTCTACGAGGCCAACCCGAACCGGGTCGGCGGCCGGATGTGGACCGGGGCCGACCACTGGGCGTACGGGCAGACCTCCGAGATCGGCGGCGAGCTGATCGACACCAGCCACAAGAAGATCCTGGAGCTGTGCCGCCGCTTCGGTCTGCCCGTCGAGGACTTCCTCGGCGGCGGCCCCAACGGGGCCGAGGAGGTGCTCTGGTTCAACGGCGAGTACTACCCCCGCCACCAGGCCGACGAGGACTTCAAGGCCGTCTACCAGGCGCTGCGCCGCGATCTCTCCGAAGCGGGCGAGGTCGGCTGGAACAGCACCACGCCGACGGGCACGGCCCTCGACAACATGACCCTGTACGAGTGGATCGAGACCCGGGTCCCGGGCGGCCACGGCTCCCGGCTCGGCCGCTTCATCGACGTGGCCTACAACGTCGAGTACGGCGCCGACACCGACCGGCAGTCCGCCCTCGCCCTGGTCCTCCTGATGGGCTACCAGACGAACCCCGGCAACTTCAACGTCTGGGGCCTGTCCAACGAGCGCTACCACATCACCGGAGGCAACGACCGGCTGCCGAACGCCATCGCCGCGGCCCTGCCCGCCGGATCGATCGTGATGGGCCGCGAGCTGGTCGCCGTGCGGGCCAACGCCGACGGCACCCAGACCCTGACCTTCAACGACTCGGGGTCCGTACGCACCGCCGTCGCCGACCACACCGTCCTGTGCCTGCCGCTGCCGATCCTGCAGCGCATCGACACCTCGCAGGCCGGTTTCGACCCGCTGATGCGCAACCTGCTGCGCGACGCCCGGATGGGCCACTGCACCAAGCTGAACATGCAGTTCACCGCGCGGCCCTGGCGCGGCACCGGTCCCTGGCCGGGCGTCTCCGCGGGAGACTGCTTCACCGACTCCGACGTCCAGCAGACCTGGGACACCACCAAGGTGCAGCCCGGAACCGGCGGGATCCTCCTGCAGTACGGCGGCGGCACCCTCGCCGGATCGCTGACCCCCGCGACCCCCTTCGCCACGGAGGCCGACCCGTACGTACGCGCCCTCGCCGACCGGATGCTGACCGGCATCGACGCCTTCTACCCGGGCACCAAGGCCGTCTGGACCGGCAGGGCACAGCTCTCCGCCTGGCACCGCAACCCGTACTCGCTCGGCGCGTACTCGTACTGGCCCACCGGCTACCTGCACCGTTACGCCAAGTACGAGGGCACCGCGCAGGGCAACGTCCACATCGGCGGCGAACACTGCAGCTACGACTACCAGGGGTTTATGGAGGGCGGCGCCACCGAGGGCGAGCGCGCGGCGCGGGAGGTGATCGAGGCCCTGACCTGATCCCGGGTCAGGCCGGCCGGATGTTGTGGTTGAAGCGGAAGACGTTGTCCGGGTCGTACTGCCGCTTCAGCGCGCCCAGCCGCTGCATGTTCGCGCTGCCGAGGCCGGAGACCACCCGGTCTCCGCCCTCGTCCCCGGTGAAGTTCAGGTACACCGCGCCGGTGCTCCACGGCTCGGCGTCGGCCCGGACGTCCTTGACCCACTGCCGGCACCTCTCGTCGTCGGCCGCGTCCTCCCAGATCCCGAACGGGTGCACCGCCCAGGGCGCGTCGCGGTACGGCACCGGGTAGTCGGCCGGGCCGGAGGCGATCGCGCCGCCCTGCGGGAAGACCAGGTGCTGGGTGCCGGTCGGCACCGGCATGGACTCGGCGCGGGCGCAGAAGGCGTCCACGAACGCGTCCGGGAGACCGGTGAGGTACTCCGCCGACCAGTAGTTCCGCATGCCGGGCGGGTCGTCGATCATGCACTGGAGGTCGGCGTACGGGATGGCCGTGACGATCTCGGACTCGTGGGGGATCGCCAGCAGCGGCCGCGCCAGCTCGCGCATCTCCCCCTCCGGGCCCGCGTACGTCAGCAGCGCGCCGGCCAGCAGCAGGCCGACCAGGTGCGGCGGTACGAACTCCTCGGGCGGGCCGGTCACATAGAGGGCGGCGCCGGAGGCCTCCGGCGGTCCGGCCTCGATGACCTCCCGGAACGCGCGGACCACCTCGGGCCCGCGCTCCGGCAGGTACAGGACGAACGCGATCGACATGTGCGGCAGTTCGTGCAGGCGCAGGGTCAGCGAGGTGGCGATGCCGAAGTTCCCGCCGCCTCCGTGCAGCCCCCAGAACAGCTCGGGGTGGTCCTCGGCGGTCGCGTGCAGCAGCTCGCCGTCCGCGGTGACCAGGTCCACGCCCAGCAGGTTGTCCACCGCCAGGCCGAACTTCCGGTCCAGCCAGCCGGTTCCGCCGCCCAGCACGAAGCCGCCGACTCCGGTGGTGGAGGCCCGGCCGCCGGTGGTCGCCAGGTCGTACGGCTGGCAGGCCCGGTCCAGGTGGCTCATCGTGGCCCCGCCCTCGACGTGCGCGGCCCTGGCCGCCGGGTGGACCGTCACCTCGTGCATCCGCCGCAGGTCCACGACGAGACCGCCGTCGTTGAGGGACATCCCGGCCACGCTGTGCCCGCCGCCGCGCACGGCGACGTTCAGGTCCAGGTCTCTCGCGAAACGCACGGCGGTCACCACGTCCGCCGCGCTCTCGCACTGGGCGATGACGGCGGGTCTGCGGTCGATCATCGCGTTGAAGACCGTCCGGGCCTCGTCGTACCCCGGGTCCTCCGGGGTGAACACCGCGCCGGACAGGTCTTCGCGGAGCGCGGTCAGGGCCGCGCCCGCCTTCGAGAGGGGAGCCATGGCTGCCCCTTCCACAGGAGGGCATAGGACCCTTCCAGCGTAGGGGGCGGGGAGCGGCGGGGCGCGGTGAGCACCCCGTGCCCCGTACGCCCGGACGGGAGCCGGCCCGCAAGCCCGGGGCCCCGTACACGAGGTGGCCCGGCCCGCGTGCGCCCGGCCCGTGTACGCCCGGGGAGCGTGCTCACCCCCCGTAGGCCCCGCTCGCCGTCAGCCGCAGCGCCGTGTCGATGAGCGGAACGTGGCTGAAGGCCTGCGGGAAGTTCCCCACCTGCCGCTGGAGTCGCGGATCCCACTCCTCCGCCAGCAGACCCAGGTCGTTGCGGAGCGACAGCAGCCGCTCGAACAGCCGGCGCGCCTCGTCCACCCGGCCGATCATCGCCAGGTCGTCGGCCATCCAGAACGAGCAGGCCAGGAAGGCCCCCTCGTCGCCCTCCAGGCCGTCCACGCCGGCCTCCTCGCCCGCCGTCGGGTAGCGCAGGATGAAACCGTCGGGCGTGGACAGCTCGCGCTGGATCGCCTCGATGGTGCCGATGACCCGCTTGTCGTCCGGCGGCAGGAAGCCCATCTGCGGAATCAGCAGCAGGGAGGCGTCCAGCTCCTTCGACCCGTACGACTGGGTGAAGGTGTTGCGCTCCTTGTCGTAGCCCTTCTCGCACACGTCCTGGTGGATCTCGTCGCGCAGCTCGCGCCACCGCTCCAGCGGCCCGTCCGCGTCCCCGCTCTCGATCAGCTTGATCGTGCGGTCCACGGCCACCCAGGCCATCACCTTCGAGTGCACGAAGTGGCGGCGCGGGCCGCGCACCTCCCAGATGCCCTCGTCCGGCTGGTCCCAGTGGGTCTCCAGGTAGCGGATCAGCTTGAGCTGGAGCAGCGAGGCGTAGTCGCTGCGGGCGAGGCCCGTCATGTGGCCCAGGTGCAGGGCCTCGGTGACCTCGCCGTAGACGTCGAGCTGGAGCTGGCCCGCGGCGCCGTTGCCGACGCGGACCGGGCGGGAGTTCTCGTAGCCGGGCAGCCAGTCCAGCTCGGTCTCGCCGAGCTCCCGCTCGCCCGCGATCCCGTACATGATCTGCAGGTTCTCCGGGTCCCCGGCCACCGCGCGCAGCAGCCACTCGCGCCAGGCGCGGGCCTCCTCGCGGTAGCCGGTGCGCAGCAGCGAGGAGAGGGTGATGGCCGCGTCGCGCAGCCAGGTGTAGCGGTAGTCCCAGTTGCGGACCCCGCCGATCTCCTCGGGCAGGGAGGTGGTCGGCGCGGCGACGATCCCGCCCGTGGGGGCGTACGTGAGGGCCTTGAGGGTGATCAGGGAGCGGACCACGGCCTCCCGGTACGGCCCGTGGTACGTGCACTGGTCGACCCACTCGCGCCAGAAGTCGGTGGTCGACTCCAGGGCCGCCCCGGCGTCGGGGAGCTCCGGCGCGCCCTTGTGCGAGGGCTGCCAGCTGATGCTGAAGGCCATCCGGTCGCCGGGTCCGACGGTGAAGTCGGAGTACGTCGTCAGGTCCTTGCCGTACGTCTGGGCCTCGGTGTCCAGCCAGACCGAGTCGGGGCCGGCGACGGCGACGGTGCGCCCGTCGACCTTGTGCACCCAGGGCACGACCCGCCCGTAGCTGAAGCGCATCCGCAGCGCCGAGCGCATCGGGACGCGCCCGCTGATGCCCTCCACGATGCGGATGAGCTGCGGGGCGTGGTCCTCGCGGGGCGGCATGAAGTCGATCACGCGGACCTTTCCGCGGGGCGTGTCCCACTCCGACTCCAGCACCAGGGAGTCACCGCGGTAGCGGCGGCGGTCGGCACGCGGGGCCTCGGAGCCGGCCGGATACGCCGGGCCGATCCGCCAGAACCCGTGATCCTCGGTGCCGAGAATGCTCGCGAACACGGCATGGGAGTCGAAGCGTGGCAGGCAGAGCCAGTCCACCGCCCCGTCCCGGCAGACCAGCGCCGCGGTCTGCATGTCCCCGATCAGTGCGTAATCCTCGATGCGCCCGGACACGTTGCATCTCCAGTCGAACGGCCACGTCCGCCCCGAAGGGCGCTTGCATTGCGCGGTTGCGCGGTCACCTGTGGGTGGGGATCTCCGCGTTGAGCCCATGATTCCGCATATCGGCTCGGTTAGGCCGTCTGACGGACTGCCCGGCGGTGATGTGTGCAATATCCGAGCAGGATATGACGGCACCCTAGTGATCTCCTTAAGCCGCGGAAGAATGCGGATGGGCCGAACGGGTGAGGATGTGCCACGCGGCCCCGGCGCACTTCGGCGCCCTGCTACCAGCCGCTGACGCCGCGTGGCCGGAGGCGGACCGGCCCGGGCGCTGATAGGCTGGTACCCCGTGGACCGGTGGTCTGCCTGTGCGAATCAGGAGCCCCGAAACCGCAGCTTCGGCGCCCCCTGAGACCCTTCCGGATCGACGGAGGCCGGCGCCGGACGCACCTCACCTCGCGACCACGGGAGCCCCCTCTTGGCGATGCCGCCCAAATCCATGACGACCAAGCACATCTTCGTCACCGGGGGTGTCGCTTCCTCCCTCGGCAAGGGCCTGACGGCCTCCAGCCTGGGTGCGCTGCTGAAGGCGCGCGGTCTTCGGGTCACGATGCAGAAGCTCGACCCGTACCTGAACGTCGACCCCGGCACGATGAACCCGTTCCAGCACGGCGAGGTGTTCGTCACCAGCGACGGCGCCGAGACCGACCTGGACATCGGCCACTACGAGCGCTTCCTCGACGTCGACCTCGACGGCTCGGCCAACGTCACCACCGGCCAGGTCTACTCCACGGTCATCGCCAAGGAGCGGCGCGGCGAATACCTCGGTGACACCGTGCAGGTCATCCCGCACATCACCAACGAGATCAAGCACCGCATCAGGCGCATGGCGACCGAAGACGTCGACGTCGTCATCACCGAGGTCGGCGGCACCGTCGGCGACATCGAGTCGCTGCCGTTCCTGGAGACCGTCCGCCAGGTCCGCCACGAGGTCGGCCGCGACAACGTCTTCGTCGTGCACATCTCCCTGCTGCCCTACATCGGCCCCTCCGGCGAGCTCAAGACCAAGCCGACCCAGCACTCGGTCGCGGCCCTGCGCAGCATCGGCATCCAGCCCGACGCGATCGTGCTGCGCGCCGACCGTGACGTCCCCACCTCCATCAAGCGCAAGATCTCGCTGATGTGCGACGTGGACGAGGCGGCCGTGGTCGCGGCCATCGACGCCAAGTCGATCTACGACATCCCGAAGGTGCTGCACACCGAGGGCCTCGACGCGTACGTCGTGCGCAAGCTCGACCTGCCCTTCCGCGACGTCGACTGGACGGTGTGGGAGGACCTGCTGGACCGCGTCCACAACCCCGACCACGAGGTCAAGGTCGCGCTCGTCGGCAAGTACATCGACCTGCCCGACGCCTACCTGTCGGTGACCGAGGCGCTGCGCGCCGGCGGTTTCGCCAACAAGGCCCGGGTCCAGATCAAGTGGGTCACCTCCGACGACTGCAAGACCCCGGACGGCGCCGCGGCGCAGCTGGCCGACGTGGACGCGATCTGCGTGCCCGGCGGCTTCGGCGACCGCGGTGTCAACGGCAAGGTCGGCGCGATCACCTACGCCCGCGAGAACAAGATCCCGCTGCTCGGCCTGTGCCTGGGCCTGCAGTGCGTGGTCATCGAGGCCGCGCGCAACCTCGCGGGCATCGAGGACGCGAACTCCACCGAGTTCGACGCCTCCACCCCGCACCCGGTCATCTCGACCATGGAGGAGCAGCTGGCCTTCGTCGAGGGCGCGGGCGACCTGGGCGGCACCATGCGTCTGGGCATGTACCCGGCGAAGCTCGCCGAGGGCTCCATCGTGCGCGAGGTCTACGGCGACCAGGCGTACGTGGACGAGCGCCACCGGCACCGCTACGAGGTCAACAACTCCTACCGCGGCGAGCTGGAGAAGAAGGCCGGTCTGGTCTTCTCCGGCACCTCCCCGGACAACAAGCTCGTCGAGTACGTCGAGTACCCGCGCGAGGTGCACCCCTACCTGGTGGCCACCCAGGCCCACCCGGAGCTGCGCTCGCGCCCCACGCGCCCGCACCCGCTGTTCGCGGGCCTGGTCAAGGCGGCCGTGGAGCGGCAGCAGTCCGCGAAGTGAGCGCCTGACCGCATAACGTAGACAGCCGGGGCACGGATCGTGCCCCGGCTGTCGCGTTCTCGGGAAGGTATCGGCCATGGCCATGGGCAACGACATCGGCAACGACATCGTGGACACACCGGAGTCGTGGGAGGTCGTCGCCTCGCGCACCCCGTTCGAGGGCGCGAAGACGTCCGTCAAGTCGGACCAGGTCCGGATGCCCGACAGTTCGGTGGTGCGCCGCGACTACCAGGTGCACCCCGGCTCGGTGTGCGTGCTGGCCCTCGACGAGCAGCAGCGGGTACTGGTCCTGCGCCAGTTCCGGCACCCGGTACGGCACCGGCTGTGGGAGCTGCCGGCCGGGCTCCTGGACGTGGCGGGGGAGAACCCGCTGCACGCGGCCCAGCGGGAGCTGTACGAGGAGGCACACGTCAAGGCGGAGGACTGGCACGTCCTGGCCGACTTCTACACGTCCCCGGGAGGGTCGGACGAGGCGGTACGGGTCTTCCTGGCGCGGAACCTCGCGGAGGCGGAGGGGGCGCGGTACGAAGTCTCCGACGAGGAGGCGGACATGGAACTCGCGCGGGTGCCTCTCGGGGACCTGGTACGCGGGATCCTCGCGGGCGAGCTGGGCAACCCGGGGCTGGTGACGGGGGTCCTGGCCCTGTCAGCCGCCCTGGCTTCCGAGGGCGGCATCGAAGCCCTCCGCCCGGCCCTGGCCCCGTGGCGGGCCCGCCCGTACGAGGCGTAGCCCGCAGGCCGAGCCGCCGCCGGGGGCCCTGCCCCCGGCCCCTCCCCCGGACTTCGTCCGGGGGGACCCCAGCGCCTCAAACGCCGGCGGGGCTGAAAGATCGCCTCAAACGCCGGCGGGGCTGGGTGGTGCGGCGGGGCTGGAAAATTCAGCCCGTCCGGCGTTTGAGGACCGGGGTCCGGGGCGGAGCCCCGCGGAACGGTGGAAGGGCGGGTGGGGGGCGGCTCCGCGCAGCGGCGGGCCCGCAGCCGGCGGACGGCCCGGGCACGCCCCGAAGCCCCGCCCGGGGGACGACGGACGGAGTCCGGCGCAGCGGCGGGAAGCCGGGGAGGCCCGCCAGGGCGGAGTCCGCGCGAGCGGCACGTGAAAAAGAGGACCATCCGCTGGTCCGATTGGGGGATTTGCCCGCCGCGCTCCACACGGGTCGTCGCTCTGCGTGAACTACGCTCGCCATCCGAAGGCAGGGAGAGGAGCGGATCCGTGACGGATTTCGTCGGGCGGCGGCGTGAGCTCAAGGAGCTGCGCGAGGACATCGCGCGGACCGGGCTCGACACCCTCTCCGGCCGGAAGGCCAAGGCGCCCCGGGCGAGGGTGCTGCTCGTCGCCGGGCGGCCGGGCTCCGGCCGGACGGCCCTCGCCGAGGAGTTCGTCCGCGAGGTCGCCGAGGAGTATCCCGACGGGGTGCTCCGGACCCGGCTCACCCGCCCCGGAGGGGAGACCGTGGCCACCGAGCGGGCCGTCAGGGGCCTGCTGGAGGGGCTGGGGCGGCCCACCCCGCCCGGGGCCGGCGAGGACGAGCTGAGCTCCGCCCTGCGCACCGCGCTCGACGGGCGGCGGGTGATCATCCTGGTCGACGACGCCGCCGATCCGCATCAGGTCGACGCCCTGCTCCCGGACACCCCCGAGTGCCTCGTCGTGGTCACCGCCGAGGGGCCGCTTACGGGGATCCCCGACGTGCGGCCCTGCACCCTCGGCGGGCTCGACACGCCTTCCGCCGTGGAGCTGCTCGCCCAGCACATCGGCGACACCCGCGTCACCGCCGACCCCCGGGCCGCCGAGGCCCTCGCCGAGGAGTGCGGGGGCCAGCCCGCCGCGCTCTGCCTCGTCGGCGGATGGCTCGCCGCCCACCCCAAGGCCTCGGTCTCCGACGTGGCCAAGCAGCTGCACGAGATGCCGGCCAGTACCGGCGGCCCGCTCGCCCGGTGCTTCCGGCTCGCCTACGAGTCCCTGCCGCAGCCCGCCCAGCGGACCCTGCGGCTGCTGCCGCTGGCCCCCGCCGGCCTCGTCGACTCGCACACCGCCTCCGCCCTCGCCGGCTGCTCCGTGGCCGCGGCCCAGGCCACGCTGGACGATTTCGCCGGGCTGGGGCTCGTACACCCGGCCCACGACGGGCTGTTCCTGCTGCCCGGCTGCCTCGCCCCCCTGCTCCAGGCCCTGCTGGAGGCCAAGGAGCGGCCGGCCGAGGTCCAGCTGGCCCGTGCCCGGATGCTGGAGCGCACCGTACGGCTGCTGCACTCCTGCCGGGCCATGGCGGTGGTCGGCGAGGAGGACGTGCGGGAGGTGCTGGACGGGCTGCCGCGCGCCCTGCGGTTCCCGGACCGGCGGGCCGCCGCCACCTGGCTGGACACCCGGCTGCCCGCGCTCGACGCGGCGGCCTCCCTGGCGGTGGCCGACGGGGAGCTGGACACCCTGGCCCGCCGGCTGGTCGCGGCCCTCGTACGGGCCCTGGCGGAGCACCGGGGCACCGCCGGGGCCGCCCCCGAGCTGTACGGGCTGCACCGGCTGGTCCTGGACGTGGCGGAGCGCCGCGACCTGCACCGGGAGCAGGCCGCGGCGCTGCTGAACCTGGCCGACCTGGACGCCGAGACCGGCCGGACCCAGGAGGCCCTGGAGCGCTACCGGGCCGCGCTGGACGCCGGAAGGGCGGCGAACGATCCGTACGCGACCGGCCGGGCGATGGAATCCGTAGGCGGCGCGTACCAGGAGCTGGCGGACTGGCACCGGGCCGCCGACTGGTTCGGCCGGGCGCTCTCCCAGGCCCTCGCGCGGGGGGAGCGCGCGGACGAGGCCCGGCTGTACGGGCGGCTCGGGAACGTGCACACGTATGCGGGCCGGTACGGGGACGCGCTGCGCAGCTGGCGGGCCGCCGCCGCGGGCTACCGGAAACTGGCCGATGTGCCGGGTCAGGCAAAGGCGTTGAGCGAGATGGCGCGGGTCCAGGAGTACGCGGGACGGCCCGAGGAATCGCTGCACACCTGCCGGGAGGCGGTGGAGCTCGCGCGCAGGGCCGGCGACCAGCGGCTTCAGGCCGCGCTGCAGGTCCGGCTGGCCGACACGCTCGACCGGCTGGGCGACCCCGCAGCCGCAAGGCTGCACCGCTCCGCAGCCGACAGATTGCTGGGAGACGACCCCGCAGCCTGCGAAATCCGCAGTGATATCGACTGAGATTATTTGTTTGCAAGGCTAGACAGCGCGTCGTCCTTCATTAGACTGGCTTCACCACGACATCCCGTGGTGCATCCCGTTGCGCGTTTTTGTGGGCGGGTATGTATGGAAGTGCCCCGAAAAATCCCCTGAGCCAAGGACCGTGATCGACGATGAAGGTCGGCATCCCCCGCGAGGTCAAGAACAACGAGTTCCGGGTCGCCATCACGCCCGCCGGCGTGCATGAGCTGGTCCGCAACGGCCACCAGGTCTTCATCGAGCAGAACGCCGGTGTCGGCTCCTCGATCACGGACGCCGAGTACGTCTCGGCCGGTGCGGAGATCCTCGGCACCGCCGACGAGGTCTGGGCCACCGCCGACCTGCTGCTGAAGGTCAAGGAGCCGATCGCGGAGGAGTACCACCGCCTCCGCAAGGACCAGACGCTCTTCACCTACCTGCACCTGGCGGCCTCCCGCGAGTGCACGGACGCCCTGCTGGAGTCCGGCACCACCGCCATCGCGTACGAGACGGTCGAGCTCGCGAACCGCGCGCTGCCGCTGCTCGCCCCGATGTCCGAGGTCGCGGGCCGACTGGCCCCGCAGGTCGGCGCCTACCACCTGATGCGCTCGGCCGGCGGCCGCGGCGTCCTCCCGGGCGGTGTCCCCGGCACCCACGCCGGTGAGTGCGTGGTCATCGGCGGCGGCGTCTCCGGCTGGAACGCCGCGCAGATCGCCATCGGCATGGGCTTCCACGTGACCCTGCTCGACCGCGACATCAACAAGCTCCGCGAGGCCGACAAGATCTTCGGTACGAAGATCAAGACGATCGTCTCCAACGCCTACGAGCTCGAGAAGGCCGTCGTCGAGGCCGACCTCGTCATCGGCGCGGTCCTGATCCCGGGTGCGAAGGCGCCGAAGCTGGTCACCAACGAGCTCGTCGCCAAGATGAAGCCCGGAAGTGTACTTGTCGACATTGCGATCGACCAGGGCGGCTGCTTCGAAGACTCCCGTCCGACCACTCACGCCGAGCCGACCTTCCAGGTCCACAACTCGGTCTTCTACTGCGTCGCCAACATGCCGGGCGCGGTGCCGAACACCTCCACCTACGCGCTGACGAACGCCACGCTGCCCTACATCGTGCAGCTCGCGAACCTCGGCTGGGTCGAGGCGCTGCGTCGTGACCCCGCGCTCGGGCTGGGCCTCAACACCCATGACGGGCAGGTCGTTTACGGTCCCGTCGCCGAGGCCCACGGCCTCGAGACCCTCGAGCTGAGCACGCTGCTCGGCTGACGCGTCAACGACTGACGTCAATCTCACGTATCCGGCCGGACCTTGCCCGCAAGGTCCGGCCGGACGCGTTTGCGGCGTGTTCCGAGACCCCGCTCAACTCGCCTCGAACGTAACCCTTTAACCCTTTCGCGCACCCGCGAAACTTCGCAGCGACAGCTCGCACGCCCTTGACAGAGTGGTGTTCGGTTGCCGACACATCGCGCCGGGTCCGGCGGATTGTGTTGCCGCTGAGTGGTGACACGCCATAGAGTCGCCAACCGTCGGCATGGTGCCACGCTGACCTATCGATAAGTGTCCTGGTCACGTCCGAGGAGGTAAGACGACTTGTGAATGAGTCGACATTTGCCCCTGGGGGTGGTCGAGCAGGGATGCCCGAGCGGGGCCAAGGCCCCACCGGGCTCGAAGCCGTCGGCTCCGTCGCGGTACGCACCTTCGCAAACCACCAGCACATGACGACGCCCCAAAAGAGCATGGACGGCCTAGACGTGAACTCCAGGGCCGGCGACCTGAGCGGCGAAAAGCCCACTGGTTTCGCCGACTACGACAATGTGCCCGAGGGGCACTTCTACGACCCCGACGCGGAGTACGAACCGGACCCCGAGTACGCGGCCACCCTCGCCCCCGACGCTGCCCGCCAGCGCCGTGAGCGGATCGGCCCGACCGGACGCCCGCTCCCGTACTTCCCGATCCCGGGTCCGCTGACCGACCACGGTCCGGCGAAGATCATCGCGATGTGCAACCAGAAGGGCGGCGTGGGCAAGACCACGTCGACCATCAACCTGGGTGCCGCGCTCGCCGAGTACGGGCGCCGCGTGCTGCTCGTCGACTTCGACCCGCAGGGCGCACTGTCCGTGGGTCTCGGCGTGAACCCGATGGAACTCGACCTGACGGTCTACAACCTGCTCATGGAGCGGGGCATGTCGGCCGACGAGGTGCTGCTCAAGACGGCGGTCCCCAACATGGACCTGCTGCCGAGCAACATCGACCTGTCCGCTGCGGAAGTGCAGTTGGTCAGTGAGGTCGCGCGCGAGTCCACCCTGCAGCGGGCCCTGAAGCCCCTGATGGCCGACTACGACTACATCGTGATCGACTGTCAGCCCTCGCTCGGTCTGCTGACCGTGAACGCCCTGACGGCGGCTCACAAGGTCATCGTGCCGCTGGAGTGCGAGTTCTTCGCGCTGCGCGGCGTGGCGCTGCTGACCGAGACCATCGAGAAGGTGCAGGAGCGGCTCAACCCCGAGCTGGAGCTCGACGGCATCCTCGCCACGATGTACGACTCCCGTACGGTGCACAGCCGTGAGGTGCTGGCGCGCGTCGTCGAGGCCTTCGACGACCACGTCTACCACACGGTCATCGGCCGTACGGTGCGCTTCCCGGAGACCACGGTCGCCGGTGAGCCGATCACGACGTACGCGTCCAACTCCGTCGGCGCCGCCGCCTACCGCCAGCTGGCCAGGGAGGTGCTCGCCCGGTGTCACGCCGAGTGAGTCTGCCCGGAGCCGACGAACTGTTCCGTACGACCGGGGGGATGGCGCTCCAGTCGTCCTCGCCGCGGCGCGGGGTCGAGGAGGCACCCGTCGCGGAACACTCGGCCAGTTCGGCCGAGGGCACGGCGGGGGAGGGCCGCAGCCGGGAGGCTGAGGCCGGTACGGCGTCCGGCGGGCCCGTCGTGGGGCAACCGCGGCGACCGCAGGAAGGTTCTGTCAGCCCCGCCGGCCCGGCCGGCGGGGCGGTCACCGCCCCGACCGGCGCGACCCGCCGGGGCAAGGGACAGGGCCGCGGCGCGAACCGGCGGCCCAGCGGCCGCGAACGGCACGACGAGAAGATCACGGTCTACGTCTCCGCCGAGGAGCTCATGGACCTGGAACACGCGCGGCTGGTGCTGCGCGGGGAGCACGGGCTCGCCGTCGACCGCGGCCGCATCGTCCGTGAGGCGGTGGCGGTCGTCCTCGCCGATCTCGAATCCCGCGGGGACGCGAGCATCCTCGTACGGCGGCTGCGCGGCCGCTGACCGGCCTGCGGCCGGGCTTCCCGGAGCCCCGGCACCCCCGCCGGGTTCCGGGCCCCACCCGGACGCCGAGGCCCAGCCGGGCCCGGCACCCCACCTCGCCGCGCCGCCGGGACCACCCGGCCCGGGCGAACGCGGCCGCACCTCGCGGCGCTGCCGGACGGCGCAGTACGTCCGTACGCCCAGCGCGGGCGCCGGCCCTCCGCCCTGCGAGGCCGCGCCCCGGCGGGGCCTTCCGGCCACACCGGCGGCGTTGCCGGACGGCGAAGTACTGCCGTACGTCCCGTGCGGCCGCCCTGTGCCGTGCGATGCGCCGCACCGGACGCCGCGCCCCGGCGGGACTTTCCGGCCGCAGCACTAGGCTGCTCGTGGCTGTCACCCAGCCCGCCGCCGCTGCCCCTGCGCACCACCTGGACCGCAATGCCCTTCCCCGCCGAATCCGGCCGACCGCCCCGGCGACTGCTGGGGCGCGGCCCCGGCAACCCCGACGCGGCCGACGGGGGAGTGGGCCCCGAAGCCCCTGACGAGCCCGCTGCGCGGCCCGCGGCGGCGGAGGGCGGCCCGGAGCCCCGCCCGGCCCCCGGCCCCCCGGAGGGGCCCGCAGACCCCCAGCAGGAGCAACGTGGGCCGAAGCAGGCCGACCCGGCGCCTGACGACACCCCCGCCGGCAACCCCGCCACAGGCGCCGAGGCCGCTGCCGCCCCCGCCAGGGGCGCCGCAGCCCCGGTCGCAGGTGGCGAAGCCGAGCCTGATGTGCCCGCTGTGCGGCTCGCGGTGGTGGACGGCGGGGCGGAGCCCCGGGAGACCTCCGGGCCCTCCGGAGGGCCCACAGGCCCGCAGCAGGAGCAGCCGGGGCCGAGGCAGGCCGACGCGGCGGCGGGCGGCGGCCCGGCCGGGGTCGAGGGCTCTCCCGCCTCGGCCGGAGGCGACCCTGCCGTGGGCGCGGACGCTGCCGGCTCGGCCGGGGGCGCCGCCGCAGCCCCCGCCGCAGGCGGCTCGGCCCGGGCCGGAGTGCCTGCCGGCCCCGCCGGAGGCGACGGGCGGTTCACGTTGCGGCTCGACAACTTCGAGGGGCCCTTCGACCTGCTGCTCCAGCTGATCTCGCGGCACAAGCTCGACGTCACCGAGGTGGCGCTGTCCAAGGTCACCGACGAGTTCATGGCCCACATCCGGGCCATGGGGCCGGACTGGGATCTCGACCAGACCACCGAGTTCCTCGTCGTCGCCGCCACCCTCCTCGACCTGAAGGCCGCCCGGCTGCTGCCGGCCGCCGAGGTCGAGGACGAGGGGGACCTGGCCCTCCTCGAGGCCAGGGACCTGCTGTTCGCGCGCCTGCTGCAGTACCGCGCGTACAAGCAGATCGCCGAGATCTTCGAGAGGCGGGCCGAGGCCGAGGGGAGGCGGTACCCGAGGACCGTGGGCCTGGAGCCGCACCACGCGGACCTGCTGCCCGAGGTCGTCATCAGCATCGGAGCGGAAGGGTTCGCCCGGCTCGCCGTCAAGGCCATGCAGCCGAAGGCCAAGCCCCAGGTGTACGTGGACCACATCCACGCGCCCCTCGTCAGCGTGCGCGAGCAGGCCGGGCTCGTGGTGCGGGTGCTGAAGGCGCGCGGGGAGGCCACCTTCCAGGAGCTCACCGAGGACGCCCACGACACGCTCACCGTCGTCGCGCGCTTCCTGGCCCTCTTGGAGCTCTACCGGGAGAAGGCGGTGGTCCTCGACCAGGAGGAGGCACTGCAGACCCTCACCGTGCGCTGGAGCGGCGGGGACGGCGACGGCATGCCGACCGTGACCGACGAGTTCGACCAGATCGTGGAGGCGAAGGATTGAGCAGCGAAGCGAGCGCGGTGGCCGCGCTGGAGCTGAAGCCGGCCCTGGAGGCCGTGCTCATGGTCGTGGACGAGCCCGCGACCGAGGCGCACCTCGCGAAGGTGCTGGAGCGCACCCCGCGCGAGGTCGCGCACGCGCTGCGCGAGCTCGCCGACGAGTACACGGCCGCGCGCCGGGGATTCGAGCTGCGGCTGGTCGCGGGCGGCTGGCGGTTCTACAGCCGGGCGGAGTACGCCCCGGCCGTCGAGGGCTTCGTACTGGACGGCCAGCAGGCCCGGCTCACCCAGGCGGCCCTGGAGACCCTGGCGGTCGTCGCGTACCGCCAGCCGGTGAGCCGGTCGCGGGTCTCGGCGGTGCGCGGAGTCAACTGCGACGGGGTCATGCGGACCCTCCTCCAGCGCGGTCTGGTGGAGGAGGCGGGGACGGAACCCGAAACAGGTGCGATCCTGTACAGGACGACGAACCACTTTTTGGAGCGGATGGGCCTACGAGGCCTGGACGAGCTCCCGGAGCTCGCGCCCTTCCTCCCCGAGGCGGACGCGATCGAAGCCGAGACGCAAGAAGGTGTGCCGTCGTTCGATCCGGACTCACCGGATACCGATGAAGACGACGACAAGACGACGGAACTTTGATGCGAAGCAGCGGCAACGGCAACGGTGGCGGCAACAGGAACAGCGGCGGCGGCGGTGGTGGCGGACGCGGCGGTAACTCCCGCGGCGGCTCCTCCTCCGGCGGCGGCAACTACCGCGGCGGCGGCTCCTCCGGCGGTGGCGGCTCCCGCGGCGGCTCCTCCGGCGGTGGCAGCTCCCGCGGCGGCTCCTCCGGCGGTGGCCGCAGCGGCGGCTCCCGCGGCGGCAGCTCCGGCGGCTACCAGGGCGGCGGCTCCACCGGAGGCGGCGGCGGTTACCGCGGCGGCAGCTCCGGCGGCTACCAGGGCGGCGGCTCCACCGGAGGCGGCGGCGGTTACCGCGGCGGCAGCTCCGGCGGCTACCAGGGCGGCGGCTCCGGCGGCGGCTACCAGGGCGGCGGCTCGGACGCGCGCGACCGCGACCAGGCTCCGCCGCCGCGGATCCGCAACCCGCGCCCCGAGGAGCGCCGCTACGACGTGGGCCCCGAGGGTGAGCGCAGCGGTCGCAGCGGCCCCAAGGCCGGCGGCGGCGGTGCCCGTGGCGCGGCCGCGCGCGGTGGCGCCAAGGGTGGCCCCAAGACCTCCAAGACCCCCGGCATCGGCGGGGCCGGCGGCCCGCGCAGCGGCCCGGGCAGCCGCAGCGGCCAGTCCCGCCCGCGCGAGCTGGACGCGCGCATCGAGGAGCGCGTGCGCGACCGGTACGCCGACAAGCCCGTGATCAAGACCCCGAAGACCTTCCCGGGCGCCGAGGAGGAGGGTGAGCGTCTGCAGAAGGTGCTCGCCCGCGCCGGCATGGGCTCGCGCCGCGCCTGCGAGGAACTCATCGAGCAGGCCCGCGTCGAGGTCAACGGCGAGATCGTGCTGGAGCAGGGCAAGCGCGTCCAGCCGAAGGACGAGATCAAGGTGGACGGCCTGACCGTTGCCACCCAGTCGTACCTGTTCTTCGCGCTGAACAAGCCCGCCGGTGTCGTCTCCACCATGGAGGACCCCGACGGCCGCCAGTGCCTGGGCGACTACGTCACCAACCGTGAGACGCGTCTCTTCCACGTCGGCCGGCTCGACACGGAGACCGAGGGCATCATCCTGCTCACCAACCACGGTGAGCTGGCCCACCGCCTCACGCACCCGAAGTACGGCGTGAAGAAGACCTACGTCGCCGCGATCACCGGCCCGCTGCCGCGTGAGATCGGCAAGCGCCTCAAGGACGGCATCGAGCTGGAGGACGGCTACGCCCGCGCCGACCACTTCCGGGTCGTCGACCAGGTCGGCAAGAACTACCTGGTCGAGGTGACCCTCCACGAGGGCCGCAAGCACATCGTCCGCCGCATGATGGCGGAGGCCGGCTTCCCGGTCGAGAAGCTCGTCCGGACCTCCTTCGGGCCGATCGAGCTGGGCGACCAGAAGTCCGGCTGGCTGCGCCGCCTGACCAACACCGAGGTCGGCATGCTGATGCGCGAGGTCGGTCTGTAGACCCCCCCGCTCCCCGAGAAGAGCCCGCAGTGCCCCGTGCACTGCGGGCTTTTCGCTTGCCCCGACCCCACACTCCTGTTTATAGTCGCTATGACTATTAAAGGGAGTGGGAGCCGGCATGAACTGGACTTTGAGCTGGACCGAGGTGCTCGGCTTCGCCACCGGCGCCCTGTGCGTCTGGCTGGTCGCCCGGCAGCACGTCGCCAACTGGCCGATCGGCATCGCCAACAACGTCTTCTTCATCGTGCTCTTCGCCCAGGCCGGCCTCTACGCCGATGCCGGGCTCCAGATCGTCTTCATCGCCCTCGCCGCCTACGGCTGGTGGTCCTGGACCCACGGGGGTGGACCAGGATCCGCCGAGGCCCTGCCGGTGCGCCGCACCACGCGCACCGAATGGGCCGGGCTCGCCGCGGCGGGGGCGGTGGCGGTGCTCGGGCTCACGCTGCTGCTGAGCCGGGCCACCGACTCCACCGTCCCGTTCTGGGACGCGCTGACCACCGGGCTCTCGCTCGTCGCCACCTACGGGCAGTGCCGCAAGCTCGTGGAGTCCTGGTGGCTGTGGATCGCCGCCGACCTCGTCTACATCCCGCTCTACGCGCACAAGGGGCTCTACCTGACCTCGGCGCTCTACGTCGGCTTCCTCGTCCTGTGCGTGGCCGGACTCCTAGGCTGGCGGCGCACGCTGCGCGCGGCGGACGCCCGTACGGCTGTGGAGACGACGGCATGAGACGCCACGGGCACGGCCTGGTCCTCGGCAAGTTCTACCCGCCGCACGCCGGGCACCACCACCTCGTGCGCACCGCCCAGGACCAGTGCGAGCGGCTGACGGTGCTGGTGTGCGCGGCCTCGGTGGAGTCGGTCCCGCTCGCAGACCGGATCGCCTGGATGCGCGAGGCGCACCCCGGGGCCGAGGTCGTCGGCGCGGTCGACGACATCCCGGTCGACCTGCACGACCCGGAGATCTGGGAGGCGCACATGGCCGTCTTCCGCGGCGCGGTCCCCGGACGGGTGGACGCCGTGTTCACCTCGGAGGAGTACGGGAGCGAGCTCGCCCGGCGGTTCGGCGCCGAGGAGGTCCTGGTGGACCGGGAGCGGACGCTGTTCCCGGTGTCCGGGACGGCGGTCCGCAGGGACCCGGTCGGCTCCTGGGAGTTCCTCGGGCCGGCCGTGCGCGCCGCGCTGACCCGGCGGGTCGTCGTCCTGGGCGCGGAGTCCACCGGGACCACCACGCTGTCGCGCGCCCTGGCGGACCACTACCGGCGGCTCGGCGGCGTCTGGGCCAAGACCGGCTGGGTCGCCGAGTACGGCCGCCGGTACAGCGAGGAGAAGCTGGCGGCGGCCCGCGCGGCCGACCCGGCGGCGTCCTGGGCGGACGTGTCCTTCACCTCGGAGGAGTTCCCGGTCATCGCGCGCCACCAGGACGCGGACGAGGAGCGGGCCGCCCGGCTCGGCTCCCCGGTGCTGTTCTGCGACACCGACTCCTTCGCGACCGGGATCTGGCACGAGCGGTACATGGGCGACCGCAACCCCGAGGTCGAGCGGGCCGCCGCCCTGACCCGACGGGACCTGTACCTGCTGACCGACCACGCCGACGTGCCCTTCGAGGACGACGGGCTGCGGGACGGACCGCAGCTCAGACCCTGGATGACCGGGCGGTTCCGGGCGGAACTGGAGCGCACCGGGAGGCGTTTCCTCGTCGTGCGCGGGGACCGGGCGGCCCGGCTGGAGACGGCCGTCGCTGCCGTGGACGAGCTGCTGGCCGAGGGCTGGCACTTCACCGACCCCCTTCCGGAGAACCGATGACCGCCGGCTATGACCCTCCCCCAGCCTCCGGCCGGGGGGACCCCCATCTCGCTCCGCTCGCCTTCGAGCCGTTCGCGGTGACGGTCGACCTGGCCGTGTTCACCGTGCGCGACGGGGCCCTGCACGTGCTGCTGATCCGGCGCGGCCAGGAGCCGTACGCGGGGGCCTGGGCGCTGCCCGGGGGCTTCGTCCTGCCGCGGGAGTCCGCGGAGGCCGCCGCCCGGCGCGAACTGGCCGAGGAGACCGGCCTGCCGGAGCGGGTGGTGGCGGCGCTCCACCTGGAGCAGCTGCGCACGTACAGCGAACCGGACCGGGATCCGCGGATGCGGGTGGTCTCGGTGGCCTTCACGGCCCTCGTCCCGGACATGCCCGAGCCGGCGGCGGAGGGCGGCGGGGACGCGGCGCACGCCCGCTGGCTGCCGGTCGGGGAGGTCTGCGACCTCGCCTTCGACCACGCCGTGATCCTGGCGGACGCACGGGAGCGGATCGGCTCGAAGCTGGAGTACACCTGCCTGGCCACCGCCTTCTGCCCGCCCGAGTTCACCCTGGGCGAGCTCCGGGCCGTCTACGAGACCGTCTGGGACACCGCCCTCGACCGCCCCAACTTCCGCCGCAAGGTCCTGACGACGCCCGGGTTCGTCGAGGCCGTGCCGGGCGCCGCCCGGCTGACCGGCGGCCGCGGCAAACCGGCCGCCCTCTACCGGCCCGGCCCGGCGACCGCCCTCCATCCCCCTCTGCTCCGACCGGAAGGACCTACCCGATGACGAAGCGAGCCGCGACGGGCGCCCTGATCGGCCTGGCCCTGGGCGACGCCCTCGGCTTCCCGACCGAGTTCAACGACGTGCCCTCGATCCTGGCCAAGACGGGCCCGTGGCGGGAGATGAAGCTCCCCCGCCCGGCGATCGTCACGGACGACACCCAGATGACCCTCGCCCTCGCGCGCGGGATGCGCACCGCCGCGGAGCGCGGCCCGATCGGCCCGCTGCGCCTGGCCCGCCCGGTCCGCGAGGAGTTCGTCGACTGGTACCACTCCCCGGAGAACAACCGGGCACCCGGGAACACCTGCCTCAAGGCCTGCAGCCTCCTGAACCTGCCCGAGCGGGACTGGCGGGAGGCCAGCCAGGTCGGCTCCAAGGGCTGCGGCGCGAACATGCGCGTGGTCCCGGTCGGGCTGGTGCCGGGCTGGACGGACGAGGAGCGGGCGGGCGCCGCCCAGCTCCAGTCGGCCCTCACCCACGGCCACCCGACGGCGCTCGCCGCCTCCGACCTGACGGCGCGGGCGGTGCACCTGCTGGCCGCGGGCACCGAGGTGACGGGCCTGGTCGGACGGCTGCGCTCGTACGCCCTGGAGAACCGCACCCGCTACCACGAGCGCTGGCTCGGCGACCTCTGGATGCGGACCGCCAGCGACGCCTCGCCCGAGTCCTTCATGGCGCGGGGCTGGGACGAGTGCCTGGCGGCCTTGGACCGGCTGGCGGCCGCCCTGCGGTCCCCCTCCCCGGAGACCGACCCCTGCCTGACCACCGGCGACGGCTGGATCGCCGAGGAAGCCCTCGCCACGGCCCTCCAGTGCTTCCTCCTCTTCCCCGACGAGCCCCTCCTGGCCCTGCGCCGGGCGGCCTGCACGCGGGGCGACTCGGACTCCATAGCCTGTCTCGCCGGCGCCTTCGCCGGAGCCCACCTCGGCGCCGACGTCTGGCCCCGGGACTGGGAGGGCCGCATCGAGTACCGGGACGAACTCCTGGCCTTCGGCACCCTTTGGGATGCTTGATCCATGCTGGACGCACTGAGTATCGACCTGACCCCCGTCGTGGCGGAGCAGCCCGATCCGCTGCTCTTCGCCACGGTGTCGGGCGCCCACCTGTACGGCTTCCCGTCCCGGGACTCCGACATCGACCTGCGGGGCGCCCATCTCCTGCCGGCGCAGGCCCTCCTCGGCCTGCGCGAACCGGAGGAGACCCGCACCCGCATGTGGGACCGGGACGACGTGGAGATGGACCTCGTCACGCACGACCTGCGCAAGTTTGTCCGCCTGATGCTGAACCGCAACGGCTACGTCCTGGAACAGCTGCTCTCCCCGCTCGTGGTCCACACGACACCGGCGCACGAGGAGCTGATCGCGCTGGCCCCGGGCGTGCTGACCTCCCACCACGCCCACCACTACCGGGGGTTCGCCAACACGCAGTGGCGGCTCTTCGAGAAGGCCGCCGAACTCAAGCCGCTGCTCTACGCGTTCCGGGCGCTGCTGACCGGCATCCACCTGATGCGGTCGGGCACGGTGCAGGCGCACCTGCCGACCCTGCTGGCCGAGGTGCCCGAGGCGCCCCCGTACCTCGCCGCCCTGATCGAGGCGAAGGCCGCCGCCGAACACGGGGGCTACGAGGGCCCGGCCGTCGGCGGGGTGCGCGCGGACTTCGAGGCGCTGCACGCGGTCCTGGACGGGGCGCGGTCCGCCTCCGCGCTGCCCGAGCACGGGTCGGCGTACGACGCCCTCGACGAGTTCGTCGTACGGCGCCGGGCGCTACGCGACTGACGCGCGGCGGGCCCGCACCAGGAAGTCCTCGACACGGGCGAGGTCCGGCTCCGCGGGCAGGGGAGTGGTGGCCAGGGCGGTCTCGGTCTCCTCCTGGAGACGGGCCATCCAGGCGTCGACCTCGTCCCAGGCGAGCTCCCCGCGGCGGACGGCGAGGAGGCGGTCGCGGTGCGGGCCGGCATCGATGCTCAGGCGGCCCGTGCGCAGCAGGTCGCGGCAGGACAGCAGCAGGCGCAGCAGGTGCATGGCGTGCTTCCAGCGCGGGGCGCCGTGGACGCGGACGTCGGCGAGGAGTTTGCCGTGCTGGGAGGCGGCGTACCGGCTGAAGGTGGTGTGGGCCCGGCGGGAGAGGAAGGCCTCGCGCAGCGAGAGCAGTTCCTCACCCACCGGCGTGAGCTCGTCCACCAGGGGGGAGTGCAGGCACTCCAGGATGTTCGGGTTGGCCCGCAGCGCGAGTGCGCAGAAGCGCTCCAGCTCCCAGGAGAACTCCTCGTCCCGCGGGCCCTCCACGTGCGTGGGGGGCTTCTCGAACCGCCAGAACAGCGGCGTCGGGGCGAGGTAGACACCGCGCCGGTCGGTGTCGCTCGCCTCCGTCGCCAGCCCGAACGCCCGGGAACCCATCACACACCGGTAGACCGTGTGGTCCCGTACCAGCGTCAGATCGTCCATCCGGGGAGGGTAGACGCCTAATGGGAGCTACGGAACCGGGGAATGCTCGGTTCCGTAGCCGCCAGCTGGTGAGCACTTTCGACGCCGGAGCCTTCGAGCTCTGAGGTCAGACCGTGCCCTTGCTGGTCGGCCGGGAGGCCAGACCGCTGATGGGGTGGCGTGCCCGCCCCACGGGGCGTGAGCACTGGATCCATTAGGCCGCGTGCCGTGCCTTCCGCAGGCTGCACCGCTGGGTGAAGTACGTGACCGGGGAGGGTCTGTTGCTGCTGATCGGTGATGACTGGGCCGAGGACCACCATGATGTCGAGGTCCAGGACGAGACCGGCCGGAAACTGGCCGCCGCGAACCTGCCCGAAGGAGTGGCGGGCATCGCGAAACTGCACGAACTCGTCGCCCGCCACGGCGGTGAGGACCTGGACCCGGCCGGCGTCGTGGTCGCAATCGAGACCGACCGCGGCTCGTGGGTGCAGGCCCTGATCGCCTCCGGCTACCAGGTGTTCGCGGTCAACCCCCGGCAGGTCAACCGCTTCAAGGAACGGTATGGCTCCTCCGGAGCCAAGAGCGACAAGGGCGACGCGCACGCGCTCGCCGACATGGTCCGCATCGACCGGGCCCAGCTGCGGCCGGTGGCCGGCGACAGCGAGGCGGCCCAGGCCGTCAAGGTCGTCGCCCGCGCCCACCAGACCCTCATCTGGGAACGCACCCGCACCTTCCAGCGGCTGCGCACCACACTGCGCGAGTACTTCCCCGCCGCCCTGAACGCCTACTCGGACCTGACCCTGACCAGCACCGACGCGCTGGAACTGCTGATCAAGGCACCCACCCCGGCCACGGCGGCGAAGCTGACCCGCACCCAGATCACCGCCGTCCTGACCCGCCACCGCCGCCACAACCGGGACGCGAAAGCGGCCACCGTCCAGAGCGCGCTGCGTGAGCGGCAGCTCGGCCTGCCCGAGCCGGTCACCGCCGCCTACGCGGCCGCCGCCACCGCTCACGCCCGTCTGATCATCGCGTTGAACGAGCAGATCGCCGTGATGGAAGAGCAGGTGAGGGCACATTTTCTGGCGCACCCGGACGCTGAGATCTACCTCTCGATGCCCGGCATCGGTGAGATCGTCGGCGCCCGGGTGCTCGCCGAGTTCGGAGACGACCCCACCCGATACACGTCCGCGAAGGCCCGCAAGAACTACGCCGGCACGAGCCCCATCACCAGGGCCTCCGGCAAGAGCCACACCGTCCAGGCCCGCTACGTCCGCAACAACCGGCTCGCCGACGCGCTTCAGACCCAGGCGTTCTCCGCCCTGCGGTCCTCACCCGGCGCCCGCGGCTACTACGACAGGCAACGCGCCCGTGAGGCCGGCTACAACCCCGCCCTCCGCCAGCTCGGGAACCGGCTCGTCGGCATCCTCCACGGCTGCCTCAAAACCCGCACCCGCTACGACGAAGCGACCGCTTGGTCCCACCACACCCACCCCCATGCCGCTTGACACCAAACGACATGGGGTGTCTGACCTGCCGCTATGCGAGCGAGATATTGCCGTCCGCCGCGACCTTGATCTTCTTCTCCGCCAGTCCCTTGGTGGACGGACCCTTGGTCACCGCGCCGTCCGCGATCGCGAACTTGCTGCCGTGGCAGGAGCAGTCGATGCTCCCGTTCTCCACCTTGTTCACCAGGCAGCCCTGGTGGGGGCAGACCGCCGTGAAGCAGCGGAAGGACCCGGCCGTGGGCTGGGTGACCACGAGCTTCTCCTCCTTGAGGATCGTGCCGCCGCCCTTGGGCACGTCGGCGGTCTTGGCGAGGACCTGCGCGCCCGCCGAACCGGATTCCGGGGTGGCGGCGGTCGAGGCGGCGGGTGCGGACGCCGAGCCGTTCGATTGTCCCTCGGGGGACTTCTCACCGTCGCTGCCGCAGGCGGTGAGCGCACCGCCTGCCAGGGCGGCCGCGCCCGCCGCCAGTACCGTGCGCCGGGCGGTGTGCGTGGGGTCGCTCATGAGTCTCTCCTCGCGTTGTGGCCGGGAAGGGCGTGCAGCATCCTGGCCTGCGGCGAGCCTCAGGTGAAGCGTGCCGCGCCGTCTCACCGGACCGGTTCCCATGGGGCCAGTGAGGCAGGACTGCCAGGAGTGCGTACGACCTCCCACACGTGGATCACGGCCTCCCGGTTCAGCGGGCCGTGAACATGTGGGTAGCGGACGCCCGATTCACCCTCCCGGCGGACCTCCGCGGTCAGGGCGTCCTCGTCGAGCTCCACCGCGAGCAACGTACCCGGCACCCCGCGGTAGTGCGCGTCGGCGATCGCGAGCGCCGTGGGGCGATCGGCCGAACAGTGCACGAAACCCTCCGAGTCCAGCGAGGGCGGGGCGAACGGGAGCCCGGGCGCGGCGGCCCAGTCGGCGAGCGGGACGATGTGGAAGATCATGCCGATCGTTCTACCGCAGCGGCCGGAGGCCCGCGCATCAGGTGGCGACATGAGGCGGTACGGGTGACATTGTCCGTGACTCGAAGCCGGGTACGGCGCTGCCGCGCGGCCCGGCCCCTCTTCGAAAGGCAGGACCATGGCGGGTAACGACCTCGGCTCCCTTCTCGGCGGCCTCCTCGGGGGCGGCGGCGGCCAGGGCGGGAGCGGCGGCGGGGCCGACATCCTCGGCTCGCTGCTCGGCGCGCTGACGGGCGGCGGCGCCGGCCAGGCGGCCGGCGGCAACGGCGCGAACAATCCGCTCGGCGGCCTGCTGGACATGCTGACCAAGTCCGGCCTCGCCGACCAGGCGCAGTCCTGGATCGGCACCGGGGAGAACAAGCCCGTCAGCGCCGACCAGATCAAGGAGGCGCTGCCGGACGGGGCCCTGCAGAAGGCCGCGGAACAGGCCGGCATCTCGCCGGAGCAGGCCGCCGACCAGATCGCGCAGGTCCTGCCGCAGGCGGTCGACAAGCTGACGCCGCAGGGACAGGTCCCGTCCGGCTCGCTGGAGGACATCATCAAGGCGCAGGTGCTCTGACCGTCGCGGACGACGGTCCGTCAGGGCCCGGCCGCCGTCCCACCGGACGGACCGCCGGGCCTTCGCGCGTCCGCTCTGGCTACCCTGGCCAGGCAGTCCCGTCACCGTGCCGTACGCAACCCTGGAGCGCCCGTGAGAACTGCCGTCGTCATCGGAACCGGACTGATCGGCACCTCCGCGGCGCTCGCCCTGGCGGCGCGCGGGATCACCGTGCACCTCGCCGACCACGACCCGGACCGGGCCCGCACGGCGGCCGCCCTCGGGGCCGGCACCGACGAGGCGCCCCAGGGCCAGGTCGACCTCGCGATCGTCGCCGTACCGCCGGCCCACGTGGCGGCGACCCTGGCCGACCTGATCGGACGCAAGGCGGCGCGGGCCTACGTGGACGTGGCCAGCGTCAAGGGCGGTCCGCGGCGGGAGCTGGCGGCGCTCGGCGTCGACCTCGCCGCGTACATCGGGACGCACCCGATGGCGGGCAAGGAGCAGTCGGGACCGCTCGCCGCCACCGCGGACCTCTTCGAGGGCCGCCCGTGGGTGCTGACCCCGACCCGGGACACCGAACACGAGGTGCTGAACCTCGCGCTGGAGCTGGTGGCCCTGTGCCGGGCCGTCCCCGTGGTGATGGACGCGGACGCGCACGACCGGGCGGTGGCGCTCGTCTCGCACACCCCGCAGCTGGTCTCCAGCATGGTCGCGGCCCGGCTGGAGGAGGCCGACGAGACGGCGGTCCGGCTGTGCGGGCAGGGCATAAGGGACGTGACCCGGATCGCGGCCTCCGACCCCCGGATGTGGGTCGAGATCCTCTCGGCCAACCCGGGACCGGTGGCCGACGTCCTCGCCGGGATCGCGGCCGACCTGGAGGAGACCGTGGAGGCGCTGCGGGGCCTCCAGTCGGCCGACGTGGAGAAGCGGCGCGGCGGCGCGGCGGGCATCGAGGACGTGCTGCGGCGCGGGAACGCGGGCCGGGTGCGGGTGCCGGGCAAGCACGGCGCGGCGCCGACGGTCTACGAGATGGTGGCCGTGCTCATCAGCGACCAGCCGGGGGAGCTGGCGCGGATCTTCGCCGATGCGGGGCGGGCGGGGGTCAACATCGAGGACGTGCGGATCGAGCACGCGACGGGGCAGCAGGCGGGGCTCGTGCAGCTGATGGTGGAGCCGCGGGCGGTGGCCGGCCTGACGGCCGAGCTGCGGGAACGGGGCTGGGCGCTGCGGCAGCAGTAGCGGTGCGGTGCCGCCGCCGGGGGCTCTGCCCTTATCAGGGCCAGGGTTTCGCCGCGGACGAGGATCGGGGCTCGGCCCGGGATCCTCCCCGGACTCCGTCCGGGGAGGATCCCCCACGCCTCGAACGCCCGCGGGGCCGGACGGTGCGGCGAAGCCGAAATGCAGGGCGGGGCCGGGAGCTGTCGGGGGGCCGGTAACCTTGGGGAGGGGCGTTTTGCCGCGCCCGGACACGTACGCGCAACCAGGAAGGTGCCCGCACCGTGGAAACCGCAGCTCCGTCCGCCGTGATCGTCGCCATCGACGGTCCCTCCGGCACGGGCAAGTCCAGCACCTCCAAGGCCGTGGCCGCCAAGCTCGGGCTGCGCTACCTGGACACCGGTGCCCAGTACCGGGCCATCACCTGGTGGATGATCACCAACGGTGTCGACACCGACGACCCGCAGGCCGTCGCGGTCGCCGCCGGCAAGCCGTCCATCGTGTCCGGCACCGATCCGGCCGGCCCCACGATCACCGTCGACGGGCTGGACGCCGCCGGGCCGATCCGGACCCAGGAGGTCACCTCCAAGGTCAGCGCCGTCAGCGCGGTCCCCGAGGTGCGCACCCTGATCACCGAGCTGCAGCGCTCCATCGCCGCCGCGGCGGCCCTGGAGGCCGACGGGATCGTCGTCGAGGGCCGGGACATCGGCACCACCGTCCTGCCCGACGCCGACCTCAAGATCTTCCTGACCGCCTCCGCCGGGGCGCGGGCCGCCCGGCGCAGCGGAGAGCTCCGCGGCAAGGAGGCCACCGACCTGGCGGCCACCAAGGAGGCGCTGATCAAGCGCGACGCGGCCGACTCCGGCCGCAAGACCTCCCCGCTGGCCAAGGCCGACGACGCCGTCGAGGTGGACACCACCGAGCTCACGCTCGACCGGGTGATCGAATGCGTCGTGACCCTGGTCGAAGAGAAGCGGGCGGGCCGCAAGTGAGCGAATCGCCCTCCCTCACGGGTGCGGCGGTCGGCAGGCGCATCGGCATCGGGCTCATGTACGGGCTGTGGAAGCCGCGCGTACTGGGCGCCTGGAAGGTGCCCGCCTCCGGTCCCGTGATCCTCGCCGTGAACCACTCGCACAACATAGACGGCCCGATGGTCATGGGCACCGCGCCGCGGCCCCTGCACTTCCTGATCAAGAAGGAAGCGTACGTCGGCCCGCTCGGCCCCTTCCTCGACGGGATCGGGCAGGTCAAGGTCGACCGCACCGGCGCCGACCGGACGGCGATAGGCCGCGCCCTGAAGGTGCTCGACAACGGAGGGGCCCTGGGGATCTTCCCCGAGGGCACCCGCGGCGAGGGGGACTTCGCCTCGCTGCGCGCGGGTCTCGCGTACTTCGCGGTCCGCAGCGGAGCGCCCATCGTGCCCGTGGCCGTCCTCGGCAGCAGCGAGAACCGCGGAAAGCTGATCCCGGGGCTGCCGCCCTTCAAGAGCCGGGTCGACGTCGTCTTCGGCTCCGCCTTCGACGCCGGCGACGGCACGGGCCGACGTACCCGTACCGCGATGGACGAGGCCACCACACGCATCCAGGACCGGCTGACCGCCCACCTGGCCGACGCCAAGCGCCTCACCGGGCGCTGAGCGAGACTTGAACCAGTAGTGGAACCGCGCTGCGCGGGTACCACCGACCACCACGAACGACGAGGAACGGACTTCATGAACGACCAGCACGACCACGGAGCACTTGGCGATGCCGAGTACGCGGAGTTCATGGAGCTCGCCGCGGAAGAGGGCTTCGACATCGAGGAGGTCGAAGGCGCCATCGAGGAGGCGGGCCACGGCCCGCTGCCCGTCCTCGCCGTCGTGGGCCGCCCGAACGTCGGCAAGTCGACCCTGGTGAACCGGATCATCGGCCGCCGCGAGGCGGTCGTCGAGGACAAGCCCGGCGTCACCCGCGACCGCGTCACGTACGAGGCCGAATGGGCCGGCCGCCGCTTCAAGGTCGTCGACACCGGCGGCTGGGAGCAGGACGTCCTCGGCATCGACGCCTCCGTCGCCGCCCAGGCCGAATACGCCATCGAGGCCGCCGACGCGGTCGTCTTCGTCGTCGACTCCAAGGTCGGCGCCACCGACACCGACGAGGCCGTCGTACGGCTGCTGCGCAAGGCGGGCAAGCCCGTCGTGCTGTGCGCCAACAAGGTCGACGGCCAGAGCGGCGAGGCCGACGCGGCCTCCCTGTGGTCGCTCGGCCTCGGCATGCCGCACCCGGTCTCCTCGCTGCACGGCCGCGGCACCGGCGACATGCTCGACGCCGTCCTGGAGGCCCTGCCCGAGGCTCCCGCGCAGACCTTCGGCGGCGCCGTCCCCGGCGGCCCGCGCCGGATCGCGCTGATCGGCCGTCCGAACGTCGGCAAGTCCTCGCTGCTCAACAAGGTCGCGAAGGAGGACCGTGTCGTCGTCAACGAGCTGGCCGGCACCACCCGCGACCCGGTCGACGAGCTGATCGAGCTCGGCGGCATCACCTGGAAGTTCGTCGACACCGCCGGCATCCGCAAGAAGGTCCACCTGCAGCAGGGCGCCGACTACTACGCCTCCCTGCGCACGGCCGCCGCCGTCGAGAAGGCGGAGGTGGCGGTCATCCTGATCGACACCACCGAGACGATCAGCGTCCAGGACCAGCGCATCATCACCATGGCCGTCGAGGCCGGCCGCGCGATCGTCATCGCGTACAACAAGTGGGACGAGCTCGACGAGGAGCGCCGCTACTACCTCGAGCGCGAGATCGAGACCGAGATGCAGCAGGTCGCCTGGGCGCCTCGCGTGAACGTCTCTGCGCTCACCGGCCGCCACATGGAGAAGCTGGTCCCGGCGATCGAGACCGCCCTCGCGGGCTGGGAGACGCGCGTCCCCACCGGCCGGCTGAACGCCTTCCTCGGCGAGGTCGTCGCCGCCCACCCGCACCCGATCCGCGGCGGCAAGCAGCCCCGCATCCTGTTCGGGACCCAGGCGGGCAGCAAGCCGCCGCGGTTCGTCCTCTTCGCCTCCGGCTTCCTGGAGCACGGCTACCGCCGCTTCATCGAGCGACGTCTGCGCGAGGAGTTCGGCTTCGAGGGCACCCCGATCCACATCTCGGTGCGGGTGCGCGAGAAGCGCGGCGCCCAGTACAAGAAGAAGAAGTAGCAGCGCGAGCAGCGGTGCGCGGAAGCGCTGTCCGGGGTCAGTAGCCCCGGCGAGGAGCGGGCGGCAGGGCCGCCGGGATGTGCGTCATCCCGGTCTGGTGCTGCCGCCCGCCGGCGTATCCGGAGGGGCCCGCGTACGCGTACGCCGGCTGCGGCTGGGGGGTGTACGAGGGCTGCCAGTCGTCGGTCCGCTGCCACGCGGAACCGCTCCAGCCGCTGCCGTACGAGCCGGCGCCGCCGGTGTAGGAGCTCCCGTAGGAGAAGGCCGTGAACCCGAGGTCCTCCTCGCCCGAACGGTCGCCCGGCAGGGCCCGGAAGGCACGCAGGTACTCCGAGTACAGCGTGTCGTAGATCGGGGTGTGCGAGACGGCCGGTGCGCTGTCCCGGTCGCGTACGGGGCGCATCGCGGGGACGGTGCTCGGATAGGACGGGGCGCGGGAGGAGTCGTATGAATGCACGTATCAGCCAACGAAACCGACGGCTTGCGGATGCGGGGTGACAGGGGAGGAAACGCAGATCGCCGGGGGTGCGCGGGACGGACCGCACACCCCCGGCGCACGCCGCCGGGCCCCCTCGTCAGGGGGCTGGCGGCCGTTCCGGTACCGCCTCGGTCAGGCGCCGGGCGAACCCGCCAGGGGCATCGCGGCGGCCACGAGCTTGCCCGCGGCGGCGGCCTTGTCCAGCGCGTCGCGCAGCAGGTCCTCGCGGGGCTGCTGGCCGATGGAGCCGACCGGGGCGGCGTAGATGAGCACGCGCTGGGTCTTCTGGACGGCGGTGCGCCAGCCGTCGGTGACCGACAGCGCCTGGTGCGCCTGCCACCAGGCGACCTGGCCGCCGCCCTCGGAGCCCGGCTGCAGCACGGCGTGCAGCTGGCCGCCGGCGAGCAGGACCGACCAGCCGCCCAGGACGGTGGGGAGCTCGGCGGTGTCGGTGACCGGGATGAAGCCCTGCTCGATGAGGAGCGGCAGGAAGTCGTCGCCCGGGCCGTCGCTGCCGGGGCGGGCGATCGGCGCGGTCGGCTCGACGACCAGGGCCGGGTGCAGCTCGCCGCCGATCAGGATCAGGCCGCTGGTGATGCCGAGGACCGCCTGGCCGCCGGGCACGTTCTGCGGGGCGTTGCCGTCGGCGCCGGGCGCCGGGCTGTCGCCGGTGATGCTGCGGACGGCACCCTGGAGCTGCTCCTCCGAGACGGAGACGACCTGCGAGGGGATGCAGGTGGCGTGGGCGAAGGCGAGGACGGCCGTCTCCTCGCCGACGAACAGCACCGTGCTGGTGCGGTCGTTCTCGGGGTCGCCGGGAGTGCGGCAGGAAGTGCAGTCGTAACTGCGCGGCGCGTCCTCGCCGACGAGCAGCCTGTCGGCTTCTTCGTCACCGATCTCGGCACGTACCTCATCACTGACGTCGAGCATGCGCGGCACGGGGTGGCTCCTCGGCATAGGTGCGGGGCCGGGGGACTCCCGGCTCGCCGGGCTCAACGGACGAGCGGCGGCGGGGGTCACGCCATTGGAGGGAACGGAATCGAACCGGGCCCCCGGAAGAGTGAACCGTCCGACTGGAGCGTTGTTTTCGTGCCAACTGTTTTCTGGTTGTGGTCAGTTGGCGGCTGGGTATGGCCGTTTGGGGCAGGGGGGGGCGGGTCGGCCGACCGGGTGGGGTGCGGTGACCCGCCGCGTGGCGGGCCGGAGGGGGCCGCAAGGGGCTGCATAGCGTGACCCGATGCCCAACTTCCGGATCCGCCGGGCCGCCGCCTGCGGCGTCGCCGTTGCCGCCGCCGTGCTGGTGCTCCTCCCTCCCTGCGACCCGGCGGCCGCGGCTCCGCCACCGCCCGCGCCCGGACCGGCGGGAGCGGCGCACCCCGGCTCGCCGGGGGTGATCGGCAGCGGGCCGGGGGACTGCGGACCGGGCGGGGAGTGGCCCTGGGACTGCGTGGCCGACTGCGAGAGCGGTGGACGGTGGGCGGTCAACACCGGCAACGGCTTCTACGGCGGGCTGCAGTTCTGGCAGCCGACCTGGGAGGAGTACGGGGGGCTGGCGTTCGCCCTGCGGGCCGACCTCGCGACCCGCGGACAGCAGATCAGGATCGCGGAGGACCTCCTCGGCTCGCAGGGGTGGAACGCGTGGCCGGTGTGCTCGAAGCGGTACGGGCTGGCGGGGCGGATGCACGCGGTGCGGGCCGGGGACACGCTGGTGTCGATCGCACGCAAGCACCGGGTGCGGGGCGGGTGGCGGGCGCTGTACGAGGCGAACCGGGAGCTGATCGGGCCGCGATCGGAGGCGATCGCGGTGGGGATGCTGCTGGCGGTCCCCGAGCCGCAGCCGCAGCCGCAGCCGGAACCGAAACCGAAGCCTGAGCCGAAACCGCGGCCGGAGGCGGAACCGGGGCCTGAGCCGAAACCGAAGCCTGAGCCGAAACCGAAGCCTGAGCCGAAACCGCGGCCGGAGCCTGTGGTCGGGCCGGTTCCCGCCCGGCCGGACGCCGCGTCCCCCGCCGTGCCGTCGCCGTCGCCGCCGCCCGCCAAGGCTCCGGCCCGCGGCTGAGAGCACCGCATCGCCGCGGCCCGGCACGGCAGGTCCGCGCGTTGCGGGATGCCCTGAAGGCACTGACCCTGGAAGCACCGAGCCGAACGGCTCGCTCGGAGCCGGTGGTGAGTCAGATGGTCCAGAGCAGACACCCTCGGGCCGCGGCCTGCGCGGCGGCCGCAGTCCTGCTGGCCGTACCGGCCGTCGCGGGATGGTCCCCGGCCTCCGGGCCGGGAGAACGGGGATCCCCGGGCCCGCCGGCGGCCGTGGCCGCCGCCGTGCCGGCCGTGGACGGCCCGGCGGACCCCGAGGCCGCCAAGGCGCAGATCGAGAAGAACTGGGCCACCTTCTTCGACCCCGAGACCTCCGTCAAGGAGAAGGCCGAGCTGCTGCAGCACGGTGAGACGCTCGCCGTGCTGCTGGGCCTCTTCGGGGCCGACGCCAACGCCCCCGAGACCTCCGTGGAGATCACGGACATCACCTTCACCTCGCCCACCGAGGCCAAGGTGACGTACGACCTGATGGTCAGCGGCATCCCGGCGCTGGAGGACGGCAAGGGGGTCGCGGTGCTGGACGACGGGGTCTGGAAGGTGTCGCTGAAGAGCCTGTGCGGGCTGATCGAGCTCAGCGGCCACGACGCGCCGGCGCCGCCCTGCTGAGACCCCGCTGCCCGGCCGGATTCCGCGCGGCTCCGCGCCGCCGGGCTCCGCTGGCAGACTCGGGGAATGCTCGACACCTCCGCACGACTCCTGCGCCTCCTGTCCCTGTTGCAGGCCCACCGCGAATGGACCGGGGCCGATCTCGCGGAGCGCCTCGGGGTCACCGCGCGCACGGTCCGGCGCGACGTGGACCGGTTGCGGGAGCTGGGGTACCCGGTGAACGCCAGCCCGGGGACCGGCGGCGGCTACCAGCTGGGGGCGGGGGCCGAGCTGCCCCCGCTGCTGCTGGACGACGACGAGGCCGTGGCCGTCGCCGTCGGGCTGCGGACCGCCGCGGGGAACGGGGTGGAGGGGATCGGGGAGGCCTCCGTACGCGCCCTCGCGAAGCTGGAGCAGGTGTTGCCTTCGCGGCTGCGGCGCCGGGTGTCCGCGCTCAACGAGTTCACCGTGCCGATGCTGCGGGGGGCCGAGCGGTCCACCGTGGACGCCTCGGTGCTGACCGAGCTGGCCTCCGTCTGCCGTGACGGTGAGCGGCTTCGCTTCGGCTACCGGGACCACGAGGACACCGTCAGCCGCCGCACCGTCGAGCCACACCGGCTGGTCTGCACCGAGCGGCGCTGGTACCTGGTCGCCTGGGACCTGGACCGGGACGCGTGGCGGACCTTCCGAGCCGACCGGATCGAGCCCAGACCGCCGCACGGACCGCGGTTCACCCCGCGTCCGCCGCCCGCCGAGGACCTTGCCGCGCACGTCTCCGAGGGGGTGTCGCAGCGGGTGTACGCCGCCCGTGCGGTGGTGCGGCTGAAGGTTTCGGCGCAGGAGGCGGGACGGATCGTCGGGCCGAGCGACGGAGTCCTGGAACCGGTGGACGGGCAGAGCTGTCTGCTGCGCACCGGGGCGGTGAGCCTGGACGTTCTGGTGATTCACATCATGCTGCTCGGCTGTGAGTTCGAAGTGGTCGAGCCGCCGGAGCTGACGGACCGGATCAGGGTCGCGCGGGATCTCCTGGGGAGGGCCGTGGATCCAGGAGAAGTGAAGGAAATGTAGCGGACCTGAGGGGGATTCAGCTGGTCTGGTCCATGAGGACCGTGGCAATGTCCGCCACGAATTCCGGGCCGCTCGGGGGAAATTCCAAAGTCCTTGCACGTCGGGCGTGTCGCGGTTCGGAAAACAATGTGCGGCTGTTGATATTCTGTGACACAAGCGTGACCCGGGACGGACGAACGTCCGGGCGCGGCGCTGACGAACGACGAAGGCGGGCCCGGTCGGTGAGACCGGGCCCGCCTCGTGTCGCGGGTGAGGTGGTGCGTACCGACCCGCGGTGGATCCGTCAGCCGCCGGCGATCGGCCGGGCGGCCGCCCCCCGGGTGGCGGCGGCCCGCTCGGTGTGGGCCGGGCGGCGGCTGCCGACCGGGGTGACCGGGGTCCGCTCGGAGCGGATCAGGTGCGGCCGGGCCGCGGCCGGGTGCGGGGCGGGCCGGGGAGCCGGGGAGTGCGCCGCGCCGGCAACGGCCGCGGCGGGGACCGGAACCGGCTCCTCGGCGACGGGGCCGTCGACGCGCCGCAGCTGCCATTTGCCGCCCGCGGAGAGCAGCGGCGTGAGCGCGGAGACGACCGGCGCGGGCATCCGTCCGGTCTCGGCGCGGCGGCGCAGCAGCTCGCGCAGGTCGAAGACGTAGGCCTCGCTCCGGGCGATGAGCGGCTCGAACCAGGGCAGGGCCAGCAGGATCAGCAGACCCGCGGACCAGCCGAGCAGAACGTCGCTGACCCAGTGCGTGCCGAGGTACACGGTGGTGGCGCCGACGCTCAGCGAGACGACGGCGGACACCACGGACAGCACCCGCCGGGTGACCACGGTGGAGGCCAGGTAGGCCAGGATCCCCCAGGTCACGACGGCGTTGGCGGTGTGGCCGGAAGGAAATATATCGCCGCCCGCGAAGAGTTCGGCGGATCCGATCTCCGTGGCGTAGTGCGGGCCGAGCCGGCCGAGACCGAGCTTGACGGACCCGACGGTGACGTTGAGCAGGAGCAGTGCCACGCCGAGGGTGATCAGCGGGCGGAGGGTGTGCTGGCGCCAGCAGCGCCAGCCGAGCCAGGCGGCGACCATGACCGCGGTGGGTCCGCGCTGGCCGAGCACGACGAGGTAGTCGAGGAAGGCGTGTACCTGCGGCCACTGTTCGTAGGGCCGGAAGAACATGATCTGCCAGTCCAGGCGGACCAGCCACGAAGTGGTCAGTACGGCCACCACGATTGCGAGATAGAAGACGAGGGTCGATCCCAGGAGTACGACGCGGTGCCGGCTCATCTGCGGGGTTTGCAGATGAGCCGGTCGCTCTGGTTCCCGGTCCAGCCGGGCGAACACCCGCTCCAGACGGGTCAGGATTTGGTCGGTACGCACTCAATCGACGTTACCGCGCGCCGCTGGTCGGCCCGGGCGAATCGCGGGCTTTGTGATGACCATGTGATGTGGAGTTGGTCTCACGCGGTGCTTAATTCGCGGTATTTCGGCAGTGGTTGGAACCAGGGTGATCCACTGTCTCGGCAATTGTTTCGGCCGCTTACCCGAACTTTATTGCCGCAGGTCATTTCTTTTGCTGAAAGATGGATGGGAATGATTCATTCCGTTATGTGGGGACTCTAGGGAGGCCCCGACCCGTTCAGCCAGAACGCCCCGTAGAGCGCCGAGACCAGGGCCGCCGCGCCCAGCACCAGGGCGGCCCGCCGGGTCCGCCACCCGGCCAGCGCCAGCGCCGGCGGCAGCATCAGCGGGAAGGCCGGCAGCAGCAGCCGGGGCTTGGAGCCGAAGTACCCGGAAGCGCACAGCGCCAGCGCCACGACGATCCCGCAGTACACGAGCAGCGGCGCCGGCTGCCGCTGCCGCACGCACGTCGCGTACAGCCACAGCACCAGCACCACCCCCGCGATCAGCCCCACCCCGGCGGGGAAGGCGGACGAGGCCAGCTTCGCGCCGACGAACCGGGCGAAGGCCCAGCCCCCGTCGAAGCCGTTGCCCCAGCCGCCCTGCACCTCCAGGTACCCGAGCAGCCCGCTCCCGGTGTGCGCGCCGACCCACAGCACGTACGCCGCCGCTCCCAGCGGAGCCAGCAGCGCGCCCGCCGCCATCCGCCAGGACCGCTCACCGCGACGCCAGCCCAGAACGGCCGCCACCCACACCGCCGCGACCACCGCCGCACCGACCGGGCGGGTCAGCCCGGCACCCGCCGCGAGCAGCCCCGCCGTCAGCCACCGGCCGCGCAGGGCCCCGTACAGCGCCCAGGCGGCCAGCGCCGTGAACAGCGACTCGCTGTACGCCATCGACTGCACGATCCCGACGGGCAGCGCCGCCCAGACCCCGACCGCGAACACCCCAGCCCGGCGGCCGTGGAGCAGATCGGCCACCGCGAAGATCCCCCAGGCCGCGGCGAGCCCCGCGACCGCCGACACCACCAGGCCGGCGGAGCCGTACGACAGTCCGGTCGCCGCCGAAACCAGCCGCTCCAGCCACGGCAGCAGCGGGAAGAACGCCAGGTTCGAGTGGACGTCCCCGTTCGGGAGGACCACCTCGTACCCGTACCCCTCCGCGGCGATGCGGGCGTACCAGAGCGAGTCCCAGCGGGCCGACAGCAGCGTGTGCGGGCTGCTGCCCGCCGCCGCGCCCCACACCGCGAGCACGGTCAGCCCCAGCAGCCGGACCGCCGCGAAGACGGCCAGCGCGGGCGCGGCCCGGCGAAATCCAAGATCTTTCACGGGCATGATTATCGGTGGCGCCGGGCCCTGCCCGGGTCCGAGAACCACCGGCCGTGAGCGCGCGTGTACGCGGGGGAGGATCGGGGGCGCGGGAGTGGCGCACACCACACCGGGGCCGTCGCCGGGATGAGAGCTTGGCCACGTGTCGGACGGACGAACTCGCGTACGCTGACCGTTCACTCGCGTGTCGATGCCGGACCCCGTTGGACGCCGCACAGCGCACCACCCCCCGTGGCTCCACAAGACGCTGGTCCGCCGAGCGCGAGGGATCACCTGGGAGGTACATGCATGTCGGGGACGAACGCGGCCGGGGCCAGGACCCCTTCCCCCTGGCAGCGGCTCAGCGCGGCCTCCGGCGGAGCCAACCGCTGGGTCGTCCTGGCGGTTCTCTGCGTCAGCCTGGTCCTCGTCGCACTCGACGCGACCATCCTGCACGTCGCCGTCCCCTCCATCACCGAGGACCTGCGCCCCGGCCCGATCGAACTCCTCTGGATCGTCGACGCCTACCCGCTGGTCTGCGCCTCCCTGCTCATCCTCTTCGGCACCCTCGGTGACCGGGTCGGCCGCCGCCGCATCCTCCTCCTCGGCTACGGACTCTTCGGCGTCGCCTCCGCGATAGCGGCCCTCGCCGACAACGCCCAGGTCCTCATCGCCGCGCGCGCCCTGCTGGGCATCGGCGGCGCGATGATCATGCCCGCCACCCTGTCGATCCTGCGCCAGGTCTTCCCCGACCGGCGCGAGCGGGCCCTGGCCATCGGCATCTGGACCGCCGTCGCCGCGGTCGGCGCCGCGAGCGGGCCGGTGCTCGGCGGCTTCCTGGTCCAGCACTTCTGGTGGGGCTCGGTCTTCCTCATCAACATCCCGCTGATGGCACTGATCCTTCCGCTCGGACGCTGGCTGCTGCCCGAGTCGCGCGGCGCCGCGGACGGACCGTGGGACGTGGTCGGCGCGCTCATGGCCGCCGCCGGCGTACTCGTCTCGGTGCTCGGCATCAAGCGGCTCGGCGCCGAACGCCACCTCCTGGACGCACAGGCCGTGGTCCCGCTGCTGCTCGGCGCGGTGCTGCTCGTGCTGTTCGTACGGCGGCAGAAGCGGCGGACGCACCCGCTGATCGACATGCGGATGTTCTCCCGCGCCGCCTTCTCCACCTCGGTGGCCTGCATCGTGCTCGCCATGCTGGCCCTCGTCGGCCTGGAGCTGATCGCCGTCCAGTACCTCCAGCTGGTGCTGGAACTCAGCCCGCTGGAGACGGGCCTGCGGCTGCTGCCGCTGACCTTCGCCGCCATGGCCGCGGGCGCCACCGGGTCGTACACGCTGGGCCGGGTCGGGCCGCGCACGATGGTCTCGCTGGGCTTCCTGCTGACCGCCTTCGCCGTGCTGCTGCTGACGCTGATGGGCCAGCAGGACCGGCCGCTGCTGCTGACCGTCGGCTTCATCCTGCTCGGCTTCGGACTGCAGACCACGCTCTTCGCCGCGTACGAGTCGATGCTCAGCGAGGCCCCGGCGGCCACCGCGGGCGGCGCGGCCTCGATCGGCGAGACCTCGTACCAGCTGGGCGCGGGCATCGGCATCGCGCTGCTGGGCAGCGTGATGAACGCGGCGTACCGGCCGGGGCTCGTGGGAGTGCCGGGGGTCTCGAAGGCGGACGCGGCGGGCGCGGCGAACTCTCTCGGCGAGGCCTATCAGATCGCCGCGCACCTCGGAGGGCCGGCGGGGGCCGCGCTGTACGCGGCGGCGCGGCACTCGTTCGTGCACGGGCTGCACGTGACCCTGCTGGTGAGTGCCGGACTGTTGTTCGCGGGGGCGGTGATGGCGCTGAAGCTGCCGCGGGCCATGGAGTGCGGGGCCGCCGAGGGTGTGGCCGAGCCGGTGCGGTTGCCCGCGCAGGCGAGCGGTGAGCCGTGCGTGGCTCCTGCGCCGGTCGAGCACGCGGGCTGATCGCCGTTGCGGGGGCGCTGCCCCCGAGCCCCCGCGCCTCAAACGCCGGCGGGGCTGGATGGTGCGGGCGGGGCCGCTGTCATGGCGGGGCTGGATTTGGGCGGCGAGGGCTAATAGCGTCGGGCGGGCGCAAAAACTTGCGTTGCCGGGTTTTGTATTCAGGCCGCCGGGAGGCCCCGTGTCCGCGTTCCTGCCCCATGATCCGCTCGGGCTCGACGAGCTCCTCGGGCCCGATGACCTCGCCGTCCGCGACACCGTCCGGAGCTGGGCCGCCGACCGGGTGCTGCCGAACATCGCCCAGTGGTACGAGAGCGGTGAGCTGCCCGGGATCCGGGAGCTGGCCCGGGAGCTCGGGGCCATCGGGGCGCTCGGGATGTCCCTCGAGGGCTACGGCTGCGCCGGGGCCAGTGCCGTGCAGTACGGCCTCGCCTGTCTGGAGCTGGAGGCCGCCGACTCCGGCATCCGCTCGCTGGTCTCCGTGCAGGGCTCGCTGGCCATGTACGCGATCTGGAAGTACGGCTCCGAGGAGCAGAAGCAGCGCTGGCTGCCCGGCATGGCCGCCGGCGAGCTGATCGGCTGCTTCGGGCTGACCGAGCCCGACGTGGGCTCGGACCCCGCCGCGATGCGCACGTACGCCAAGCGCGACGGCACGGACTGGGTGCTCAACGGGCGCAAGATGTGGATCACCAACGGGTCGGTGGCCGCCGTGGCCGTGGTGTGGGCGCAGACCGACGAGGGGATCCGCGGATTCGCGGTCCCGACGGACACCGCAGGGTTCTCCGCGCCGGAGATCAAGCACAAGTGGTCGCTGCGGGCCAGCGTGACCAGTGAACTCGTCATGGACGACGTGAGGCTGCCCGCCGATGCCGTGCTGCCGTCGGTGAAGGGGCTCAAGGGGCCGCTCGGCTGTCTCAGCCACGCGCGGTACGGGATCATCTGGGGGTCCATGGGCGCGGCCCGCGCCAGTTTCGAGGCGGCGCTCGACTACGCGAGGACGCGGGAGCAGTTCGGCAAGCCGATCGGCGGCTTCCAGCTCACCCAGGCCAAACTGGCGGACATGGCCCTCGAACTCCACAAGGGCATCCTGCTCGCCCACCACCTGGGCCGGCGGATGGACGCGGGCACCCTGCGGCCGGAGCAGATCAGCTTCGGCAAGCTCAACAACGTCCGCGAGGCCATCGACATCTGCCGTACCGCGCGGACCATCCTCGGTGCCAACGGGATCTCGCTCGAATACCCCGTCATGCGGCACGCCACCAACCTCGAATCGGTCCTCACCTACGAGGGCACCGTCGAGATGCACCAGCTGGTGCTGGGCAAGGCGCTCACCGGTCTCGACGCCTTCCGGTGAGGGCCCTGCTCAGCTCTGGTTGAAGAAGTCGCGCGAGCGGCCGCCGGGCTCGCCGCTCACGATCTGGGTGTCGGCCGGGGTCAGCAGGAAGACCCTGGTCGCCACCCGCTCGATCGAACCGCGCAGCCCGAAGGTCAGGCCGGCCGCGAAGTCGACCACGCGCTTCGCGTCGCCGGGGTCCATCGAGGACAGGTTCACGATGACCGGGACCCCGTCGCGGAACAGCTCGCCGATGCCGCGTGCGTCACGGAAGCCGTCCGGGGTGACCGTCGCGATCCGGCGGCCGTGCTCCACGGCCGACTCGGAGGCCACCTTCACCCGCGGGTCGGTGACCCACTGCTCACCGGGGCCGGCCACCGAACCCTGGGCGGCCTCCGCGTAGTCGTCGTCGTAGTAGCGCTCGTCGTCGCTGTCCTCCACGAGACCCAGCCAGGCACTCGCCTTGCGCACCGAACCCATGGACTGCCTCCTTTCACCGCGGTCAGTCTGTCTTCTCTCCGCTGCCCCTATGCTCGTCCATGATGCTGACAACGCGCCAAGTGGATAGCCGCCGCGCAGAGGTTTCGTGACGGTACTGGTGCAGAACATCCGTTGCACGGTCAAGGATCCTGATGGCTACCACTGCTGACTGAGTGAAAATACGACCACTGCCGCCGTGCGGGTGAGCGATGGGGACGTTCGAGTGAACGACACGGCTCGCTACGATGCCCGGCAGGTACGCGTACGACACACGGGGGAAGCAGCTTGTTCGGCATCGTCAGACCTTGCACGCACCGGCTGGGGGAGCGGTTCAAAGCGGAGTGGATGGCCCATCTGTGCGGGCTGTGCCTGGCACTTCGGGGAGACCACGGGCAGTTCGCCCGGATCGTCACGAACTATGACGGCTTGCTCGTCTCCGTTCTGACGGAGGCTCAGTCGGGTCCCGCGCCCGACGCCCGACGCACCGCGGGGCCCTGCCCACTGCGCGGGATGCGCACCGCCCCGGTCGCCCAGGGCGAGGGTGCGCGGCTCGCGGCCGCGGTCTCGCTCGTCCTCGCCTCCGCGAAGGTGCGCGACCACGTGGCGGACCGGGACGGGCTGTTGGCCCGCGCACCCATCGCCGCGGCCGCGCGCAAGGTGGCCCGGGGCTGGGACCGCGCCGGCGCCCGCACCGGGGCCTCGCTCGGCTTCGACACGGCGGTGCTCGTCGACGCCGTGGACCGGCAGGCGGGCATCGAGACGCTGGCGGGCCCCGGCACGCCGGTGCTCGTGGTGACCGAGCCGACGGAGACCGCGACGGCCGCCGCCTTCGCCCATACCGCGCAGCTGGCCGGACGGCCAGGCAACGCACCGGCCCTGGCCGAGGCGGGCCGGTACTTCGGGCGGCTCGCGCACCTGCTGGACGCGGTGGAGGACCAGGGCGCCGACGCCGCGGCGGGCGCCTGGAACCCGCTCACCGCCACCGGGACCTCGCTCACCGAGGCCCGCCGGCTCTGCGACGACGCCCTGCACGGCATCAGGCTCGCGCTGAGCGAGGTCGAGTTCGCGGACGCGGGGCTCGCCCACCGGCTGCTCGTGCACGAGCTGCGCACCTCGGTGGACCGGGCCTTCGGGACCGGCAGTTGCGCCCACACGGCGACCGCCTCCGCCGGGCAGGGCGGCAACCCCTACGGGGGCCAGCCGTACGGCGGCCAGGGCGGGAACCCGTACGGCCAGAACCCGTACGGCGGGGCCCCGTACGGCGGGGCTCCGTACGGCGGGGCCCCGTACGGCGGCGGAGCCGGCGGGCCCGGGATGCCGCCCACGGGCCCGGGCGGATTCGGCGGTGCGCCGCCGCCGCAGCGGCCCCGCCGCGGACTGCTCGCCGGCTGCGCGGTCGCCCTCGGGCTGTTCTGCACCTGCCAGATGTGCTGCACCGAACACGAGGGCCCATGGTCACGGAAGAAGCGGGACCCGTGGTGCGACGCCTGTGAGTGCTGCGACTGCTGCAACGGCACCAATGGTTCCAGCGGTGGTGGCGGCGGGAGCGGTGGCGGCGGTGGCGACGGCTGCTGCAGCTGTGACTGCTGCGGCTGCGACTGCTGAGGCTCCTTCAGGTTTCACAGGTCCGGACGGCGTACGAGGGGATTCCCGTCCGGACCCGTGTGGAAGGGGTGAGCGGGATGAGCGACGACGCAGACGATCCGCATGCCGCCCGGCGGACATGGCACGAGGGTGGGGCCGCGGCCGTGTCCGCCCCCTACGGTCCCCTCGCGCTGACGGGCACGTACGGGATCGCCGACTACCCGGAAGGTCGAATTCCGGCCGTCCCGGGGCTCTGGCGCGCGACCGACGGCGGTGTGGCGCTCACCGCCACCGCCCACGACGCCCTGCGCCTCGACGGCGAACCAGGGGGTCCCCCCGACGCAGTCTGGGGGAGGGTGACGCCGTACCGGCCGCCGACGAGGCCCCGCCCGCGCCCTCCCGGCTCTCCGCCGGGGAGGTGCGGATCGTGGTGATCCGCCGCGAAGGGGAGTGGGCGGTAAGCGTCTTCGGCCCCGCCTCCGAGGTCCGCCGGGCCCGCACGGGCGTCGAGGCCGCCCCGTACGACCCCGCCTTCGCGCCGCAGGGCCGTTTCCGGCCGTATCCCGAGGACCGAAGGGTCCAGGTGGAGACCGCCGACGGGCGGGCCCGCGGACTCGGCCTCGCCGGGGAGCCGACCTTCCCCTTCCAGGGCGCCGAGCACACCCTCCAGGTCGCCGTGGACGAGGACGGCGGCAGCCTCAGGGCCGTGTTCGGCGATGCCACCGGCGGGCGGTCCAGCTCCCGCTTCCGCTTCCTGCAGCCCGGCATACCGGACGCAGGCGGGGCGATCACCGTGGATTCCCACCGGCCGCTGCTGCCCCCCTGCGCCTTCGCGGACCACTTCCTCCGCCCGTTTCCGCCCCCGGGGAACACGCTCCCCTTCGAGGTGGCGGTGGGCGAGCCGAGGCTGAAAGCCGCTCTTGCGACCGGTATCTGACGACAGGACACTCCCGACAGCGCTTGTCAGGGGCACGGCCAAAGTTCATGCGCCCGCCGTGCCCCCGGCTGCGCCTCACGGGCTCAGGCACCCCCACATCCGCCGGGCCCCCGACCCTCTCCAGGAGGACGAGAAGTGAGGATCAAGCGCATGACCCGTACCAGGCTGCTCGCGGCGGCCACCGGCCTGGCCGCCGCCGCAGCGTTCGCCGTCCCCACGGCGGCGACCGCGGACCCCCAGGACGGCGGCGGATTCAGCGCCGACCGGCTCGCGTCGGCCAGCGCATCCGTGCTGCGCGCCAACGTCGGAGGCACCGCCTGGCACACCGACCCCGCCACCGGAACCCTCGTGGTCACCGCCGACTCCACCGTCTCCGCCGCCGCCATCGACAGAATCAAGCGCGAGGCCGGAGCGGACGCCGGGGCGCTGCGCATCGAGCGCACCCCCGGCAAGCTCACCAAACTGGCCTCCGGCGGCGACGCGATCTATGCCAACAGCTGGCGCTGCTCGCTGGGCTTCAACGTGCGCAGCGGCAGCAACTACTACGCCCTGACCGCCGGGCACTGCACCGACGGCGCGGGCACCTGGTGGACCAACTCCGCCCGCACCACCGTGCTCGGCACCACCACCGGCTCCAGCTTCCCGACCAACGACTACGGTCTCATCAAGTACGCGAGCAACACGCCGGTGCCCCCGGGGACCGTCGGCAGCCAGGACATCACCAGCGCCGTGAACGCCACGGTCAACATGTCCGTGACCCGGCGCGGCTCCACCACCGGCATCCACAGCGGCCGGGTCACCGGCCTCAACGCCACCGTGAACTACGGCGGCGGCGACATCGTCTACGGCATGATCCGCACCAACGTCTGCGCCGAGCCCGGCGACAGCGGCGGCCCGCTCTACTCGGGCACCCGCGCCGTCGGCCTCACCTCCGGCGGCAGCGGGAACTGCTCCTCGGGCGGCACGACCTTCTTCCAGCCCGTGGTCGAGGCCCTGAACGCCTACGGGGTCAGCGTCTACTGACGGTGCCTCACGCCCCCGTCGCACCCCTGGACGTCCTCCCGCCTTCTGGGAGGATGTCCAGGGGTGCGTGTCCGCGGGGGAGGCAGGTTTCTGCATGAAACGTATCGGCGTGACCGGACACCGGTCCATTCCGGATGCGGTGCTCGGGCATGTGGAGAACGGCCTGCGCGCCGTACTGGGCGGCCACGAAGGGCCGTTGGAGGCGTTCTCCAGTCTCGCCGAGGGGGCGGACCAGCTGTTCGCCGCCATCGCGCTCGAATGCGGCGCGGGACTGACCGTGGTGATCCCCAGCGGGGACTACGAGGACGGCTTCGAGGGCACCGAGGCCCTGGCCCGCTACCGACGGCTCAAGCGCCGAGCCACGCAGGAGATCCGGATGGACTTCGCCCGCTCCACGGACGAGGCCTACTACGCCGCCGGCACCTACATCGCCGACTCCTGCGACCGCCTCGTCGCCGTCTGGGACGGGCAGCCCGCGCGCGGGCACGGAGGCACCGGCGAGATCGTCGCCTACGCGCGGGCGCTCGGCAAGCCGGTCACCGTCATCTGGTGCGAGGGCGTGTCCAGGGACTGAGCCACGCCCCCGCCGTCGGGTCGGCGGTCCACCGGGGTGACGGTTCGACCGGGCCTCAACTACTGTGCCGGGCAAGCCAGTCGGTGTGCTGCGGGGAGACGTACCGCTCGGTCTCGTACACCGACGAGGGCCACTGCGACTCGGTGATCGTCGTCTGCATCACGACCATCATCGCCGCCAGGTCCTGCTCGATCAGGGAGTGCGCCTCGATGAGCGGATGATGGCGGCGGACCTCGTTCCAGGCGATGCCGGCCGCGGCCGCCGCGCTCAGCAGTGCGGTCAGCTTCGGCCCGGGCCCCGACCCGAACGACCCCAGCAGCGCGAACAGCAGGGCCAGGCAGGTCAGCAGCACGATCGTCCACGACCACAGGTTCGTCGCCCGCCGGGACACCTCCGTCCGCCGCCGGTACCAGTTGCGCTGCTCGATCAGCCGGTCCCGGACGTACGTCTCCCGCCGCACCTGGTAGCCCATCCCGCGCAGCCGCTGCATGGCGCCGGTGATCTCCCCGCCCTCCGGTACCGTCCCGGCCGTCCGCGGATCCTCCCAGCCCATCTTCCGCAGCTCGGCCAGGCCCGCCTCCAGCCGGGTCCGGTACGTCTCCTCGGGCGCGCCGACCTCGCTGCCGAACGGCGCCCCGTGCACGGCGTACCGCCAGGCCAGGGACTTGATGAACTCCGCCGCGCTGCGGTTGAGCTGCCACTGCGGGCGCGCCCGGCGCCTGGTCGCCCGCATGCCCACGCCCAGCACCCCCGCGTACGCGAGCACGCTCAGCAGCCCGAGGAGGTACAGCGAGCCCAGCTTCGGCCCCGAGGGCAGTGCCGCGGCCCCCGCGGCGGCCACGAGCAGCACCAGCTGGGTGCGGGTGGCCTGGGTGGACTCCCGCTGCCGGGAGACGGCCGCCTGGTCGGTGTGGTGGAAGAGGGCCGGCAGGTCCTCGTTTCGGAAAGTCATGCTGTCGGTCACAGCGCCCCCCTGCTGTCGGGTGGCGGGCGGCGGGAGCCCCGCGGTCGCGGGGCCCCGCCGCCCTCCGTGGAATCACACGGCGAGAGGCTCCAGATCGCGGTGGATGCGCCGCTCGTCACGGGCGTACCGGGTCAGGCTGTGGTCCTCGCCGAGGAGTCGGCTCAGTTCGGACACCGCCTCCGCCCGCAGCCGGGCCGCCTCTTCCTTGCGGCCCAGCGAGTCCAGGCTGACCGCCATGTTGGAGCCGGCCGCCAGGGTCTCGGGATGGTGCCCCCCGAGAGCCTCGCGCAGCCGTATCACGGCGAGCCGCTCCAGCTCCAGGGCGCCTTCCGGATCGCCCAGATCGGCCAGGGTGTTGGCCAGGTTGAGGTGGGCGAAGACCGTGTGCGGATGGTTGTCGCCGAGGACGTCCCGCATCAGCCGGATCGTCTGCCGCAGCATCGTCGCCGCCGTCTCCGCCGCGCCCGTGCCCCAGTGGAAGACCGCCAGGTTGTTGACGGCCGCCAGCGTGTACGGGTGCCGCTCGCCCGGCACCTTCATGTACTCGTCCACCACCTCCTGCGCCAGGTCCCGCGCCCCGCCCGGGTCCCCGGTCGCGAAGAGGTCCGAGGCCAGGTTCAGCTCGCAGGACAGCAGGTCCGGGTTGACCGAGGTGTACTTGGCCCGGTAGCGGGCCCGGGTGGCCGTGGTCAGCCGGAGCGCGTCCTCCAGCTGGCCCGCCCGGCGCAGCGACACCGCCAGGTTCTTCGCGGCCGACAGGGTGCCGGGGAAGGCCCGCCCCAGCGTCCGCTTGTAGGTCTCGTAGGTCCGGCTGAGCAGTTGCACCGAGTCCTCGTACCGGCCCACCTCGCGCAGGTCGCGGGCGAGGTTCTGCGCGGAGGACAGGGTGTACGGGTGCTCGGGCCCGAGCACCTCCGTGCGCAGGTCGTGCACCTCCTGGTCGATCTCACGGGCTCTGGTGTACTGGCCCACCAGCCGCAGGTTCAGCGCCAGGTTGTTCGCGGCGGCCAGCGTGCGCGGGTGCGCCTCGTGGAAGATCTGGCTGAAGCCCTCGTGGGCGTCGGTCGCCAGCTCCATCGCCTCCGCGTACTGGCCGAGCGCGCCCAGGGTGTTGGCGAGACCGCTCATGGTCATGTACGTGTGCGGGTGCGAGGGGCCCAGCACGGCCCGCTGGCGCTCCAGGGTGACCTCGTCCAGCTCCTTCGCCTCCACGAACCGCCCCTGCGAGCGCAGGATGTTCGACAGGTGGAAGCGCAGGTACAGGTACTGCAGGTCGTCGTTGCCCAGCATCTCCTTCCAGGCTTCGCGCAGCTCCTCGCCGAGCGCGTACGCGGCCTTGAAGTCGCCGCGCTTCCACAGGTAGCGGACGCGGTCGATCAGCAGTCGGCGGGTCTCCGGCTCCTTGCAGTACCGGGCCTCGGACGGGGTCAGGTGCGACCAGATGGTGTTGAACCGCGGCCACGTCTCCGGGTTGTCGATCGGCTCGTCGTCGTCCGGCCGGGCGCCCGCCAGGATCCGGTGGACGGCGTGCCGGGCCTCCCGCTGCTCCTCCTCGGTCAGCTGGGCCCGGATCACCGCCTGGACCAGCCGGTGCACCTGGATGCTGTTGCTGACCTGGTCGACCTTGGCCAGCGCGAACCGGCCGATCTCCCGGATCACCCGGCCGAGCACCAGCTTCTCCTGCAGGGAGGAGTCGTAGGGCTTGAGGGCGTCGATCATCTCCTTGCTGTAGAGCAGGTTCGCGGAGATCGGCTCGGGCGCGAGGAAGGCGCACAGCTGGAGCAGCCGGACCGCGGCCGGGGAGCGGGACTGCAGCCGTTCTATCGAGATGTTCCAGGTGGCGGCCACCGGCTCCGGATAGCCGGGCGGCTGGTTCAGGGCCAGTACGCTCGCGGCCTGCTGGGCCAGCTGCTCGATGTACGCGGCCACCGGCGTCGCGGTCTCCGCGATCCAGGCGCCCGCCTGCTCGACGGCCAGCGGCAGGTCGCCCACCGCCACCGCCACCTGCTCGGCGTCGTCCTTGCTGAGCCCCGGGGCCCGGCGCTGGAGGTGCTCGATGGACTCCTCGCGCAGGAACACGTCCACCGGGAGCGCGTCCCCGTACTGCGACCAGGACTGGTTGCGGGAGGTCACCAGCACGTGGCCCGGGCCGCCCGGCGGGAAGAACCGCTTGAGCGTCTCGGGATCGTCCGCGTTGTCGAAGACCAGCAGCCAGCGCGAGGAGGGCACCCCGCGCCGCAGCAGGTCGATCGCCTCCTGGGAGGCGGCCGCCATGTCCTCGCCGGTCTGTGCACCCAGGCGTACGGCCAGCTCGGCGAGGGCCGCGACCACGTCGTCGGTCTGCTCCGAGGAGATCCACCACACCAGGTCGTAGTCGGCCATGAACCGGTGCACGTACTCCAGCGCCACCTGGGTCTTGCCGACGCCGCCGAGCCCGAACAGGGTCTGCGGCTGCGGCAGCACCACGGCCATGCCGCCGCCGAGCTGGTCGCGCATCCGCTCCAGCACGATGCTGCGCCCGGTGAACCCGGGATTGCGCGGCGGCGCGTTCCAGATCTTCGGGACGGTGCCCGGGAAGCGGGGGCCGGGCTGGGAGGCGCTGGCGACGCTGTCGGGCAGCGCCATCGGCCGTTCCACCGCGCGCAGCAGGGCGGCGGTGGCGTGCACCTCGTCGAGCCGGAAGAGGTCCACCGGGTTGCGGTCGATGTAGGGCGTGGAGAGCCGTACGTCGCCCACCCTCAGCGGCACCAGCTGGCGGCGGCCCCCGGTCGGGTCCTCGGCCGCGGCCCGCTCCCACACGTCCACGGCCCGGGCGGACTTCAGGTAGGCCGTGGAGAGCAGCACCACCGTCCGGGCGGCGGTGTCGATGCTGATGCCCGTCCCGCCGCCGAGGGTGTCCCCGGATCCCGCGGTGACGGGGGCCCGCTCCGCGGAGACGTCCTTGGGCACGACCCGGAAGCCGGCCCGGGTGAGCACCGACTCGATCCAGTCGGCCCACATCCGGTTCTCGGCGACGTAGGAGAGGAACAGGTCGGCGGGCAGGGCCGGGCGGCGCCGGGTGAAGGCGTCCCTGATCCGCAGGCGGACCTCCTCGCCGATGACCGGCATGGAGGTGATCTCGCCCTCGGTGACCACCGTGGTGAGCCGTTCGAAGGCGGAGAGGAGGGAGTTGGTGAGCCCGGCCTCGTCGCCGAAGGTGGCCAGGGTCTCCTCGTAGGCGTAGTAGGGCCGGTACGGGATCTCCACCGCGCCCCAGTACGAGGTGAGCTCGTCGCCGACCAGGCCGCCCGGGAAGCGGTCGAACTTGATCCGGGCCAGAGCCCGGCCCGCGTCGGCCTTCTCCTTCTCGCCCTCGTCGATGCGCATGGGGACGGGGTAGATCTTGATGCCGCGGTCGTTGAACCGTTCGTCGATCTGGCGGGCCACGGACGCGGCGCCGTCGATGGACTGGTCGGAGAGGGTGAAGCAGTCGACCAGGACGTCCGGGAGGTGCACGGTGCAGATGTCGGCGATGTCGGACAGACCGGTGCGGCTGTCGATCAGGACGTAGTCGTAGTTCTTCTTCATGTCGGCGCGTAACGCGTCGAAGAAGAGGCCGCCGCCGAGGCGGTCGTAGAAGTTGTCCCAGTCGAAGGTGGAGACGGTCGCGGAGTACTCGCGGTTCTGCCGGCCCGCGGAGACGAAGTCCAGGGTGCCGCCGTCCGGGAACTCCCAGCCGAGGGTCTCCGGGGTCAGCGAGACGGCGTGCGGCTGTATCCGCGCGTAGTCCTTGTGCCAGTCCTCGGCGCGCTGCACCGGACTGGTCGCGGCCCAGGCGTACTCGCTGATCAGGTCGATGACCCCGGTGGTGGCCCCGAGCGTGGACGGGTCCAGGAAGGGGTGGAAGAAGCGGTGCAGGCCCGGGGCCTCCAGGTCCCAGTCCACGGCGAGGACCCGCTTGCCGTTGGCGGCCAGGATCCAGGCGGTGTTGGCCAGCGCCATGGTGCGGCCCGTGCCGCCCTTGTACGAGTAGAAGGTGACGATGCGTCCGTCACGGCTGTCCGTGCTGTCACGACTCGCTGTCATCCGCGTCCCCCCGGTCGGTGTCGTTGCTGTCGTTGCCGTCGATGTGGGCGTCGTACGCGTTGTAGGCGTCGGGCGGGAAGGGAGCCCTGGGCGGTGCGGGCGGCTCGCTCATCCCCATCGGCCCGAGCAGGCGCGGGCGTTCGGTGTGGGTGTTGCCGGCCGGCAGGTAGACCTGGGCGTGTCTGAGGAACTGCTGGGCGGCGGCCTCGACCACCTGGGGCAGGATCTGTCCGAGGGTCTCCATGTTGGCCACGCCGTTCGCGGCGGCCCGGCAGGCGGCCCGGCCCTGGCCCATCTTGACGGGCAGGGTCTCCTCCAGCCGCCGTGCCAGCTCGGCCTCCTTCGCGCGGCTCTGGTGGTCGTAGCGGTTCCACGGCACGACCACGTTGATCCACGGGCGGGACTCCTGGTCGAAGGCGGCCAGGCGCTGGCGGCGGTGCTCGTCCTCCACCACCCAGCGGTCGACGATCAGGATCTCCGGCCGGGTCGGCGGCTGCTTGCTGTCGAAGTGCCCGGCCTCGTCGTCGAAGGAGGACATGGTGGTCTGGTAGTTGAGGTTCTTGATCACGTCCTCGGCGACGTACGCGATCGGGCGCTGGGACACCGGATGGTACGGATTCCAGTCCAGGGCGCTCTCCCCGTAGTACTCCGGGCTCCGGCCGTCCGGCAGATCGTGCCGGGAGCCGGCCGCCACGGTCACGTGGAGGGTGCGGGCGGGGCCGCTGCCGGCGCTGCCGGCGCTGCCGGAGGGGCCGAAGGCGCTGGGCACCACCCGGTAGTCCATCGGGCGGACGGGATCGAGACGGACGGTCTCGGCGACCCGGACGATGCGCCGGGCCAGTTCGTAGACGGCCCGCTCGTACTGCTCGGCGTATCCGCGCAGTTTGATCAGCCCGTACAGCCCGTCGGTGACGTAGCGCTCGCCGAAGGTGTTGTGGTTGAACTGCAACCGCTCGGCAGGACCGGGCAGTTGGGAAGGGGGGACCGGCACCCATAACGCGGGCACGATGGCCTCGGCGCGCTCGTTGCTCGCCGCGCCGTGCTGGATCGCGCGGTGCGCGAAGGCGAACCATTCCTTCCCGCACATCTCACTGGCGAAGTACCGCGGCGAGAACAGGGGCACGAAGACCCGGCAGGTGGCGAGCGCCGCCCCGAGCCGTTCCGACCAGCCCTCGCCGCTGCGTATCTCCCGGTCCATGAACCCCGCTTCGGCGCCGGCGGGCAGATCCGTCAGCGCCATGACGTGGCCGCAGAGATCGCGGAAGAGGCGCTCCACCCACATGTCGGGGTCGGGCCCCCCGGCCCCGAATCTCGGTGTATGCGCATAACTGAGAAAAAAATATGGCTGCACTGATGCGGGCAACACGCCCCCCGTCCCGAAGCTGCGAGCGAAGAAACATCATTCCGGAGCTGCTTCGCCACATCCCCTCATCGTTCAGTCAATCAGCGTCTGTTTTCGGTCATCCACTCAAGGGCGTGGTCAACGGCATCCGGGAGGGAGAAGAGCATGGTCGCCGCCCCTCCCACCCACCCCCTGCGCACCCGGGAATCCGGGAACGTCCTGCCGATCTCCGCGAAATCGCCGTCGTCCAGCGCCACGTCCTCGTAGGCGGTCCACGCCCCTTCCTGCCGACTCCCTTGCCGCCCCGGAAGGTTCACCTTCACCACACACTCGTACATGCGCAAGGGGGGCTTCGGAATTCGATACTCCGCGAGATGGAAAGCCGTGCAGACCGAAAACCCCACATTGATCATGAGTACCTGACCGCCCTCCCAGCACAACTTCCCCAGCGGTGTCTCCTCACCCAGGTGGCTTTCGATGCGGTGCCCGGAGCAGAGCCGCTCCGCGTCCGCGCCGAGGGCGGCGAAAGAGGTCTGCGGGTGGGCGCTGCGCGCGGCGCCCGGCGTGGTGCGGACGGCCTCGGCGAGGGAGCCCATGCCCTGGCTCGGGGTGCTCGCCGGGTCGAAGGCGGGCATCCGCTCGCGGAAGGCCCGCACCCCGGACCCGTCCAGGCCGGCGATCCGATCCAGATGGGCGCCGGAGGTCTTGGAGTTCTCCGGGGTGAACGCGGGGACCACCAGGGTGCCGCGCGGGCCGAGGACCCCCGTGAGGGCGTCGCGCAGCTGCTCGGCGCGCAGTCCGGTCCCGCCGAGGGCGGCGTGCACCATGAGCCGCATCCCGGGGCGGACCCCCAGCAGCCGCAGCTGCACGGCCAGCCGGAGGGTGCTGGTTCCCCGGCCCGGGCCGGCGGGGGCCCGGGCCGGGGTGGGGGAGGCGGAGGGGGCGCTCACGCGCCGACCGCCTTCAGTTCGTAGCGGAGCTCCGCGACGAGGCGCTTGCCGGTGGTGGTCAGCTCGGCCGCCTCGGAGAGGCGGTCCAGCGCCCGGTGGATGCGGTCCGAGCCGCCCGGCTCGGGCGCCGCGGTGGCCCGGCGGTACGCCTCCACCGCCACCCGCTCGTGCACGTCGGCCAGCAGCCGCGACACCGGGACCGGGCGCTCCCGCCACGGCGAGGGGTGCTGCCACTCCCCGTCCAGCGCGTACAGGTCGGCCACCTCGGTCAGGGCCCGCAGCCGGGTCCGCCGCCGCCCGGTCAGCAGTGCGAGCGCGGTCTCCCGCACCCCGGCCGCGTACGGCACCCCGAGCGCTCCCGGCCCGTGCCGGCCCGCCTCGCCCCAGTCGCCGGCCCGCGGGCCGCCCGCGAGCGGGGTCAGGGTGGTCAGCCCGGTGGCCGCCGCCCGGGCGAACTCCGGCACCGCCTTGTGCAGCAGCGCCCACGCCCGGTCCAGCCTGCCCCGCCACTCCTCGGCCTCGCCGGTGCCGAGCCGGAGCCGGGGCGGGCGGGGGAAGCAGTTGCGGTACGGGTCGAGGTCCTCCAGCGCCACCGGCGCCGCGTCCGGCCCGGGCGACCAGGTGCGCACGGGCTGCCAGCGCGCGTCCCCCGCCGCGGGCCCGAACCGGTGCTCGGCGCGCCCGTCCCGTACGGCGTACCCCTCGTCGGTGACGTGCAGCGCGGCCCGGCCCTCCGTGCCGGGCTCCCCGAGCCGCAGCAGCCCCAGCGTCGGCAGGTACACCTCGCCGTCCCGGTAGGCCACCTCGGCCGGCAGGTCCAGCCCCCCGCGCAGGACGGCCGCGACGGCCAGCGCGGTCAGCCTGCGCGTCGCCTCCGGACCGTCCTGCCGACCCTCCCGGGCGGCGTCCAGGGCCGCCAGCACCCAGGTGCGGGTGAACGGGTGGTCCAGTACGGCGTCCAGCGCGTCCGCGCCCGCCTCCCCGGCCTGTTCCACGGCGGCCAGCAGCTCCCAGGCGCGCGCCCAGCCGGGTTCGGCGCCGAGGTCCGCGTGGAGCCGGGCCAGCAGGATCCGGGTCAGCTCCTCCTGGGAGCGGGCGAGTTCGGCCGGGTCGGAGAGCTGCGGCGCGGTCTCCCGCAGGGCCGTGCGGCCCTCGACCCCGTCCACGAGCTCGCGCAGGTCGGTGCAGTAGACGGAGGGGTTGTCGAAGCCGTTGCGGTCGCGGTAGCGGTGGGTGTAGAGACCGCCGCCGCATGAACGTACGACGGGGCACCGGCGGCACGAATCGCTGACGCCCGCGAGGCCCAGCTGCCGGGCGCGCACCCCGGGATGGGCCGCGACCTGGTCAAACGCATGGTCGAAGACGTTGAACCCGGTGGCCGCGGCCCCCTCGAAGGCGCTCTTGAGGGAGTCCACCTGCTCCAGGGTCCCGTCGGTCTCGACGACGACGAGGTCCGTGGGCGCGAGGCCGAGCGACTCGGTGAGGCTGGGGCCGCCGCGCAGGGTGGAGAGCAGGGAGTCGAAGAGCCGTACGGGCACCGGGCGGCCGAGGCGCTCCCAGTGGTCGAAGATCCGCAGGAGCCAGCGCGCGTACGCGTCGGGTGCGTCGTCCGGGCGGACCGGAGGGGTCTCCCAGGTGGCGTGCGGGAGGAGGAAGTCCACGCGTGGGGGCTCGAGTCCGACGAGCGCGTCCAGTACGGCCACCGGATCGTTGGCCACGTCCACGGTGCAGAGCAGACCCTGGTAGAGGTGGCGGTAGGGCTCCGAGCGGAGCAGTGCGACGGCGGCCAGGACCAGCGGGTGGCTCGTACGGCCGTCCGCGAAGCGGCGGTGGCGGTCGTTGGCGGCGCGGTCCCCGTCCAGGGAGATGCCGACCCGGACGCCGAACTCGTCGAAGAGGTCGAGGTAACGGGTGCTGAGCTGCAGGCCGTTGGTGTGGATCCGCAGGTCGAGGGCGGCGGTTCCGGTGAGCGCCCGGCTGAACTCCTCGCACACGAGGCGGAGCCGGGCGGTGCCCGCCAACAGGGGTTCCCCTCCGTGAAGAATCACCGTGACGGAGGGGAGTGCATGGTCACGGGCATGTTCGGCGAGCCGCGACGCGGTGTGCGAAATTACCTCGGGGGAGATCACCTTCGGTCGGGCTCGCCAGCTCTGATCTGCGTGTTCGTAGACATAGCAATGATCACAAGCAAGATCGCATCTGCTGTGAACTTTCAGGACGATCTCGCGAAATGCGATCAGGCCGGTCATTCCGCCAGTCTAGAGCGCTTACTTCGGTGTCAGAGCGCGGAGTTGAAGATCGGCGCCTGAACCGGACGGCCGGATTCAGCCGGCAGCACGCGACCGAGCGTCGCCGCCGCGGAGGCGGTGTGGACGTCGATCTTGGCGAGCGGGACCCTGCGGGCCTTGACCGTGCTGGTCGCGGGGGTTGCGGAAGTGTTCACGACACCGTCCTTGGGGAAGCCATGTGGAATGGGCATGTGAATGACAACAGCGACGCGCTGCCGTCAAGCGTGGACTTTACTCGGCCACACCCCATTGGCAACCGAGACATGACGCCTGGTCAACCGTTCTATAGCAAGCTCGGCGTATTTCTCGACGTGGCTTATTCGGCCGTTCGCCGGACGGCAAGATCCTTTTTGCCCGGCGGCGGACCCGGACCGGGACCCGGCCGGAGCCGCACCCGGCGCCGCACCCGCGTCCGACCGGGGTGCGCGAACGCCGCAACCCGGCGCTGACCTGGCCCCACCCGCCTCGGTAGGTTGGGTGCATGACCACGCCGCCCCTGATCCTCCTGCTGTCCGGAAGTCTGCGCGCCGGTTCCTCCAACGAGGCGGTGCTGCGCACCGCGCAGGCCGTCGCCGCCGAGACTCCCGCCGGCGTGCGCACCGTCCTGTACGACGGGCTCGGCACGCTGCCGCACTTCAACCCCGATGACGACACCGACCAGTTGCCCGCTCCGGTGGCGGGGCTGCGCGCGGCGATCGCCGCGGCGGACGCGATCCTGGTCTGCACCCCGGAGTACGCGGGCACCCTGCCGGGATCGTTCAAGAACCTCCTGGACTGGACGGTCGGCGGTACCGAGATCGGCGACAAGCCCGTGGCCTGGGTGAACGCGGCAGCTCCCGGCCGCGGCCAAGGCGCGGAGGCCACGCTGCGCACGGTCCTCGGCTACACCGGCGCCGCGGTCGTGGAGGAGGCCTGCGTACGGATCCCGGTGACCGGGGGGATGTCCGGCCGGGACGGGACGATCGCCGACCCGGAGGTCCGGGCGCGCATCGGCGAGGTGCTCGGCGTACTGGCCGGCCGGGACCGCCCGGACGGCCAGGACGAGACCCCCTAGGCGGGCTGCTGCTCGCTGAGGGGCGGGATGGGCAGGTCGCGCAGCAGCCAGTTGAGTACGTCGGGCAGTGCGCGCAGGGCCGCGAAGTGCGCGGCGGCCGGCTCGATGGCGGTCGTGGCCCCCGGGATGCGGCGCGCCAGCCAGCGGGAATGGCCCACGGGGGAGAACACGTCGAGCTCCCCGTGCCAGATCAGCACCGGGCAGCGGATGTCGGCCGGGTCGAAGCCCCAGGGGCGGCTGAAGGCGAGGACGTCGTCGATCCAGCCGTACGCCGAATGGCGCAGCCCCTCACGGTAGTTCCGCAGCAGCATCGACCGCAGGCCCGCATCCGAGACGATCATGCGGTCGTTCTCGGTCAGCTCCCGGCGCAACTCGTCCAGCAGCCGGCCGGGGTCCTTGCGGATGCCGTCGGCGCGCGGGATCAGCCGGGCCGCCAGCTCCTCGGGGTCGGCGGTGGCGGTGGTGTACTCCTTGACGTTCGACGCGGCCATCCCGGCGAACCAGTCGAGGTCCTCCGCGTCCCGGGGGGCCAGGCCGACCATGGCCGCGGTCCGGGTGACCCGGTCCGGGAGCAGGGCGGCGCAGGCGAGGGCTCCGGCGGCGCCGCCGGAGCGGCCGGCCACCGCGAAGGTGTCCAGGCCGAGGGCGTCGGCGATGGCGGCCACGTCCTGGGCCACGTCGGCGACGGTGCGGCCCGGGTGGCGGTCGGAGCCGCCGTAGCCGGGTCTGTCGTAGGCGATGAGCTGCATGCGGCGTTGGTAGAGGACCATGCCCCGGGGGGCAGGGCCCAGGCGGCTGCCGGGCATGCCGTGGAGCAGGAAGACGGGCTTGCCGTCGGGATCGCCCCAGCGCTCCACGGTCAGAGCGCGCCCGTCCGCTGTGCGCACCTGATTGCGCACGCGCTCCCTCCTTCACGATCGGTGCGAGTCGTCACCGAGATTGTGCTCGCTGGGGGAGGAGCGCGGTAGGGCGCACTTCGTGCGAAATTCTTGTGAAGGCTTTCACGAGTGCGCAGGGCGCCTTTGGTCCTCTGGTATATGCCCAGGTCAAGTAGGGGACCTTGGGGGCGTGAACGGGTGTGCGCGGCCCTTCGGTCCGCCCGGAAAGGGCTTTTTCGGCACGGACGCTTCCGCTTTTGCGCGTCGAATTGCGGCATCAGGCTGAGGCATCGGGAAAAACCCGGTCAGGGTCGGTCCGGTTCGAAATGAAGGAGTTCCGCCGAGGCGCGGGCGGGGCGGTCGAGGGCGGGAGGGAGGCGGGAAGGGCCCGCCCGGGGCGTCGACAGCGTCGGGGCGTCGGGCGGGCCCTCTCACGTCCCCGGCGCGGGCGGCGGCCGATGGCCGGGCGGGGTCACAACCGGGCCTGGGACCCGTCGAGTTCCACGAACCCCAGCAACTGCCTCAGCTGGTTGAAGCTGGTGATGCGGCGTCCCGTGACCGTGATCGAGCCGCCGATTCCGCGGCGCAGTCCGAGCGCGAACCGGGCGAGGGAGCCCCACTGGTTCTCCAGTCGTGCGTACGGCTCCGGAGGCTTTGCCCGTGTCCTTATCCGTGCACCCCTGCTTGCCTCGGGGTGCGCGGTGCGGGTTCCTAGAGGCGCGGGATGAGGGCCGCCGCCGCCGAGCGGGCGTGTTCCAGGGCCCGGGCCCGGTCCGCGCCGCGCTGGCCCAGGACGACCCGGGTGCTCAGGCCGTCCAGCAGGGCGAGCAGCTCCGAGGCCCGTCCGGGTACGTCCATGGGTGCGAAGCGGCCCTGCTCCACGCCCTTGGCGAGGAGCGCCTCCAGGTCCCGCTGCCAGCTCTCGTCGAGCTCCTCCTGGGCCGCCTTCAGCTGCTCGTTGGAGGCGGTGCGGGCCCACAGCTCGATCCAGAGCGTCCAGCGCGGGTCGCGCGGGCCCTCGGGGAGGTAGAGCTCCAGGTACTGGTCGAGCTTGCGCGCGGCCGTGACCCTGCTGCCCAGCAGTGCCCGGCGCTCGCCGGTGAGCTGCTCCTCGCTCCAGCGCAGCGCCTCCAGCAGGAGCCGGTCCTTGCTGCCGAAGTAGTACAGGATGTGGCCGCCGCTGGTGCCGAGCCGCTCGGCCAGCGCCGACATGGTGAGCGCCGCGAGACCGTCCTGCGCGATGGCCGCCATGGCTTCTTCCAGCATCCGCTCCTGGGCGATCCGCCCATCGCGCCGCCGTGCCGCCCCCGCTCCTGCTCGCGCCACCGGTCCCGCCCTCCGTCTCACCTGGCCCGACCTTATCCCGGACGGGGTCTTGACGAGGGCGGGGTCCCACCCTCATCTTGAATGCCATTCAAGAACTTAGAACGGCGTTCAAGATCAGGGGTGCAATATGGCGCAGCAGACAGCCGACGTCGACGAGGTGTTCCGGGTCGAGACGCACGGGATCGATCCCATCCCCGACGCGGAGCGCCACGGCAGTGCCAAGGACCTCTTCTGGCTCTGGTTCGGCTCCAACCTCACCTTCACCTACGTGATCAACGGCGCGCTCGCCGTCGCCTTCGGGCTCTCCTTCTGGCAGGCCACCGCCGTGGTCGTGATCGGCGGACTGTCCTTCTTCGCCATCAGTGCCGCCGGACTCAGCGGCATCCGCACCGGCACCGCCACCCTCGTCATCTCCCGCGCCGCCTTCGGCGTGCGCGGCAACTTCCCGGCCGGCGTCCTCAACTGGGTGGTGAGCATCGGCTACACCATCGTCAACACCGTGGTGGGCACCCTCGCGCTGGAAGTCTTCTTCGCCGAGATCGGCTGGCAGGGCGGCACGGCCGGCCGTGCCGTCGCGCTGCTCATCACCCTCGCGCTGACCTTCGCCGTCGCCATGTGGGGCCACGCCACCGTGCAGTTCGCCGAACGCTGGATGGCCTACGTCCTCGCCGCGGGCTTCGGCCTCCTGCTGCTCTTCGTCCTGCCCGGCGCCGACACCGCCGCCGCGGCCACCGCCCCCGGGCTGTCCGGCTGGAGCCTCGCCTTCGTGGTCATGTTCGCCGGGCCGTTCTCGTACGTGCCGATGCCCGCCGACTACACCCGCTACCTGCCCCGGACCACCTCGCTGCGGTCCATCACGTGGACGGGCGCGCTCGGCGGCTTCGTCTCCTCCGTGGCCCTCGGCGTCGCCGGCGTCGCCGCCGCCACCCAGACCGACATGACCGACGCGGTCGCGGGGGCCGAGAGCCTGCTGCCCGGCTGGTTCCAGCCGCTGTTCCTGGCCCTCGTACTCGGCGGCTCGGTCACCAACTCGATCATCACGCTCTACTCCTCCAGCCTGAACCTCCAGGTCCTCGGCATCCCGTGGAGCCGCGCCCGGGCCATCGTCATCAGCGCCGCCGTGACCGCCGTCGGCTCGCTGGCCGCCCTCTTCCTGACCGACTTCACCACCTCCCTGCTCTCCTTCCTCTCCCTCCTGATCATCGTCTTCGCCCCCTGGGGCGGGGTCTTCCTCGCCGACATGCTGCTGCGCCGCTGCCGCTACGACTCCGACGCACTGCACGCGGGCCGTGCCGGCGCCTACTGGTACCGCTCCGGCTACCACCCGGCCGGCCTGGCCGCCCTGCTCGCCGGCATGGCCTTCGCTGCCCTGACCTGCGACTCCGAACTGTGGACCGGACCCCTGGTGGCCCCGCTCGGCGGCGCCGACCTCACCCTGCTCGGCTCGGTCGTCTCCGGACTCGCCTACTGGGCGCTCACCCGGCGCCGGATACCGGCGTACGCCCCGGCCGCCTGACCGGCCGAGCGCCCCGGCCGCCTGACCGGCCGCCCGCCACGCCCGGCCGCCCGCACGACACGTCACACGCAATGGAGCCCCCTCACATGGCACGCCACCCCTTCCCCGTCGACCTGCTGCTCACCGGAGCCCGCATCCACACCGTGGACCCGGACCTGCCCGAGGCCGAGGCCCTCGCCGTGTACGACGGCCGGATCGTCTGGCTCGGCCCGGACCGCGAGGCCGCCGCCTGGGCCGGCCCGGACACCGAGCGGATCGACGCGGGCGGGAAGCTGGTGCTCCCCGGCTTCATCGACGCGCACAACCACGTCCGGCTCGGCTCGGACGACGCCTGCGTGCAGCTCGCCGGGGTACGGACCCTGGCGGGCATCCACGAGCGGATCCTGGCCTGGCGGGAGGCCAACCCGGACGCGGAGTGGATCGAGGCCGAGGCCTTCGACTACTCCGCGATCCCGGACGGCCGGATGCCGTGCGCCGCCGACCTGGACCCCGTCACCGGGCACACCCCCGCGATCGTGCTCTCGTACGACGTGCACACGGCCTGGCTGAACACGGCGGCCATGCGGCGGCTGGGGGTCTCGCGGGACCGCACGGACCTCCCCTTCGGCACGGCGGCGGTGGACCCGCAGGCCGGCGAACCCACCGGATTCGTCAAGGACTTCGCCATCAAGGGGCTCTCGCGCGACGGCCACCGGGCGCTGCGCGACCTGGGCGTCCCGTGGGCCTCGCCGGACCGGCAGTACGGGCGGCTCGCCAAGAGCCTCGACGACGCGATCGGCTTCGGCATCACCACGGTGGTCGAGCCGCAGAACTCCCTCGACGACCTCGCCCTCTACGAGCGGGCCCGGGAGGAAGGCCGGCTGCGCTCGCGGATCGTCGCCGCCCTGTTCCACCCGCGGGGCACCACCGGGGAGGAGCTCGACGCCTTCGCGGCGGCCGCCCGTGCGTACGCGGGGGAGCGGCTGCGGGTCGGCCCGCTCAAGCTCTACATCGACGACGTGGTGGAGCCGCGCACGGCCGCGCTGCTGGAGCCGTACGCGGGCTGCGGCCACCACCGGGGCGAGACCTTCTACCCGGCCGAGGAGTTCGCGGAGCTGCTGGCGGAGCTGGACGCGCGCGGCTTCCAGTGCTTCGTCCACGCGACCGGCGACCGCGGCATCCGGACCGTCCTGGACGCGGTGGAGCACGCCCGGTCGGTCAACGGCCCGCGCGACGCCCGCCACCAGGTGGTCCACGTGGAGTGCCTGGACCCGGCGGACGTACCGCGCTTCGCGGAGCTGGGCGTGGTCGCGTGCATGCAGCCCAGGCACTGCGCACCGGAGATCGCGGGCCCCGGCCAGGACTGGGCGGAGAACGTCGGCGAGGGCCGCTGGCACAAGGCGTGGCCGATGCGCAGCCTGCACGAGGCCGGGGCGGTGCTGGCGTTCTCCAGCGACTGGAACGTGGCGGAGATGGACCCGATGGTCGGCATCTACACCGCGGTGACGCGCCGCCCCCTGTCCGGCGCCGGCCCGGCCTGGCAGCCGGCCGAGACGGTGGACGTGGCCACGGCGGTGCACGGCTACACGATGGGCTCCGCCCACGCCAACTTCCTGGACCAGGAACGCGGTTCGCTCACGGTGGGCAAGGCGGCGGACTTCGTGGTCCTCTCCCGCGACATCCTCGCCGTCCCGGCCGACGAGATCCCGGGCACGGTGGCCGAAACGGTGGTGGTGGCAGGCGAAATCGTCCACCGGGCCACCTGAGTTCCGGCGGCCGGTGTGCCTAGGCTGATGCCTCACGGGTGCTCCGCCCGGGGAGAGGTGGGGGACGTGGTCACGCTCGTCGAGTTCGTGGTGCTCGCAGTCGTCGCGCTGCTGGCCGGAACCCTGGCCCGCAGGGCGGTAGCCCGCCGGGCGGCCGGGCGCACCGCCTCCGCCTCCGGCGGCGCCGTCGTGGCCGTTCCCTGCCAGGCGCGGTGGCGGCAGGGGGTGCGTCGGCGGTTCTTCGGCTACGGGAAGCTGAACGCCGGCGCGGACGGCACGGGCGCGGTGTTCAAGGCCCCGCTGCGCGGCGCGGTCCCGCTGACGGTGGGCGGCCGGGCGGTTGTCCGGGAGAGCCTGCGACCGGGCATGCGGGTGCTGGAGTACCGGGCCCCGGACGGGCAGCGCATCGACTTCCAGGTCTACGACGCCGAGGCCGAGCGCGCGGCCCGGTTGCTCGGGGTCCCGGGCCCGGCGGACCGGTGACCGGCCGGGGCTGGCGTTGGGGCCAGTACCGGAGGGGTTCGTCGAGGGGCCCTCGCGGCCTGCCACCTCCGTTCGGCCGAACTCCTTGACCAATGTGATGGTCTGCAGGTCCACCCGGTGCCACCCGGTGCCGGCGGGTGCTGGCCGCCAGGGCCTCGGCCGCGGGGCCGCGTGGGTGACCACCACCGTCTGGGTGTCCCGGCTCGGATACGGCGCGAGCCGTACACGGCCGAGCATCCCGCCGGGGTCAGTCGGGGAGACCGCTGCCCACGGCGGCCCCGGGCCGGCCCTTGCGGGACACCGCGCAGGCCAGGGTGACCGCCGAACCGACCACCGCCCAGGCGGCCAGCACCAGCAGCGGCCCGCCCGCGCCGTTCCCCCTGAAGTACGTGATGGAGCGCGCCGCGTACGTGCCGGCGCCCGGCGGCAGGGCCGGGCCGATGGCGCTCCAGAACGGCGGCAGCAGCGGGTAGGGGTAGGCGCCGCCGGCGCTCGGGTTGCCGAGCACCACGACCAGCAGGATCGCGAGGCCGATGCCGATCACGCCCGCCACCCCCTGGAAGGCGAGGGTGATCGCGCCGACCGCGAAGACGACCAGGGTGCCCAGCCCCCACAGGCCCATGATGCTGCCGGGCAGCGCGCCCAGGATCGGGCCCGCGATGACCGTGCCGAGCAGCCCGGCGGCGATCGCGTACACGAGCAGCGCGCCGAGCCGGATGACGGCGCGGTGTGCGTTGGCGGGCCGGGCGCCGGCGCTGATCGCGAGGATCGCGGCGCACAGGTAGCCGCCCACGCACCAGCCGATCACCAGGTAGAAGGAGCTCAGGCCGCGGCTGTCGCCCTTGCCGGCCGGGGCCACGTCGGTGACCCGCAGGGTCCGTCCCTGGGTCTTCTCGACGAAGCCGACGATCTCTTCCACGGCCTGGGACAGCGAGGCGCCGGCGCCGGAGGCGACCAGCAGCCGGTCGGTCTTGCCGGCGGGGTTGACGATCAGCGCGGCGTCGACGTCCCGGTGTCTGACCTGGTCGAGCGCCGCGGCCTCGTCCTTGACCACGCGGGGGTCGAGCGGTTCGCCGGGCAGGGCGCCGAGCTGCTTCGCGGTCTGCTGGGCCACCGGCGCGAGGGGGGCGGCCACGGCGATCGGGATCTCGCTGGGCTTCGGATGGTGGAAGGCCCCGATGTACGAGGTGATGAAGGCGAGCTGGAGGGCCAGCACCCCCAGGACCAGCAGGGCTGCCCGGGTGGTCACGGCGTCCTTGACCTCGGCGAGGAAGCCTGTGGACGGGCCTGCGTCGGTGCTCTTGGCGGGCTGGGTCATGTTTCACACGCTCGGCGTACCGGGGGCGGGGCGCAGCAGGGGAGGGCCGAATGGCTGACCTCAGACGATCGAACAGATGTTTCGCACGAATATTCGAATTACTCTATGGTGGAGGTGGGGGAGGAGGTGTTCAACGAGCGAAGCAGGAGGCCGCGGGTGCCTGGTTTTACGCATCTGCACACCGTTTCGGGGTTCTCCATGCGCTACGGAGGCTCGCACCCCGAACGGCTGGCGGAACGTGCCGCCGAGCGGGGCATGGACGCCCTCGCCCTGACCGACCGCGACACCCTCGCGGGCACGGTGCGGTTCGCCAAGGCGTGCGCGAAGGCGGGGATCCGGCCGCTGTTCGGAGTGGACCTGGCCGTGTCGCCTCCGGTGGGGTCGGCCGGGTCGGGGGGCTCGGCCGGCTCCGCCGGAGGCGGCGCGCGTACGGGCATCAGCGGATCCGGATCCGGCGGCCGGGCGGGCTCCGCCGAGGCCTCGTACCGCCGCCGTACCCCCGTCAAGGGCGGGGCCTTCGTCGACGAGTCCGCCGCGCGGGCCGTCTTCCTGGCCCGGGACGGGGCCGCCGGATGGGCCGAGCTGTGCCGGATGGTCAGCGCCGCCCACGCCGGTGCCGGCGAGCCCGACCGGACCGGACCCGACGGCGCCGCGTCCCTGCGGACGGCCGACGGGCAGCCGGTGCTGCCCTGGTCGGCCCTGCGCGGAGAGGGCGTCTTCGTCCTCCTCGGACCCGGCTCCGAGGTGGGGCGGGCACTCGCCGCGGGACGCCCCGACCGGGCCGCCCGGCTGCTCGCGCCCTGGCGGGAGGTCTACGGCGACTCCCTGCGCCTGGAGGCCGTCCACCACGGCCGCACCGGCACCGGCACCGGGCCCGGCTCGCTGCGGCTGGCCGCCCGTACCGTCGGCTTCGCCGCCGAACAGGGCGTCCCGGCCGTGCTCGCGAACGCCGTCCGCTACGCCGACCCCGGCCAGGGCCCGGTCGCCGACATCCTCGACGCGGCCCGCCGCCTGGTCCCCATCGACCCCCGCGGGCCCCTCGACACCGGCGAACGCTGGCTCAAGGCCCCGGCCGCCATGGCCGAGGCCGCCGACCGCATCGCCCGGGCCGCCGGCCTGCGCCCCGCCGACGCCAGACGCCTGCTCGCGGAGACCTCCCGTACCGCCGAGGCCTGCACCGTGGACCCCGAGGACGACCTCGGCATGGGCTCCGTGCACTTCCCCGAGGCCCGGCTCGTCGGCGCCGCCCACCGCAGCGCCCAGCGCGTCCTCGCCTCCCGGGTCTCGGCGGGCATGGTGCTGCGCGGGTACGCGGACGACCGTGCGTACTGGGAGCGGATGCACCAGGAGCTCGACATCATCGCCTACCACGGTTTCGCCTCGTACTTCCTGACGGTCGCTCAAGTGGTCGATGATGTACGGGAGATGGGTATCCGGGTGGCCGCCCGCGGCTCCGGAGCCGGCTCCCTCGTCAACCACCTGCTCGGCATCGCGCACGCCGATCCCGTCGCGCACGGGCTGCTGATGGAACGCTTCCTGTCCAAGCGCCGGCGCGTGCTGCCCGACATCGACATCGACGTGGAGTCCGCCCGCCGGCTGGAGGTCTACCGGCGCATCATCGACCGGTTCGGCACCGAGCGCGTGGCCACCGTCTCCATGCCCGAGACCTACCGGGTCCGGCACGCCGTCCGCGACGTCGGCGCCGCCCTGTCCATGGACCCGGCCGTCATCGACCGGCTCGCCAAGGCCTTCCCGCACATCCGGGCCCGCGACGCCCGCGCCGCGCTGGCGGAACTCCCCGAACTGCGTGACGTACGGGGGGAGTCGCACGGGCGGCTGTGGGAGCTCGTCGAATCCCTGGACGCGCTGCCCCGCGGGATCGCCATGCACCCGTGCGGGGTGCTGCTCTCCGACGCCACCCTGCTCGCCCGTACGCCCGTGGTGCCGACCAGCGGCGAGGGCTTCCCCATGTCCCAGTTCGACAAGGACGACGTGGAGGAGCTCGGGCTGCTCAAGCTGGACGTGCTGGGCGTACGGATGCAGTCCGCGATGGCGCACGCCGTCGCGGAGATCCGGCGCGGCACGGGGGAGGAGCTCGACCTGGACGACCCGGCGCAGGTGCCGCCGGGGGACCGGGCCACGTACGGGCTGATCCGCTCGGCCGAGACGCTGGGCTGCTTCCAGATCGAATCGCCGGGCCAGCGCGACCTGGTGGGGCGGCTGCAGCCGTCGACCTTCCACGACCTGGTCGTCGACATCTCCCTCTTCCGGCCGGGGCCGGTGGCCGCCGACATGGTGCGGCCCTTCATCGAGGCCCGGCACGGACGGGCGCCGGTCCGCTTCCCGCACCCGGACCTGGCGGACGCGCTGCGCGAGACGTACGGGGTGGTGGTCTTCCACGAGCAGATCATCGAGATCGTGCACGTCATGACCGGTTGCGGGCGGGACGAGGCGGACCGTGTGCGACGCGGCCTGTCTGACCCGCAGTCGCAGGCGCGGATCAAGGTCTGGTTCGCGGCGAAGGCGGGTGGCCGCGGCTATCCGGCGGAGGTGATCGCACGGACCTGGGAGATCGTCGAGGCCTTCGGCAGTTACGGCTTCTGCAAGGCGCACGCGGTGGCCTTCGCGGTGCCCACGTACCAGTCGGCGTGGCTGAAGGCGCACCACCCGGCGGCCTTCTACGCCGGGCTGCTGACCCACGATCCGGGGATGTACCCGAAGCGGCTGCTGCTGGCGGACGCGCGGAGGCGGGGCGTACCGGTGCTGCCGCTGGACGTGAACCGGTCGGCGGCCGCCCATCGCATCGAACTGGTGTCCGATGTCGCCGCGCGGGCGGTGTGGGGGCTGCGCCTGGGCCTGTCCGACGTCCACGGCATCAGCGGGGCCGAGGCCGGCCGGATCGAGGACGGGCAGCCGTACGCGTCCCTGCGCGACTTCTGGGACCGGGCGCACCCCGGACGTCCGGTCGCCGAACGGCTCGCACAGGTCGGGGCGTTGGACGCCTTCGGTGCCAACCGGCGTGACCTGCTGCTGCACTTGACCGAACTGCACGGCGCGCAGCGGGCGGCCGGCGTCCGCGGCCCCCAACTCCCCCTGGAGGGCGGCCGGTCCACGGCCTCCGTCGGGCTGCCCGACCTCACCGAGGCGGAACGGCTCAGCGCCGAGCTGGGCGTCCTCGGCATGGACGCCTCGCGGCACCTGATGGGGGACCACCACGCCTTCCTGGCCGAGCTGGGAGTGGTCCCGGCGCGCCGGCTGCGGGACACCGCGCACGGGCAGACCGTACTGGTCGCGGGGGCCAAGGCGGCCACCCAGACCCCGCCGATCCGGTCCGGGAAGCGGGTCATCTTCACCACGCTGGACGACGGGACGGGCCTGGTCGACCTGGCCTTCTTCGACGACAGTCACGAGCGGTGCGCGCACACCGTCTTCCACTCCTTCCTGCTGCTGGTACGGGGGGTCGTGCAGCGGCGGGGCCCGCAGAGCCTGAGCGTGGTCGGGGCGGCGGCGTGGAACCTGGCGGAGCTGGCGGAACTGCGGGCGGCGGGCGGCCTGGACGCGGTGGCGGCACGGCTGGCGGCCGAGCCGGTCGCCTCCGGCGGTGACGGCGGTGACGGCGGTGACGGCAGTGGTGACAGTGACGGCCGTGACCGTGCGGCGGGGGAGGAGAGGGTCCCCGAGCGCCGGATCCGCATGTCCACGGGGTACGAGATGAACCCGTGGGCCGACCTCCAGCCCCCGGGCACCGGCCCCGCGACCGGCCGCAAGCTGTGGCACTCCAGCCCGGGGAGCGCGGGATGACCTCCGGCCGGGTGGCGGACGCGGGGGCAGGGGCCCACGCGGCCCCGGTGGCCGCCGGTCCGGGCGCACCGGCGGGATCCCCGTGGACGGCGGCCGGCGGGGCCGTGATGTGCCTGCGGCTGCACCCCGCCGGCGGGGGACCGCTCGGGGCCGAGGCGTACGCCGGGGTGCTCGCGCTGCTCGGCGGGATCACCCCGGCCGTGCAGGCCCTGGCGCCCGACACCGCCCTCGCCGATGTCCGGGGCGCGCTGCGCTACTTCGGCTGCGACGCCCGCCGGCTGGCCGCCGTGATCCGGGTCCGGGCCCTCGCCCTGTACGGCGTGGACGCCGCCGTCGGCGTGGCCGGCAACCCCATGCTGGCCCGGGCGGCGGCCCGCGAGGCCAGGCCCGGGGGGACCCTGCTGATCCCCGACGAGCCCGCCGCCGTACGGGAGTTCCTGGCGGGCAAGCCCGTCACCGTGCTCGACGGGATCGGTCCCAAAGCGGCTCGCACCCTGTGCTCCTACGGCCTCGACTCCGTCGGCCGGGTCGCCGAGGCCCCGCCCGCCGCCCTGCGGCGGATCCTCGGGGCCCGGCTCGGCCGCGAGGTGCACGAACGCGCCCTCGGCATCGACCGGACCCCCGTCCGGCCGGACGCTGCCGCCCGCACCATCGCCGCCGAGCGGCTCTTCGACCGGGACGAGCTGGACCCCGTACGGCACCGGCGGGCCCTGCTCTCGCTGACGGAGGAGCTCGGCGCGAAGCTTCGTACACAAGGACCGGGCCAGGGGCAGGTCTGCCGGGCCCTCTCGCTCACCGTCCGCTGCGCCGACCGCACCACGCTCACCCGCACCCGCACCCTGGCCGAACCCACCGCGCACTCGGCGGCCCTGACCGCCGCGTCCTACGCCCTCTACGAGGGCCTCGGCCTGCAACGGGCCCGGGTCCGCGCGCTGTCCCTGCGGGCCGAGGGCCTGACCCCGGCAGAACGGGCCGTGCGGCAGCTCAGTTTCGACCCCGAGGACGAGAAGGCCCGCCGGCTGGAAGCCGTCACGGACCGGGTCCGCGCGCGCTTCGGACCGCAGGCCATCGCCCGCGGCTCGCTCGCCGCCTGACGGACGATCGGACGACACGCGAGTTTTTACCGACGCGTAACTTCCCTGTGTTGCTACTCACCCGTAATTTAGCGGCAGCAGCGCCCCTTTGTGATCCGGATCACGGGACGAACCCCCACGCCCCATCCCCTTGAGTCGAACGCAAGGAGATCACACGATGCTGCCCTGGAGACGCCTGCTCCGCCCGCTGGCCGTCCTCACCCTCACCGCCGCCGCACTCGTCGCCCCCACCGGCGCAGCGCAGGCCGCGTCCGCCCCCAGCAGCGGCTGGAACAACTGGTCCTGCAAGCCGTCCGCCGCGCACCCGCGCCCCGTCGTCCTCGTGCACGGCACCTTCGGCAACTCCGTCGACAACTGGCTCGGCCTCGCGCCGTACCTCGTGCACCGCGGGTACTGCGTCTACTCCCTCGACTACGGCCAACTCCCCGGCGTGCCCTTCTTCAACGGGCTCGGCCCCATCGACAAGTCCGCCGGCCAGCTCGACGTCTTCGTCGACAAGGTCCTCGCCGCCACCGGCTCCGCCAAGACCGACATCATCGGGCACTCGCAGGGCGGCATGATGCCGCGCTACTACCTGAAGTTCCTCGGCGGCGCAGAGAAGGTCAACGCGCTGGTCGGGCTCGCCCCCGACAACCACGGCACCACCCTGCTGGGCTTCACCAAGCTCCTCCCGTACTTCCCCGGGGCCGAGGACCTGATCAGCACGGCCACCCCGGGCCTCGCCGACCAGATCGCCGGGTCCGCCTTCCAGCAGAAGCTGAACGCGGGCGGGGACACCGTGCCCGGGGTGAAGTACACGGTCATCGCCACCAAGTACGACGAGGTGGTGACGCCGTACCGGAGCGCGTTCCTGGACGGGCCCAACGTACGGAACGTCGTGCTCCAGGACCTGTGCGTGCTGGACCTCTCGGAGCACGTCACCATCGGGCTCACCGACCGGATCGCCTGGCACGAGGCGCTCAACGCCCTCGACCCGGCCCACGCCGAACGGACCACCTGCGCCTCCGTCTTCGACTGACGGGCGGCGCGGGCGGCCCGCGGCGTTCACCGGCTCACCCGTGAGCTAGCGGCCGTGACGGCCCGCCGTCGTCGCACGGCGGCGGGCCAGCCCGAACAGCACGGCCGCGCCGACGGCCAGGGCGCCGGCCCCGGCGATCGCGATCGCCGGGGTGGCGCCGTTGCCGCCCGTCTCCGCTAGGTTGCGGCCGGCCGTGGCCTGGGAGGGCACCGGGACGGCGGCATCGGTGCTGCCGTTCGTCTTCGGGTCGTTGTCGCCGTGGCCGTCGTGCTCGACGGTGGACTTGTCCGCGCCCGCGGCGATCTGCTGGTCCGTCGGGGCCGAGGGCTTGTCGGACGGCTTGGAGTCGGTGTCGGGGCCGGTACCGGTACCGGGCTTGGCACTCGGCGACGCCGCCGTGCTGGGCTTGGTGGTCGGCGTGCTGCCGCCGCCCCCGTTGCCGCCGCCCCCGTTGTCCTTGCCGAAGACCACGTCAGAGCAGGTGTAGAAGGCCTCCGGGCTGTCGGAGCGCTGCCAGATGCTGTAGATCAGGTGGCGGCCGGCCTTGTTCGGGACGGTCCCCGAGAAGACGTAGTCGCCGTTCTGCATGCCGGGGTCGGTGACCTTCGCGAACGGCGCGGACTCCAGGTCGGACCACTTCAGCGGCTTCGTCGGGTCGTACCCGTCCTTCGTCACGTACAGCTCGAAGGAACCCTTGTGCGGGGCCGTGCCCTTGTAGCGGAAGGTGTGCGCACCGGCGGTCATCGGGCTGGCCGGCCAGTCGGCCCGGGCCAGGTCCAGACCCCGGTACTTGTCGTTGCCGGCGGAGCACAGCTGGCCGTTCGGGATCAACGCCTGGTGGTTCCCCGCCGCGTTGGCGATGTTCACCGCGTTCCAGTCGTAGAACGCCTGCGCCCCGCTGGACGCCACGGCCGCCTTGCAGGCCGCCGACTTCGGCGCCTCGGGCCCCTCCGCGTAGCACGCCGCGACCCGGCTGACCGGGTCCGTCATCGAGCCGTGCGCGACCGCGGGAGCGGCGGCGTACGCGGCCAGGGCCAGCGGGGCGATACCGGCGGAGGCGATACGGGTCAGCTTCACGGAACGGCGGCGTGCGGACATGGGTGGATCTCCTTCGGGCACAGGCAGAGGTGCGCCAGCGGAATCGGAATCGGGTCCAGCGGCGCCGCCCCCCGGCGGCGCCACACCGGCCCTTCCTGTCCTGGCCCGGCCAAGCTAGCCCCCCGCACCACGCCTTTCGCCTGCTCCGGCCGCCCGGAGCGGATCTTTAGGGTCCTCTTAAGGTCGAGGTAAGAAGGGCCTCAGGAACTGGCATGGCGGAACCCTCGCACCCCAAGGGTTCCGGCTCCCCACCGTCCACGACGGTCCAGGCAGATCCGCCTTGTGCTGCCTCCGGTGGCTCCCCGACCGGCTCCCCGCGTGCCACCGGCGACGTTCAGGCTTCGGGGCGCTTCCACACCTCGGGGCCGCCGCCTTCCCACGTGATCGGCCCGTCCTCGCTCATGTCCACGTCCTCCAGCCCGGCACGGCGCAGGAACTCGGCAACATCCCTGGGGGTGTGCGCGCGCCCGAGGTCCGCGTCCACGCCGAGCGCATGCACCGTGACCTTGCGGCCACCCTGAGGCGACACCGGATGCACGATGATCTCCGTCTGGTCCGACATGCCCCCAGCCTGCCGCCCCGGCGTCAGTCCGGCACGCCGAGCGCGCTGTCCGGCCGACGGTGGGTACAGGCCTCGACACCTTCGGCGAGGCTCGGCGGGCTGCCTCCCACTGAATATCGGACGTGGATTCGAATTCGTGCTCGCTGCGCATGCGAGCGGGGGACAGCAGAACCGACGGCTCCCACGCTCGCGAGCGCCCGGGGCCGCCGGCTGACGGCCCCGGTACGGCTCGGCCCTCTCGGCCCAGGACGTGGTGTGACGTCCGGGTCGACTTCGTTGCCGAGGAGGAACGAGACCGCGGCCGAGTGGCCACCGGGGCGGGCGGCACCGGCCCGACAGCAGCCCCGCCCGCCCCGGCTCATCCTGGCGCTTTCAGGGTCTGTGGTCCGGCGAAAGCGGCGGCAGAACCGGCTCGTTGACGTCGGCGGCACGATGGCGGGAGCCCAGCTCCGTCCGTGCGCGGGGGCTACGCTCCGGGGATGAGGCGAGCAGAGGTTCTCAAGCGAGTCATCGGCATCCTCACGGAGGCCCAGGAGATCCGCCGGGCGGCGGAGGCAGGCGAGGAGGACGACGGCCCGGCCGCGGAGACCGGCGTGGTCACCAACCTGCTGAACGAGATGCTGCCCTCGATCAGCGTGCCGGCCGACTCGTCACCCGAGCAGGTGGCCCGCCTGGTCGCGGAGGCGCTCGGTCCTGCCCTGCAGACCATGGTCGCCGGGTTCAGCCTGGCCTTCACGAGTCTCGCCATCGCGCACGACGACGGCCAGACGGACGTCTCCGCGATCGAGGTCCTGCAGAGGCTCGCCCTCGAAGTGGAGGCCGGGTACTTCGACGAGGGCGCGTAGACGGGCGGAGCGACGGGATCGGCCGGCCCGGACCGGCCGGCGAGGCGGGCCGGGGGCCCGCCCCGCCCGGCCGCCCCTACGCGAGGAGGGCGCTCAGGCCGGCAGCCGAGCGCGCCTGGTCGTCCAGGGCGTCGAGGGCCCGGACGGCCTGGGCGGCCGCCTCCGGGTCGCTCGTGGCGAGCCCGCTCTCGGCGAACTCGTCCTCGTCCAGGCGCAGTACGGAGGTCCCGTCCGCCGAGACCCACAGGTCGAGGTCCAGGTCCTCCACGAGGATCTCCCCGGCCTGCACCAGGGCCGGGCGCGTCACGTCGCAGTACCAGCCCTTGAGGACGCCGTCGCCGGTCCACACCTCCTTGACCGCGTACCAGCGCGTGCGCCAGAAGTGCTCGACGAACACGTCGCCCGGCTCGAAGCGGACGAAGCCGAAGTCCCGTACGCCCTCGGCCGCCCAGGGCGCGCGCACGGAGATCCGGTCGCCGTCGTCGGCGACCTGCGCCGCCGGATAGCGGATCTTGGTGCGTCCGGCCTTGGTCAGGACGACGGTCAGCTGCTCGGTCACGCTGTCTCCAGTTCCTTCGTGCGCTGTTTCGCGAGTCTCTTCGTGTAGCGCGTTTCTGTCGCGCAGATCTCGTACCCGAACCACTCGTTGACGGCGAGCATCGGGGCGTTGCCGGCGTCGTTGCCGGTGAAGGCCTCGGTGTACCCGGCCGTGCGGGCCCGGTGCAGGGACGCCGTCTTGGCGAGCTTGGCCAGCCCCCGCCCGCGGAAGGCGCGCAGGGTACCGGTCATCCCCGAGGCGTAGCGGGTGGCGCCGTCGGTCCGGGCGAGCGTGAAGGCGGCCACCGCCCCGTCGACCAGCACGACGGTGGTGAGCTCCTTGTCGAGGCAGGGGCTGTTCCACGTGTGCGCGAGCCAGTCCTCGTAGTCGTCGAACTCGGCCGCCACATCGCCCGGTTCGTCGGCCGTCGTCTCGGCGTCGGCCTCGAAGAGCGGCCGCGGGTCTGCGGCGAAGGCCGAGGCGGGACGCAGTTCGACCCCGGCCGGGAGCGGCTGCGGGAGCGCGGGCAGCGCGGCCGACGTCAGGTCCAGGCGCAGGAAGTGCGCGGACCGTCTGGGGCGGTAGCCGTGCCGCTCCGCGAAGGCGCGGTGCGCGGGCTCGTCGAGGACCCAGGCGTACGCGTCCACCGCGCCCCGCGCGGCGAGGTGCTCCTCGGCCGCGCGGAGCAGCAGCAGGCCGGCGCCCAGACCCCGGCGAGCGGGGTCGACGTACGCGTTGACGTACCCCTGGCCGGGCTGCGGACTGTCGTGGGCGATGCCGGTCTCGGCCGTGCCGACGACCTCGCCGCCCGGGGTCTCGGCGACGAGGATGCGGCGGTGGCTCGCGGGGTGGGCGCAGGACAGCTCGAAGGCCACGCCCTCGGCGGTGCCGACCATGAAGGGCAGGGCCGCGCGACGGACGCGCACGACGGACTCCGCGTCCGAGAGGTCGCCCGGGCGGAGGTCGCGGATCGATGCGGTCATCAACACCGTTGCGTTAGGGATCTTGAGTCGTTGGCAACCCCCGCATGAGTAGCAGGAACGGGACTCCTGGTAGATCAACTTGTGCTGAAGCAAGGTGATCGTCGAGTCCAGGAGTCCCGTTGCGGGAGAAGTCTGTCATCACGCGCACGATCGAGGTCGCTGGGGGTGTGTTCGCGCCGGGGCAGCTGGGTGAGCTGACGCAGACGGTGGACTTCGAACTGGTGGACGCGGTGCTTGAGGAGACCGGCACGGTCGAGCGGCGACTGCGGCTGCTGCCCTCGCGGGTGGTGGTGTACTTCGTCCTCGCGCTCGCACTGTTCGAGAACTGCTCCTACCGGGCGGTGTGGGGCAAACTGACCGCCTCGCTGACGAGTCTGGCCCTGGCCGTCCCGGCGGCTTCCTCGCTGTCGCGGGCGAGGCGGCGGATAGGGGCCGCCCCGCTACGGCGGCTGTTCGAGATCCTGGCCGGGCCCCTCGCTGTCCGCGGGCAGTCGGGCACGTTCTGGCGGGGCCTGCGGTGCGTGGCCGTCGACGGCACTCTCCTCCATGTCCCGGACGAGAAGACGCTCACCTGGAAGTACCCGAAACGGGCCGGTGACACGCTGGAGTTCGGCTACCCGCTGCTGCGGCTCGTCGTCCTGGTCGAGTGTGGCACCCGCGCCCTGCTCGCCGCCACCTTCGGACCCGAGAGTGACGGTGAACTCACCTACGCGAACCGCCTGTTGGGCGCTCTTGACGACACGATGCTCCTGCTGGCCGACGCCGGCTTCGATGCGGTGGAATTCCTCCGTGACATCCAGGGCAGCGGGGCACGATTCCTGATCCGCTCTTCCGCCCGACGCATCCCCACCCCCGCCGAGCACCTGGCCGACGGCTCCTACCTGGCCCGGATCGGCTACGGCGTCATTCCCGTCCTGATCACCGTCCGCGTCATCGAGGCCCACCTCACAGTCCGCCTGGACGACGGCACTGTCCGCCACGAGCAGTGGCGCCTGCTCACCAGCCTCCTCGACCCCGTCCGCTACCCCGCCGATGAAGTGGCCGAGCTCTATCACCGCAGGTGGCAGGTGGAAACCACCTACTTCTCGATCAAGGCGACCATCCTGGAGGGCCGCGTCCTGCGCTCGCGCACCCAGCCCGGCCTCGACCAGGAGGTCTACGCCCTGCTCACGACCTACCAGGCCCTCCTCCGCGCCGCCGCCGACGGCATCGAGACCCGCCCCGACCTCACCATGAGCCGGATCAGCTTCACCGTCCTGATCCGCACCGCCGGTGACACCGTCATCAGCGCGACCGGAATCCTGCCCCCACTCGGCCCTGTCGACCGAGTCGGCGTGATCGGTCAGGCCGTCCTCGAAGCCCCGCTGCCGTCCCAACACAGGCAACGCATCAAAGCCCGCACCCGCAAGAACCCCACCAGCAAGTACGGCCCGAACGCCGGACAACAGCCCGTGACCAGCCAGAACTACAGCATCCAGACCACTATCACGTTCTTCGAGCACGGCCTCAACAGCCGCTCACGGCGCTAAAGCAACGGTGTTGATGCGGTCATGCGGCAGACGCTACGGGCGCTTTCGCGCCGGGCGCCTCCCAATTTACCGGCGATGGGGGACAATCACCCGCGTGACCTCGACAAACCTGAAGATCGCCATCGACGGCTCGGCCGGGTCGGCCGCCCCGTACGAACAGCTGCGCGCCCAGATCGCGGACCGGGCCCGCTCGGGGAAGCTGCCGGCGGGATTCAAACTGCCGACGGTACGGGGGCTGGCGGAGGAGCTGGGGCTGGCCGCGAACACCGTCGCCAAGGCGTACAGGGCGCTGGAGGCGGACGGGGTGATCGAGACGCGGGGCCGGAACGGGACCTTCGTCGCGGCGTCGGGGGAGGGGGCCTCCCGCGAGGCCGCGTCTGCTGCGCAGGCCTATGCGGACCGTGCCCACCGGCTGGGCCTGTCCGAGGCCGAGGCCCTCTCGGCCGCAGCCGAAGCCCTCCGGGCCCGGTACGCCGCCCGCTGACGGCCGGGGCCCCGCGCCAGACGCCTACGGCGCTCCGCCCCAGACCCCTACGGCGCTGCGCGCCCGCGCCTCGAACGCCGGCGGGGCCGAACTCCGGCGGCGGCTAGAGGTACAGCCCCGCCTCCGCCGTGTGCGGCTGCGGCGGCAGGATCGCCGCCGGGCCCGAGCCGCGCCGCAACGCGAAGAGCTCCGCCAGGCTGGCGCCCTCGCGGGAGACGCCCTCGTCCGTGCCCAGCCAGTCCACCGCCTCCCGGTGGGTCAGCCGGCCGACCTCGATGCGGGCCAGGCAGCGCCCCGGCCGGACCACCGCCGGGTGGAGCCGTTCCAGGTCCTCGTTGGTGGTCACGCCGACCAGCACGTTGCGGCCCTGCCCCAGCAGTCCGTCCGTCAGGTTCAGCAGCCGTGACAGCGCCTGCCCGGCGGTGTGGCGGGCCTCGCCGCGGATCAGCTCGTCGCAGTCTTCCAGAAGCAGCAGCCGCCAGCGGCCCTTCGACGTGCCCTCGTCCTCGCCGATCGCGATGTCCATCAGGTAGCCCACGTCGTTGAACAGCCGCTCCGGGTCCAGCACGCAGTCCACCTGGCACCAGTCCCGCCAGGACCGGGCCAGTGTGCGCAGGGCGGAGGTCTTGCCCGTGCCCGGCGGGCCGTGCAGCAGGAGCAGCCGGCCCGCGATGTCGTCGGGGGTCACCTTCATCAGCCGGTCCATCGCCCCGGCCACCGGCGCGGTGTAGTTCGGGCGCACCTCCGCCCAGGTCCCGGCCGCGATCTGGCGGGTCGTCCGGTAGGGGCCGCGGCGCGGGGAGACGTACCAGAAGCCCATCGTGACGTTCTCCGGCTGCGGTTCGGGTTCGTCCTGCACCCCCTCCGTGGCCTCGCCGAGCACCCGTTCCGCGAGTTCGTCGCTGACCGCCGTCACGGTGACGTCCGCGCCCCGGCTCCAGCGGGAGACGAGCATGGTCCAGCCCTCGCCCTCGGCGAGGGTGGCGCTGCGGTCGCTGTCGCGTGCCGAGCGCAACACCGTGGCCTCCGGCGGCAGGAGGGTCGCATCCGTCTTGACCCGCTCGATCGACACGCTGTGCGAGTACGGCTGCTCACCAGTGGCGAACCGGCCGAGGAACAGCGCGTCGACGACGTCCGACGGCGAGTCGCTGTCGTCGACGTTGAGCCGGATCGGCAGCGCGTCATGCGGGTTGGCTGGCATGGCGCCCATGATCCGGCACACCGTGCCCTCGTGCACCCGTGTTTCGCCGGATCGGGTGCCCGAGTTCCCTCTTCAAACGCATGCGGAGTGAAGATTCGGGCCGCAACTCTGCCCCGAACATTCTTGGCATGGACACTTCCGGCCAGTCGCGGCTGCTTGTACCACGGACTCAGGAGTAACCCCCACAAGGAGCCGCACACATGAGCATGAGACTGTCGCGCTTCGCTGCCCTCACCTCCTCCGTCCTACTCGCCGCGGGCGCCGCCCTGTTCGGCGCCCCCCAGGCCTCCGCCGCCGCCGACTTCGGCTACGTCGCCCTCGGCGACTCGTACTCCTCCGGCGTCGGCGCCGGCAACTACGACAGCGCCAGTGGCAACTGCAAGCGCACCTCCCGCGCCTACCCGGCCCTGTGGGCCGCCGCCCATTCCCCCCAGACCTTCTCCTTCGCCGCCTGCTCGGGCGCTCGTACGGGTGATGTCCTCGCCGGCCAGCTCGGCCCGCTCAACTCCGGCACCGACCTGGTCAGCATCACCATCGGCGGCAACGACGCCGGATTCTCCGACGTCATGACGACCTGTGTGCTCCAGTCCGAATCCACCTGCGTGAGCCGCGTGAACCAGGCCAAGGCCTACGTGGACTCCACCCTCCCCGGCCAGCTCGACCAGGTGTACAACGCCATCGACAGCCGCTCGCCCGCCGCCCGTGTCGTCGTCCTCGGCTATCCCCGCTTCTACAAGCTGAACGGCACCTGCACCACCGGCCTGACCGAGGGCGAACGCGCCGCCATCAACGGCGCCGCCGATTACCTCAACGCCGCCATCGCCAAACGCGCCGCCGACCACGGCTTCACCTTCGCCTCGGTCGCCGGAGCCTTCACGGGCCACGAGATCTGCTCCGGCAACGCGTGGCTGCACAGCGTCAACTGGCTGAACATCGGCGAGTCGTACCACCCGACCGCCGCCGGACAGTCCGGCGGCTACCTGCCCGTCTTCACCAACGCGGCCTGATCCGCCCGGCCGGCCGCGGGGCTCGCCGCGGCACTCGCCGTCGGCGAGGGCGGTGACGCACTCGCCGCAGGGGAGGAGGTCCCGGCCGTCGGGGTCTCCTTCCTGCACGTCACGGAGGTGGCCACCCACTGGGTGGTCACCTCCGCCGGCCTCCGCACCTCCAGCCGGACCGCGTCCTCGAAGGACGCGTCCGGGACGTGCGTGAGCTCGAAGTGCTCCAGCCGCCGGCTCCGCGGCCCGGCCGCCTCGTACGTGACGGGCTGCCAGCCGGGACCGGAGGTCCGCCCGCTCCGCGTGACCCAGCGGTACTCCAGTACCACCGGGATCCGCTCCACCTCGACGGTGGCGGTGAAGGCGGGCGCGCGTTCCCCGGGCGGCGGACAGCTGCCGGTGTAGGTGGAGCGCACGACGTCGACGTACACCGAGACGTGCTGACCCGCGGCGGCCGAGGCGGAAGCCGAGGCCGAAGCCGACGGCGAGGCGGACGCAGTGGCCGAGGGGCCCGTGGTGACGGTCCGGGCGGTGGTCGCCGCGCCCGACGGAGCGCCCGCGCCGCCTCCGCGGCCGTCCGTGTCCCCGTGATCCTTCAGCAGCACCCACACCAGCGCGACCAGGGCGAGCGCCAGTAGCGCGATGCCGGCGGACAGCACCAGTCCGGCCCGGCCCCCGCCTTCCACCGGTCCGGGTCCCGGTCCGGGCGCCGGCGGCGCGGGCTGACCGTACGGTCCCGCCGGCGCGCCGTGCGTGCCGAAGCCCCCCTGGCCCGCCGGCGCCCCGCCGCCCCGCGCCTCGTGCCCGTGGTGCGCGGTGGCCGTCGGCGCGTCCGGGCCCGACACCGGCCCGCCGGAGGCCCGTACGGCCCCGCCCGCGCCCACCACCCGCAGCATCCGGGCCGCCTCCGCCGCGGGCAGCCGCTCGGCCGGATCCTTGCGCAGCAGCCCCTCCAGTACGGGCTCCAGCGGCCCGGCCCGGCGGGCCGGCGGCAACTCCGCGTCCACCACGGCCCGCAGGGTGTCCAGCGGGGTGGCCTGCCGAAACGGCGTGACCCCCTCGACGGCGGCGTAGAGCATGACCCCGAGCGACCACAGGTCCGACCCGGGTCCCGGATCGCGCCCCAACGCCCGCTCGGGCGCCAGGAATTCGGGTGAGCCGACCACCTCGCCCGTCATGGTGATTGCGGAGGAGCCCTCCAGGCTCGCGATCCCGAAGTCACTGAGCACCACCCGGCCGTCATTGGCGATCAGCACGTTGCCCGGCTTCACGTCCCGGTGCAGCACCCCGGCGTCGTGCGCGGAGCGCAGTGCGGCCAGCACCTGTTCCCCGATGTGGGCGGCGCGCTGCGGGGCCATCGGCCCCTCCGCCTCCAGTACGTCGGCCAGCGAGAGCCCGCGCACCAGCTCCATCACGATCCAGGGCCGCCCGTCCTCGGACGCCACGTCGTAGACGGTGACGACCCCGCGGTGCGAGACCCGGGCCGCGGCCCAGGCCTCCCGCTCCAGCCGCCGGTACATGCGCTGCAGTTCGGCGGGATCCAGTCCGGCGGGTGCCCGTACCTCCTTGACGGCCACGTCGCGGGCCAGCACCTCGTCCCGGGCCCGCCACACGACGCCCATGCCGCCGCGGCCGATCGGTTCCAGCAGCCGGTACCGGCCCGAAACGACACGATCGGAGTTCGATTGCTCACTCACGCGGCCCCCCGAGTGCGTTCCCCTGCGCCCGCGCGTCATCGGGCGGTCACTCCAAGTTAGCGCAGTGCGCGGCAAGTGACCCCTGTCGTGACGGGACTCGCGGCATGGCCCTCCACGGCGTCACCTCTGTGCGGAGAGTGACGGTCGACTCCGTTGAGTAACCGTCAACTACCCGTACTCATAGGGGTAATTCACACCACCGGGATACCCGGGGGCGACGCGGGGGCGATAGGGTTAACCTGCCCGGGCCGGGTGCCCTCGTACGGGTGGGGAGAGAACATGGAACAGATAGCTATGCGCAGCAGGCCGCCTCGCGTGCCTGCCATCACCTGCGGCAGCGGTGCGAGCAGTTCGCGCCTCGACCGCCATCTCGCCGTGCTGGGCGGACCCGCCGTCCCGCACCGGGAGACCGCGGAGGCGACGCTGCTGATGCGCGAGCTCACCTCCCGCGACCACACGCACCGCCTGCGGAGCCGGAGCGCGCGCGTCTCGCTCTTCGCGCCGCTGCGCCGTCTGCGTCGCACGCTCTTCGGCAGCCGCCGTTCGTAACCGTCCCCGCAGCCGTTCGCCCTCGGGCCTGCGGCTTCCCGGCCCTACCCGATCACACCGTCCCGGCGCAGTTCCGAGATCTGTGCGTCCGCCATCCCCAGGGCGCGCAGCAGGGGTTCGGTGTGTTCGCCCAGCGCGGGCACCGCACCCATGTGCGGTGCCGCGCCGCCCGGCAGCCCGATCGGCGGCAGCAGGGCCCGCAGCGGACCGGCCGGTGATCCCACCTCCCGCCATCGGTCCCGGGCCGCCAGCTGCGGATGCCCGGCCAGCTGGGCCACCGAGTTCAGCCGCGCGCAGGCGATGCCCGCCGCCTCCAGCCGCCCGATCGCCTCGTCCGCGCCCAGCCGCCCCAGGGCCTGCGCCACCACCGCGTCGGTCTTCGCCCGGTTCCCGGTGCGCGCCGCGTTCGTCGCGTACGCCGGATCCTCGGCCAACTCAGGCTGCTCCAAAACCTGTTGGGCGAGCCGACGCCACTCCCGGTCGTTCTGCACCGACAGCAGCACCCGGTCCCCGTCGGCCGTCGGGTAGGCGTCGTAGGGTGCGATCACCGCGTGCGCGAGTCCGGTGCGCACGGGCTGCTCCCCGCCGTGCATCGTGTGGTGGAGCGGATGCCCCATCCATTCGGCCAGCGCGTCCAGCATGGACACCTCCACCCTGCCCCCGCGCCCGGTGACCCCGCGGCGCAGCAGGGCGGCCAGGACCCCCGAGAAGGCGTACATGGCCGCCGCGATGTCGGCCGCCGGGATCCCCGCCTTGACGGGCTGCTCCGGGGTGCCGGTCACCGAGACCAGGCCCGCCTCGCACTGCACGAGCATGTCGTAGGCGCGCTTGTGGGCGTACGGGCCCTCGGGGCCGTAGCCGGAGACGTCCACGGCGACCAGCCGCGGGTAACGCGCGCACAGCGCGGCCGAGTCGAGCCCGAGCCGGGCGGCGGCGCCCTGTGCGAGGTTCTGCACGAAGACGTCGGCGCCGGCCAGCAGACCGTGCAGGACCTCCCGGCCGCGCGGGTCCTTCAGGTCGAGCGCGATCGACTCCTTGCCCCGGTTGGCCCAGACGAAGTGCGAGGCGAGGCCGCGCGCGGCGGTGTCGTACGCGCGGGCGAAGTCGCCGCCGTCGGGACGCTCGACCTTGATCACCCTGGCGCCGAGGTCGGCGAGCTGGCGGGTGGCGAAGGGGGCCGAGACGGCCTGTTCGACGGCGACGACGGTGATGCCGTCCAGCGGGAGCGGTTCGGGGGCCGGTGCGGGAGCCGTTTCGGTAGCCATGGGCCCTGCCTACCGGGTCGGACGGGAACTGTCACCACGTGGGGCGGTGACATGCGTCATCCGCGCGCCGCCTCCCCGCGGGCGAACCTGCGCGTGGCCAGGGGCACGAACAGCGCGAGGAGCAGCACCGACCAGAGCAGCGCCCCGGCCACGGGATGCGCCGCGGGCCAGGCGGCCCCGGCCGCCGCCTCGGCCCCGGTGTTCCCGCACAGCTCGCGCACGGCGGTGGCGACGGCGCTGATCGGGTTCCACTCGGCGACCGTGCGCAGCCACCCGGGCAGCCCGGCGGTCGGCAGGTACGCGCTGGACAGCATCGGCAGGACGAAGGTGGCACTGCCGAGCTGGCCCGCCGCCTCCTCGCTCCTGCTCAGCAGGCCGAGGTACGTGCCCGCCCACGCGGCGGCGAAGCGGAACAGCAGCAGCACGCCCAGGGCGCCCAGCGCGCCCGGCAGGCCGTTCTCGATCCGCCAGCCCATTGCCAGGCCCACCAGCATGAGCGGCACCATCGATGCGCCCGTGGTGAGCAGATCGGCCGCCGTCTGTCCGAGCGGGACGGCGGTGCGGCTCATCGGCAGGGTGCGGAAGCGGTCCATCACGCCGCGGTGGGCGTCCTGCGCCGCCGTGAACATGCCGGTCATCAGGCCGTTCGCGGCGGTTGCGGCGAGCAGCCCGGGCACCAGGAACTCCCGGTACTCGGCGCCCGGCATGGCGAGGGCGCTTCCGAATACGTACCCGAAGAACAGCAGCATGGTGATCGGCATGGTCTGGGTGAGGACCAGGAGCGCCGGGGCGTGCCGGGCCTTCTGGAGCTGGCGGGTCAAGACGGCTCCGCCGTCGGACAGCAGGGTGCTCATGCGGCGTACTCCCGATCGGCGCGGCGGGCCCCGGTGAGGCGCAGGAACACCTCGTCGAGGGTGGGCGGGCGCAGACCGGCGTCCGTGACCGGGACGCCGGCGGTGTCGAGTTCCCGGATGATCCGCGGCAGGGTGAGCCCGCTGTCGAGGACGGTCGCACCCACGGTCAGCCGCTCCTCGTCGAGCACGGGCCGCCCCCCGGTGAGCTGGTCGAGCACGCAGGCGGCGGCGGAAAGGGCCCCGCGGGCGGCGACGGTGACCTCCGCGTAGGCGCCGATGCGGGCCTTGAGCCCGGCGGGTGTGCCGGTGGCGGCCACCCGGCCGCGGTCGACGACCACGATGTCGTCGGCGAGCCGGTCGGCCTCCTCCAGGTACTGGGTGGTGAGCAGCACCGTGGTGCCCTCCGCCCCTTTGCCGACGAGTTCGCGCACCGCGCTCCAGATCTGCTCGCGGGCCGCCGGATCCAGGCCGGTGGTGGGCTCGTCGAGGAACAGCACCCGGGGGCGGGTGACCAGCCCGGCGGCCAGGTCCAGGCGCCGCTTCATGCCGCCGGACCAGGTGGCGGCCACGCGGTCGGCGGCCTCGGTGAGCCCGAACCGTTCCAGCAGTTCGTCGGCGCGGGCCCGGCCCGCGGAGCCGCGCAGTCCGGCGAGCCGGGCGAAGAGCCGGAGGTTCTCGCGGCCCGTCAGGTCCCCGTCGACGGAGGCGTACTGGCCGGTGACCCCGATGGCGCGGCGGACGGCCGCGGGGTCGCGGGTGACGTCGTGGCCGGCGACGAGGGCGCGGCCGGCGGTGGGCGCGGTGAGGGTGGTGAGGATCCGGACGGCGGTGGTCTTGCCCGCGCCGTTGGGGCCGAGGAGGCCGCAGACCGTGCCTTCGGCTACGGCGAGATCGAGGCCGCGCAGGGCGTGGACCTCCCCGTAGCTCTTCTCCAGACCCTCACTAAGTACAGCGTACGTAGTCGTCATGTGCGACACCGTACCTCACTACGTACGGCGTACGTAACTAAGATGGTGGTCGAGACGACGAGGTGATCTGAGCGATGACAGCCGGCGGGCGACCCGCTGAACCCGAAGTGATCTGGTCCCGGCCCCAGCGGGCCGGCCGCGGCCCCAGGCCCGCGCACAGCCGCGACTCCATCGCGGCCGAGGCGGTGCGGATCGCCGACGCGGAGGGGATCGAGGCCGTCTCGATGCGGCGCGTGGCCGCCGGGATCGGCGCGGGGACGATGTCCCTCTACAACTACGTGCCGCGCAAGGAGGACCTGTACGAGCTGATGGTCGACACGGTCAGCGGGGAGTACGAGCTCACCCCGCCGACCGGCGACTGGCGGGCCGACCAGCTGGCGCTGGCCCGGCAGACGCGCGCGCTGATGCACCGCCACCCCTGGCTGCCGCGCCTGCTGAGCCCCGTCTACGGCTTCGGCCCGAACGCCCTGCGCTACCTGGAGTACAGCCTGGCCTGCCTGGTGCCGCTGGACGCGCCGGACGCCGAGAAGCTGGAGCTCGTCGCCGCGGTCAACGGCACCGTCGCGACCTACGTGGCGGGCGAACTGGCGCTGGCCGAGCGGGCCCGTGCGCTGCCGTGGAGCGAGGCGGAGGAGCAGGGCGTGCGGTCGGCCTGGCTCGGCTCCCGCCTGGCCACCGGGGAGTACCCGCGGCTGGCGGCGGCCCTCGCGGGCGGCGGCCCGGTCCCCGGCGCGGGGCTGGACATGGCCGCGGTGTTCGACCGCTCCGTGTCACGGCTGCTGGGGGCCTGGGGTACGTAGGGGCGCTGGACAGTCGGTTGCGCGGGCGGGCCCGCCGCCGCCCCCGCGCCGCTGCTCAGAGGAGCGCGAACTGCCCGCCCGGGCCCTCCTCGTGGTGGTCCAGCACCGAGGCCGGGCGCCGGGCCCAGCCCGGTGGCGGCAGCACCCCGGCCGCGCGCAGCTCCCCGGCCGACAGGCCCGGCCCCGGCTCGAACGCGGCCCGCTCCGGCGCCAGATCGGCCAGCAGTGCCAGCGTGGTCACCAGGGCGAGCAGCTCCGAGGTCCAGCTCTGCGGCCAATCGGCGGGCCCCAGCGCCTCCAGCCCGTCGGCGTCCGGACCGCGGTGCGCGGTGCGCGCGGCGAACCAGGCCTCCAGCACCCGCACGCCCTGCGCCTCGTACTCCCAGGCCCCGGCCGGCACGGGGGAGACCGTGCCGCCCCCGAGGCCCAGCGTCTCGCTGTCGGCGTCGTACGCGAGCCCCTGCGGCCACGCCCCCACCGCCGAGCGGACGTACGGGCGCCGTCCGCCCGGCAGGCGCGGCGGCTCACCGCCCCGCGCCCCGCGCAGCTGGACGGTGAGCAGCCGGTGCCCCAGCTCCAGCCCGGCCCGCCAGCGTGCGGGGTCGGCGGTGAGCGGGACCTCGTGGCCGCGCGGTCCCGGGCGGCCCGCGGCGAGGACCCAGCACAGGAAGTCCTCGGGGGTGACCCAGCCCCCGTAGCGCTCGCCCAGCAGGGGCAGCAGGCCGGGGGCGAGATTGGGCTCCGCGCCGCCGGGGCGCCGGTGCAGCGGGCGGATCCGGCCGAGCCGGCCGGCCGGGAGGTGCGCGGTGACCAGCGGGTCGGGGGTCTCGACGAGGAACACCTGGTGCTCGTCCCGGACCCGCCAGAGCTCCGGCCGGGCCGTGTCGATCAGCCGCTGGTCGGGCAGGAGCCACTGCTCGTCGAAGGGCTCGCGGAGCACCCGTACGGGGTCGGGGCAGGGGCCGGGCGCGTCGGCGAAACGGGCCGTGGCCGCCGAGCGCTGGCCCGGCAGCGCGGCCGCCCCGGCGGCGGGCGTGCGGACGCGGCTCGGGCGGAACAGTCGCTCCCGCTCGGCCCCTTCGGAGCCGGTCAGGGTGGCCCAGCGGGCGCGCAGGGCCGCCGGATCGGGGGCGGCCACCCAGTCCCGGCCCAGGCGCAGGCCGCCCACGGCCCAGGGCATCAGATCGTCCAGCAGCGGTACGTCTTCGCTCACGCCGCCGATGGTAGCGACGGGATCCGATGGCCGGGCTGCGTCCAGGCCGAAGCGTTACGCTCCTTATATACGCATAAGTGACACATGCGTCACCTGCGCGTCACGCGCGTACGGGATCGACCGAGGAGACGGTCATGAGCCAGTACGACGAATACTCGACTCCGTCGCAGGCTGAGGGCGAGCGCCTCGACGAGGACATGGACGAGAAGCAGCGCAAGGAGCGGCACCCCCAGACGATGCGGACCACGCCGTCCCAGGCGGAGGGCGAGCGCACCACGGAGGCCGACGAGAAGTAGGCGACGAGTAGACCGACGAGGAGCAGGCCGCCGAGAAGCAGGCGACGAGTAGGTCGACGAGAAGCAGGCCGCTGAGAAACAGGCCGCCGACGTGACGGGCCTCGTCAGTGGGCGTCGACCGTCACGGTGAAGGAGAAACGGTCGCCGCGGTAGCGGATCCGCGCCACGTCCACCACCCGGCCGTCCTCGTCGTACGTGACGCCCGTGTAGTGCAGGATCGGGCTGAGCAGCGGGACCTGGAGCAGCTCCGCCGTCTCCGGGTCGGCCAGCCGGGCCTCCACCGTGTCCGTGATGCGGCTGATGCGGACGCCCACGACGTCCCGCAGTACTTTGGTCATCGGCCAGCGCTCCAGATCGGCGAGGTCCACCGCCTCGGCGAACTCCGGAAGCACCGCGTTCTCGGCCCAGTTGGTCGGCTCGCCGCTCTCGCGGTCGCGGCGCAGCCTTCGGTACGTGACCACCTCGGGCGTGGCCGGGAAGTGCTCCAGCAGTTCCCCGGCCACGGGTGTGCGCCCGTGGCCGAGGATCGTCGTGCGATCACCCGACTGCTGGGCCACGATCGCGTCGACCGAGCCCAGCAGCCGGACCGGGGCGCTGCGCAGCGCGCCCGGCTCGATGAAGGTGCCGCGCCGCCGGTGCCGGCTGATCAGGCCCTCGCCCTCCAGCTCCTTGAGGGCCTGCCGCATGGTCAGCACGCTCACCCCGTAGTGCTCGGCGAGCTGCTCCTCGGTGGGCAGGCGCAGCGAGGCGTCCGGAGTGCGCCCCAGTATCGAGGCGCGCAGTGACTGCGACACCTGATACCAGAGCGGCAGCTTCCGGTTCAGTACCAGCGAGTCGGGGGCGAAGGCGGTCACGGGTGGATCTCCGAACGGCTGGACAGGGGGTGACGTGCAGCGCCTGCAGGGTATGCAGTGCAGGTCAGGCGCGGAAGTGGCGCTGCAGACCCTGCCACACGTCGTCGTAGCCGCGCTGGAGGTGATCGGCGCCGGCCGCCTGGGCGGTGGCGGTGATCGGCCAGCGGGTCTCGAACATGAAGGCCAGGCCGTCGTCGATCTTCTGCGGCTTCAGCTCGGCGGCGCTCGCCCGGTCGAAGGTCTCCCGGTCGGGGCCGTGCGCGGACATCATGTTGTGGAGCGAGCCGCCGCCGGGGACGAAGCCTTCGGCCTTGGCGTCGTAGGCGCCCTCGACGAGGCCCATGTACTCGCTCATGACGTTGCGGTGGAAGTAGGGCGGGCGGAAGGTGTCCTCGCCGACCAGCCAGCGCGGCGCGAAGACCACGAAGTCCACGCCCGCCAGGCCCGGGGTGTCGGAGGGCGAGGTCAGGACCGTGAAGATCGACGGGTCGGGGTGGTCGTAGCTGATCGAGCCCAGGACGTTGAAGCGGTGCAGGTCGTAGACGTACGGGACGTGGCTGCCGTGCCAGGCGACCACGTCGAGCGGGGAGTGGTCGTAGGTGGCCGACCAGAGGTTGCCGCAGAACTTGTTGATCACCTCGGTCGGGCGCTCGACGTCCTCGTACGCCGCCACCGGGGCCTGGAAGTCCCGTGCGGCGGCGAGGCCGTTGGCGCCGATCGGGCCCAGGTTCGGCAGCTCGAAGGGCTGGCCGTAGTTCTCGCAGACGTAGCCGCGGGCGTCGGCGTCCAGCAGCTCGACGCGGAAGCGGACCCCGCGCGGGATGAGGGCCACGTCGCCCGGCCGGGCGGCGAGCAGGCCGAGCTCGGTGCGCAGGAGCAGTCCGCCGCGCTCGGGGACGATCAGCAGCTCGCCGTCGGAGTCGCTGAACACCCGGTCCGTCATGGACGAGTTGGCGGAGTAGAGGTGGATGGCCATGCCGGCGCGCTGGGCCGCGTCGCCGTTGCCGCCGAGGGTCCACAGGCCGGACAGGAAGTCGGTGCCGGGGGCCGGGTCGGGCAGCGGGTTCCAGCGGAGCCGGTTCGGGTCCGCCGCCTCGGTGAAGGGCGCGGTGCGCAGGGCCCCGTTGTCGATCCGGGTGAAGGGCGGGTGCGCGGCCGAGGGGCGGATCCGGTAGAGCCACGAGCGGCGGTTGTGGGTGCGGGGCTCGGTGAAGGCGCTGCCGCTGAGCTGCTCGGCGTAGAGGCCGAGGGGTGCGCGCTGGGGCGAGTTCCGGCCGAGCGGGAGGGCGCCGGGGACAGCCTCCGAGCTGTGCTCGTTGCCGAAGCCGGTGAGGTACTCCAGTCCCTCTGCCGTCTTCCTGGCCTGCTCGCTGCCGGCCTGCTCGCTCATGTGCTGCTCCCGCTCCGTCGAAGGAATCCTATGGTCGACAGTAGGATTCCGTGGCCCGTGCGTCAACGGGGTCTCGGGGTCTCGGGCTGCCGGGGGGCCGGGTTGTCGGGCGGGCCAGGACCCGGAATCCGGAACCCGGGACGGATTCACGCAGTCTCGGGACAGATCCGCGCAGACCCTGGACGGATTCGCGCAGTCCCGGAACGGATTCGCGCAGAAGGGGATCCAAAAAGATGAACATTGCTCTACTCTCACGCGCATGTCGTGGACCCGCAGGTTCCCTGCCGTGCCGGCGGCGCTCCTCGCCGCCCTCCTTGCCCTCCTGACCCTCTTCGCCGCGGCGCCCGCCGCCCGCGCGCACGAGGAGCGCCCGGTCACCCTCCCGGACGGCTCCGGATCCGTACCGGAATACCGCAAGGCCGAGCCCGACCTGGTCGTCTGCAAGACCGACCGGCCCGCCTTCGAACGCCGGATATCCGCCTTCCCGGAAGAGCTCCGCCAGCGCAACCTCGCCCTGTACGAGCGGTGCGAGAAGAGCGGCTACCGCCACCTCCAGGAGGCCGTCGACGCCGTCGACCGGCCCGGGATGAACATCGCGATCCTCCCCGGCCTGTACGAGGAGGAGCCCTCGCTCCCGAAGCCGACGGGGGAGTGCGCCGCACTGAAGGCCCCCGAGTCCTCACTCGGCTACCAGATCCTGTCGTACGAGCAGCAGGTCCGGTGCCGGCACAACCAGAACCTCGTCGCGATCCTCGGCAAGACGAACCTGCAGATCGAGGGCACGGGCGCGACCCGCCTGGACGTGGTCGTCGATGCCAAGTACCAGAAGCTGAACGCCATCCGAGCCGACCAGTCCAACGGCATCTACTTCCGCAACTTCACCGCCCAGCGCACCACCTTCAACTCGCTCTACGTGCTCGCGGGCGACGGCTTCGTCATCGACGACGTGCTGACCCGCTGGAACGACGAGTACGGCTTCCTGACCTTCGCCAGCGACCACGGGCTCTACAAGAACTGCGAGTCGTACGGGAACGGCGACTCCGGCATCTACCCCGGCAGCGCCTCCGACATCAACGACGGCCGCGGCTACGACGTCCCCCGCTACTCCATCGAGATCACCGGCTGCCGCAGCCACCACAACATGGTCGGCTACTCCGGCACCGCGGGCGACTCGGTCTGGGTCCACGACAACGAGTTCGACCAGAACATGGGCGGCGCCTCGATGGACAGCGCCTTCCCCGGCCACCCCGGGCTCCCGCAGAACCACGCCAAGTTCGAGCGGAACCTGATCCACGACAACAACCAGGACTACTACCACCACGTCGCCGACGGCACCTGCGCCAAGCCACCGATCGAGCGCGGCTACGAACGCGGCGTCGTCTGCCCGCAGATCTCCATGCCGCCCGGCACCGGCATCATCACCGCGGGCGGCAACTGGAACCTGTACGAGGACAACTGGGTGTACGGGCACCGGCGCGCCGGCTTCTTCCTCAGCGCGGTCCCCGCCTTCATCCGGGGCGAGGAGCAATGGTCGAAGCAGACGGACACCTCCCACCACAACCGGTACGCCGGGAACGTCATGGGCAAGGACAAGTCCGGCGCCGCCCGCCCCAACGGCATGGACGTGTGGTGGGACGGGCAGGGCCGCGGCAACTGCTGGCAGGACGGCCCCGACGGCTCCACCCCGGGCACGGTCCCGCAGTGCGGTGACCGCCGGGGCGCCGTCTCGGGGGCGTCGGCCCGGCTGGTCGGCGAACCGGTCAAGCTGGTCCAACTCCTCGTCTGCGCCGACTACAACGTCCAGGCACGCAAACTCCCGGCCGGCTGCGACTGGTACGGCGCGCGCGGCCTGGAACGGGTGGAGACCCAGCTCGCGCTCGCCGTCGCGGCCGTCCTGCTGCTGGTCGGCGGGGTCCTGTGGGGCCGCCGCCTGCGCGGCTCCCGGCTGGGCACGGCCGCCTCGCTCCTCGGCCTGGCGGGCCTGGCCCTGGACGTGGCCGGCTCCACGGCAGGGCTCACCGCCACCTTCGTCCCGGCCCTCGCCCTCTTCCTGCTCGGCCTGTGGTGGACGGGCGTCGGCCTCGCGCTGCGCCCCAGCCGCCCCTGGCTGGCCCGCCTGACCCTGCTGCTGGCCGGGCTCACCCTGCTGGATGCCTTCGACAAGGCCGCCCTGATGATCCCCTGGACCCCTCTGAGCCCCGCCTGGGTACGGGCCCTGGTGGCCGTCGTCTGGGTCCTGTGGGCGGTCGTGGCCTCGGCCCGCCCGGGCACCCCGGCCCGCCCCTCCGGCCCGGGCGGCGACCCCGCGGGCGACCGCGCCCCGGTCCCCGCCGGCCCCGCCCCGGCCCTCCACGCGGCGGCCCCCGAATCCCCGGCAACCCCGGACCCGGCCCCGTGACCGCCGCCCCGGACGCCCCGGCAGCCCCGGGACGCCACGACCACGGGAAGCCGCCCTTCGGCGCGGCGCACGCCGAACCCCGGGCGACCCCGGACCCGGACCCGGCCCCGTGACCGCCGCCCCGACCTTCACGAGCGCCCAGACCTCAGGAGGCCAGCCGTGACCGGCCGCCCCGACGACGACATCCGGTGCGACGCCTGCCGTACGCCGCCCCGCGCGGCCGGCAGGCCCCGCCGAGCCGCCCGCAGCGCGGCCCTGCTCGCCCTCGCCCTGCTTCTGGCGTGCGGCGCGGCGACGGGCTGCGGCGGACGGGCCACCACCCACCACAAGCCCGGCACCAGCCACGAGCAGGCCTCCGGCAGCGTGGGCAACCTGCTCACCGCGGACGACGGCGCCGGCCACCGGCTCCGAGAGGTCCCGGCACAGGGCGCGCCGGAGGTCCAGCTGACGGTCCGCCCGGACTCCGAGGACGGCTGGAACCTCCAACTGGCGGTGAAGAACTACCGCTTCACCCCCGACAGCACCGGCGGCGCCGCCCTCCCGGGAGCCGGCCATGCCCACCTGGAGCTCGACGGACGCAAGCTGGCCCGGCTGTACGGCCCGTGGTTCCACCTGCCCGCCACGCAGGTGCCCGAGGGCGCGCACACCCTGACCGTCCGCCTCTACGCGGACGACCACACCGCATGGGCGGTGTCCGGCAAGCCGGTGCAGGCCACGACCCAGCTCACCGCCACCCCGGGCTCCTCCGCGGGCCACGGCCACGGCGAGACCGAGGCCGCACCGAAGCCACCGGACCAGCAGCAGGCCGACCGGACGGTCACCGTCACCGTCCGGGACGGCAAGGTCAGCCCCGCCCCCGCCCGCACCGAGCTGCGGCGCGGGGAGCGCGTCGCCCTGCGGGTGACGAGCGACCGGGCGGACACCTTGCACGTCCACGGCTACGACAAGGAACTCGCCCTGCCGGCAGGCCAGGAGGCCACCCTGATCCTGACAGCCGACCGCACGGGACTCTTCGAAGTCGAAACCCACGAGTCCAACCTCGTCCTGACCCAACTTCTCGTCCGATGAAACCGCCGCCGCTCGCCGCGTGGCCCCGGACGGGCGACCGGGGCCAACGGGGCCGAAGCGCCGCACCTTCCGCCCACTTCGCCCAGGGGGCCGGCCCCTGCGCCCATCGCGGCCGAGGCGCCGGCCACGAGCCCGCCGTCGCTCCGGTCGCCCCCGGCGGGGCAGCGGTCCGACGGGATCCACCCCGCGGCAGCCTCGCCCGGCTCCCAGGACCCGGACCAGGACCCGGACCCGGACCAGGACCAGGACCCGGACCCGGACCCGGACCCGGACCCGGACCGGGGCCCGAGTCCGAGTCCGGGACGTCAGTCCTCTCAGGGCGTGTCCGCGGCGGGACGCCGCCCCTGGCCGGCCGGTGGTGAGCCCCGTCGGGCCGGGCCCCGCCCCGGGCGCGGTCGGTGGCGGGGTCGGTCAGGGCGTGGTCCTTCACCCGACCGATCCGCTCACCGCGCTCGCGCACGGGATCGGCTCCCAGCACGATCTGCCGATCTCTCCCTTCTACGCCTTCGCCGGTGCCTTCGCCGCACTGTTCGTCTCCTTCCTCGCGCTCGGCCTCCTCTGGTCCACCTCCCGCTTCCGCGGCGAACGCTCGGGCCTCGCCCTGCCCGCCGTCCTCCAGCGGGTGGCCGACGCGCCGACCACCCGAACCACCCTGCGCGGACTGGGACTCGCCGCCGCACTCGCCGTCCTGCTCCACCTCCTCCTCGGTCCCGACGACCCCGCGCACAACCCCGCTCCCGGCGCCGTCTACGTCCTCCTCTGGGTCGGACTCGTGCCCGCCTCCCTCTTCCTCGGCCCCGTCTGGCGCCTGCTCAACCCGCTCCGCACCCTGCACCGCCTGCTCTCCCGAGCCCTGCGCCGCCCCGGTCCCGGTCGCCCCCTCCCCGCCCGGCTGGGGCAATGGCCCGCCGCCGTCGGCCTGTTCGGCTTCACCTGGCTCGAACTCGTCGCTCCTGATCCCGCATCCACCACCACCCTCCTGATCGCCCTCGCCACCTACGCAACCACCCAGCTGCTGCTCGCCGCCCGCTTCGGCGAGCGCTGGTTCGACGACGGAGACGCCTTCGAGGCGTACTCCGCCCTCCTGGCCCGGCTCTCCCCCCTCGGCCGTCGCAGCGACGGCCGCCTCATACTCCGCAACCCCTTCCGCGGACTCGACGCGACACCCGAGCGGCCCGGACTCGTCGCCACCGTCTGCGTCCTGCTCGGCTCCACCGCCTACGACGGTTTCTCCGACAACCCCTCCTGGATCAACGCCCTACAGACCTCCCCCCTCGGCCGCACCCCCGCGGCCACAATCGGACTGCTCGCCTCCATCGCCCTCGTCGCCACCCTGTACTGCCTGTGCGCGGCGGCCACCCGCCTCGTCAGCGGCCCGCACCCCGGCCCGCTGACCGCCTTCGCGCACTCACTGGTACCGATCGCACTCGGCTATCTCATCGCCCACTACTTCTCCCTCCTGGTAGTCGAAGGACCACGCACAGTAAGCATGGCATTGGGCACTGACAACGCCCCAGAACCCGCCCCACCGCTGGGTCCCGGGACCCTCGCCGCCCTCCAGGTCGTCGCCGTCGTCACCGGGCACGTGCTCGGCGTGGTCGCCGCACACGACCGCTCCGTACGCCTCTTCCCGCCGGCCAAGGCGGTGGCTGGACAACTGCCGCTGCTCGCGCTGATGATCACGTACACCGTCGGCGGTCTCAGCCTCCTGCTGAACTGAGGCCCCCGCCGACCCCGGAAGCGAGGAGGGGCATGATGGACCCCGTGCCTCCCGCCCACTCACTGCGCCGCACGCCCGTGCAGCAGCGCAGCGCCGACCGGCTCGCCCGGATCCTCGACGCCTGCGCCGAGCTGCTGGACGAGACCGGGTACGAGAACCTCAGCACCCGCGCCGTGGCCCTGCGCGCCGGAGTGCCGATCGGCTCCGTCTACCGCTTCTTCGGCAACAAGCGGGCCGTGGCGATCGCCCTCGCCCACCGCAACCTGGACCGCTACGCCGACGGCATCGCGGACCGGCTCGCCGACCTCCCGGCCACCCACTGGCGGCCGGTCGTGGACGCCGTACTGGACGAGTACCTGGCGATGAAGCGCAGTGTCCCCGGATTCGCGCTCGTCGACTTCGGAGTCCCCGCACCGCCGCCCGAGGGCCCGGAGGCCGACCCCAACCACCAGGTCGCCGCACGCCTGACCGAACTGCTCTCCACACACCTCGGCCTGACCCCCGACGCCGCCCTCGAACGGGCGGTCCTCGTTGCCGTCGAAGCCACCGACGCCCTCATCCAGCTGGCCTTCCGGACCGATCCGGCCGGGGATCCCGGCATCGTCGCCGAGACCCGCGCGATGATGCACGCCTACCTGGCCCGCGTACTGGACTGATTTCTCCCCGCCTCTCCCTGCCCGATCTCTCCCCGCCCCGCAATCGGTCCCGCACGCCCCTCCCCTCCGTCCCTACCGGTCGGTATGCTCGGTGTTCCCCGCGTGCCCGTGCCGCAGCCTGCCGCCCATGGAGGGCCCATGCCCCGCACCGCCCTGCGCATCTGCCCCCTCTGCGAAGCCACCTGCGGCCTCACCCTGACGATCGAAGGCGCCGCGGTCACCGGCGCCCGCGGTGACCGCGACGACGTGTTCAGCAAGGGCTTCATCTGCCCCAAGGGCGCCGCCTTCGGACAGCTCGACGCCGACCCCGACCGGCTGCGCACTCCCCTCGTCCGTCGCGACGGCCGCCTGCAGGAGGCCACCTGGGAGGAGGCCTACGACGCCATCGCCGCCGCCGTTCCCGCGCTCGTCCGGGAGTACGGGCCCCAGTCGGTCGGCGTGGTCCTCGGCAACCCGAACGTCCACACCATGGCGGGCGCCCTCTACCCGCCGCTGCTCCTCAAGGCCCTGGCCACCCGTAACCTCTTCACCGCCAGCACCCTCGACCAGATGCCCAAGCACGTCTCCAGCGGGCTGCTCTTCGGCGACCCCTTCGCCATTCCGGTGCCCGACCTCGACCGGACCGACTTCCTGCTGCTCCTGGGCGCCAACCCGGTCGAGTCCAACGGCTCCCTGTGCACCGCCCCCGACTTCCCCGGCAAGCTCAAGGCGCTGCGCGCCCGCGGCGGCACCCTGATCGTCGTCGACCCGCGCCGCACCCGTACCGCCGCGCTCGCCGACCGTCACCTCGCGCCGCGCCCCGGCAGTGACGCGCTGCTGCTCGCCGCCCTCGCGCACACGCTGCTCGCCGAGAAGCTCGCCGCCCCCGGCGTCCTCGACGAGTGGACCGAAGGACTCGGGGAACTCCCCGCCGCGCTCGGGAGTTTCACTCCTGAGGCCGTGGCCCCCGCCTGCGACCTCCCGGCCGACGAGATCCGCACCCTCGCCCGCGAGCTCGCGGCCGCGCCCACCGCCGCCGTCTACGGGCGGATCGGCAGCTGCACCGTCGAGCACGGCACGCTGGCCAGCTGGCTGGTCGACGTACTGAACATCCTCACCGGCAACCTCGACCGGCCGGGCGGAGCCCTCTTCCCGCTCCCGGCCGCCGGCCCGCGGCCCCGCCCCGCCGGGCCCGGCAAGGGGTTCGCCGTCGGCCGCTGGCACAGCCGGGTCAGCGGTCACCCCGAGGTCAAGAGCGAACTGCCCACCGCCGCTCTGGCCGAAGAGATCGAGACACCGGGGGAGGGGCGGATCCGCGCCCTGATCGCCGTCGCCGCGAATCCCGTCCTGTCCGCACCCGACGGCGACCGGCTCGACCGGGCGCTGGCCGGCCTCGACTTCATGGTCTCGGTCGACCCGTACCTGAACGAGACCTCACGCCACGCCCACGTCGTCCTGCCCCCGCCGCCGCCCTCGCAGAGCGCACACCACGACTTCGCCTTCAACGGCTTCGCCGTCCGCAACCAGGTGCGCTACACGCGCGCCGCCGTCCCCCTCGAAGCCGGCCGCCTCGACGAGTGCGACATCCACGCGCGCCTCGTCCTGGCCGTCTCCGGCATGCACGGTTCGGCCGGACCGGAGGCCGTCGACGAGCTGGCCGTCCAGGGCACCCTCGCCAAGGAGACCGCCGACCCGTGCTCTCCCCTCCACGGGCAGGACCCGGCGCGCCTCGTCGGCCTCCTCACCGGTGAGAGCGGCCCCGAGCGCCGACTCGACCTGATGCTCCGACTCGGGCCGTACGGAGACCGGTTCGGCGCCGCGGCCGAGGGGGAACTCAGCCTGGAGCGGCTGCTCGCGCACCCGCACGGCATTGACCTGGGCCCGCTGCGGCCCCGGCTCCCGGGCGTGCTGAGGACCCGCAGCGGCAGGATCGAGCTGCTCCCGGACCCGATCGCGGCCGAGCTCCCCAGGCTGCGCGCGGCGCTCGCCGACCGCCCCACCACCCTGGTGCTCGTGGGCCGCCGCCATCTGCGGTCCAACAACAGCTGGTTGCACAACGTTCCGGCCCTCACCGGAGGTTCCAACCGCTGCACCCTGCAGGTCCACCCGCAGGACGCCGGCCGGCTGGGCCTCACCGACGGCGGCCGGGCCCGGATCACCGCCGAGGGCGGGAGCCTGGAGGTGCCGGTGGAGGTCACCGACGCCGTCCGCACCGGCGTGGTGAGCCTCCCGCACGGCTGGGGCCACGACCGTGCGGGCGCCCGGCTCGCGGTGGCCTCCGCCGCGCCCGGTGTCAACGTCAACCAGCTGCTCAATGGCACCCGGCTCGACCGGCTGTCCGGCACGGCGGTGCTCAACGGTTTCCCGGTCGAGCTCACACCCCTGCCCTGAGCTGGGGTTTTGCTCGTATTGCTCACGCGTAGACGTCTTGTTGGCCCCAGGAGGCGGCACCTACCTTCCCCCCATGCTGACCTTCCTCGGCTTTGCCATGATCGCGACCTTCCTGGTCCTGATCATGATGAAGAAAATGTCGCCCATCGCGGCGCTCGTCCTCATCCCCGCACTCTTCTGCGTGTTCGCAGGCAAGGGCGCGCACCTCGGCGACTACGTCATCGATGGCGTCGGCAAGCTCGCACCGACCGCCGCCATGCTGATGTTCGCCATCGTCTACTTCGGCGTGATGATCGACGTCGGCCTCTTCGATCCGATCGTTCGCGGCATCCTGCGCTTCTGCAAGGCGGACCCGATGCGGGTGGTGGTCGGAACCGCCGTCCTCGCCGCGATCGTCTCGCTCGACGGCGACGGATCGACCACCTTCATGATCACCGTTTCGGCCATGTATCCGCTCTACAAGCGCCTCGGCCTGAGCCTGGTGGTCATGACGGGTGTCGCGGCCACGGCCAACGGCGTCATGAACACCCTGCCCTGGGGCGGCCCCACGGCGCGCGCCGCCACCGCCCTCAAGCTCGACGCCGCCGACATCTTCGTCCCGATGATCCCGGCCCTCGCGGTGGGCCTGCTCTTCGTGTTCGTCCTGGCGTACGTCCTCGGCGTCAAGGAGCGCCGCCGGGTCGGCCTCCTCGTCCTTCCCGGCGAGGTGCCGGAGTCGGAGCCGAAGTCGCAGCTGGACTCGGAGCTGGAGCTGGAGCCGAAGCCGGAGTCCGCCTCCCTCGTCGCGGCCGGAGCCGGTCTCCGTACCGGTGGCGCCCCCGGCTCCGGCCCGGAGTCCGGTTCCGATGCCGGTTCGGAGTCCGGCTCCGGCTCGGGGTCCGCGGAGGCTCCCGAGGCCCCCGGGTCCGACGGCGGCCACGCGTCCGCCACCCCGCCCGGCGAGGGAGACGGCTTCCAGGGCCTCGACCCGCAGCGCCCCACCCTGCGCCCCCGCCTCTACTGGTTCAACGCCGGCCTCACCATCGCACTGCTCACCGCGATGATCATGGAGGTGCTGCCCATCCCGGTGCTGTTCCTGCTCGGCGCCGCCCTCGCCCTCACCGTCAACTTCCCGCACATGCCCGACCAGAAGGCCCGGATCGCCGCCCACGCCGACAACGTCCTGAACGTCGCCGGCATGGTCTTCGCCGCCGCCGTCTTCACCGGAGTCCTCACCGGCACCGGCATGGTCAAGCACATGGCCGACTGGCTCGTCGGCGCCATCCCCGAGGGCATGGGCCCGCACATGGCGCTGGTCACCGGGCTGCTCAGCCTGCCGCTCACCTACTTCATGTCCAACGACGGCTTCTACTTCGGCGTCCTGCCCGTCCTCGCCGAGGCCGGCGCCGCCCACGGGGTCTCCCCGCTGGAGATCGCCCGAGCCTCCCTCGTCGGTCAGGCGCTGCACATGTCCAGCCCGCTGGTTCCGGCCGTCTACGTCCTCGTCGGCATGGCCAAGGTCGAGTTCGGCGACCACACCCGTTTCACCGTGAAATGGGCGGCTCTCACCTCTCTCGTCGTCCTCGCGGCAGGGATGCTTTTCGGCATCATCTGACCCTGCCCACCCCTGGCCGAGAAAAACTACCGACGCTAGTTTGTAGGGTGTCGGAGAGGTCGGATCCACGCGCAGATGCGTACTCGGGAGGAATGCCATGAAGGCCCAGGACGGGATGTACATCGACGGCGCGTGGCGGCCCGCCGTCGGAGCCGACCGGATCGAGGTCGTCAATCCGGCCGACGGCCAGGTCATCGCCGAGGTCCCGGCCGGCACCGAAGAGGACGTGGACGCGGCCGTGCGCGCAGCCCGTGCGGCCCTGCCCGGCTGGGCGGCCACGCCTCCGGCCGAGCGGGCCGCCCTGATCGGCGCGCTCCGCGACGCACTGCAGGCCCGCAAGGGCGAGTTGACGGAGACCGTCACCGCCGAACTCGGAGCCCCGCTCCTCTTCGCGAAGGCGGTCCACGTCGGAGGGTCGATCGCCGTCACCTCCTCCTCCGCCGAGATGGCCGCCTCGTACGCCTTCGAGGAGCGCATCGGGAACTCCACCGTCCTGCTGGAGCCGGTCGGTGTGGTCGGAGCCATCACGCCCTGGAACTATCCGCTGTACCAAGTCGTTGCAAAGGTGGCACCCGCTCTCGCCGCCGGCTGCACCCTCGTCCTCAAGCCGGCCGAGGACACCCCGCTGACCGCACAGCTCTTCGCCGAGGCCGTGCACGACGCGGGGATCCCGGCCGGAGTCTTCAACCTGGTGACCGGCACCGGTCCGGTCGCCGGGCAGGCGCTGGCCGCGCACGAGGGAGTCGACTTCGTCTCCTTCACCGGCTCGACCGCCGTCGGCAGGAAGATCGGCGCCACGGCCGGCGCCGCCGTCAAGCGCGTCGCCCTCGAACTCGGCGGCAAATCGGCCAATGTCATCCTGCCCGGGGCCGACCTGGCCACGGCCGTCGCGGCAGGCGTCGGCCACGTCATGAACAACACCGGCCAGAGCTGCAACGCGCTCACCCGGATGCTCGTCCACCGCGACCAGTACGAGGAGGCCGTCTCGCTCGCGGCCGCCGCCGTCGCCGAATACCCCACCGGCGACCCCCGCGAGGCGGGCACCCGCATCGGCCCGGTCATCAACGCGAAGCAGCACGAACGCGTCCGCGGCTTCATCGCCAAGGGCGTGGAGGAAGGCGCGCGCCTCGTCGCGGGCGGGCTCGACGCGCCGCACGCGCAGGGCTACTTCGTGGCCCCCACCGTGTTCGCCGATGTCACGCCCGACATGACCATCGCCCAGGAGGAGATCTTCGGCCCCGTGCTGTCGATCCTCGCCTACGAGGACGAGGAGGAGGCTCTGCGCATCGCCAACGGCACCGTCTACGGCCTCGGCGGCGCCGTCTGGGCCGCGGACGAGGAGACGGCCGCGGCCTTCGCCCGCCGTATGGACACCGGGCAGGTGGACATCAACGGCGGCCGCTACAACATCCTCGCGCCCTTCGGCGGCTACAAGCAGTCGGGTGTCGGCCGCGAGCTGGGCCCCCACGGCCTGGCGGAGTACCTCCAGACCAAGTCCCTGCAGTTCTGATCCCGCGACACCTCCGCGTTCCCGGCCCCCTCCGCCCTCCCCAGCACCGGAAAGACGAGACGACGACCATGGTCCGCGCCGCCATCCTGCCCGCCGTCGGAGCTCCGCTGGAGATACGGGAGATCGTGCTGCCCGATCCCGGCCCCGGGCAGGTCCGGGTGCGGCTCGCCGCAGCCGGGGTCTGCCACTCCGACCTCTCCCTCACCAACGGCACCATGCGGGTCCCCGTGCCCGCCGTCCTCGGCCACGAGGGCGCGGGCATGGTCCTCGCCGTCGGGGAGGGCGTCACGCACGTCGCGCCCGGCGACGGCGTGGTGCTCAACTGGGCCCCGTCCTGCGGGGAGTGCCACCACTGCACGATCGGCGAGGTCTGGCTCTGCGCCAAAGCGCTCACCGGAGTCGGGGCGGTCTACGCGCACGACGCGCAGGGCACCGAGCTGCACCCCGGGCTGAACGTGGCCGCCTTCGCCGAGGAGACCGTCGTCGCGGCCAACTGCGTGCTGCCCGCGCCCGCCGGGATCCCGCTGGCCGAGGCCGCCCTGCTCGGCTGCGCCGTCCTCACCGGCTACGGGGCCGTCCACCACAGCGCCCAGGTCCGCCCGGGCGAGTCGGTGGCCGTCTTCGGTGTCGGCGGGGTCGGGCTGGCCGCGCTGCAGGCCGCCCGGATTGCGCAGGCGGGCCCGGTCATCGCCGTCGACGTGTCCCCGGCCAAGGAGGAGCTGGCCCGCGCGGCCGGGGCCACCGAGTTCGTGCTCGCCTCCGACACCACCGCCCAGCAGATCCGCGCGCTCACCGCAGGCCAGGGCGCGGACGTCGCCGTCGAATGCGTCGGCCGGGCGCAGACCATCCGCGGAGCCTGGGAGTCCACCCGCCGGGGCGGCCGCACCACGGTCATCGGCATCGGCGGCAAGGAGCAGCAGGTCACCTTCCACGCCCTGGAGATCTTCCACTTCGCCCGCACCCTCACCGGCTGCGTCTACGGCAACAGCGACCCCGCCCGCGACCTCCCGGTGATCGCCGAACACGTCCGCGCGGGCCGCCTCGACCTCGGCGCCCTGGTCACCGACCGCATCACCCTCGACGGCATCCCGGCGGCGTTCGACGCCATGCTGGCGGGCAAGGGCGGCCGCTCCCTGGTCGTCTTCTAGCCGCACCGCTGCCCCGGCCCGGCGGCCGGCCGCACCGCTGCCCCGTGCCCAACCGGCGCGGCCGATCTCAGCCAGGTCGGCACCGAGGAGGACTGGAGCAGTGAGGCGACCGCGTAGGCCCCGGCGGCGACCGCGCGCAGCAGCGGGGTCAGCCCGTCGGGGCCCTGGCGGTCGAGCCCCGCCCCGTGGCCGCGCAGGGCGTCGACCACCGGGTGCGCGCCACGGTTCGCGGCGATCTCCAACGCCGTCAGGCCGTCCGCGCCGAGGGCCTCCAGGTCGGGCTCCGCCAGCAGGGCGCGCACGCGCGCCGCGTCGTCGGCCCGCGCCGCGGTGATCAAGGGGGTGTCCCCGTGCGTCACGCAGTCTCCTTCAACGCCTCGTACTGGAGGGCCAGCCCGTCCAGCAGCGCCGTCAAGCCGGTCTCGAAGGCGCCCTCGTCCACCGCGCGCCCGCGCTCCGCCAGCAGGTGGGCCTGGCCCAGGTGGGGATAGTCCGCCGGGTCGTATGCCGCGCGGTCGTCCACGAAACCCCGGGCGAAGGAGGCCACCGCCGAGCCCAGGACGAAGTACCGCATCAGCGCGCCGATCCGGGTCGCCTGCGCCGGTGGCCAGCCGGCCGCCGTCATCGCGCCGAACACCGCGTCCGCCAGCCGCAGTCCGGCCGGGCGGCGCCCCGGCCCGCAGGCCAGCACCGGCACGATGTTCGGGTGGTCCGCGAGTGCGTCACGGTACGAGTGCGCCCACGCGTGCAGGGCGGCCCGCCAGTCCCGGCCGCCATCGAACATCGACAAGTCGACGCGCGCGCTCACTGAGTCCGCCACTGCGTCCAGGATCTCGTCCTTGGTGCGGAAGTGGTTGTAGAGCGAGGGCCCGCTGACGCCGAGCGCGGCCGCGAGCCGCCGCGTCGACACCGCCTCCAGCCCCTCCGCGTCCACCAGCGCGCCGGCCGCCTCGACGATGCGGTCCCGGCTGAGGAGGGGCTTGCGCGGTCTGGCCATGCGCCACATAGTAGGGCCTGGCCACCATAAACTACCGGTGCTAGTTAAATGCTCCGGACGAGACGCCCGGAGGTGCCCGGTGGATCTGGAACTGAGCGAGGAGCAGAGCGCCGTACGCCGGCTCGCCCGCGAGTTCACCGAGCGCGAGGTCGTCCCGTACGCCGCCGCGTGGGACCGGGCCGAGAGCGTGGACCGGGCCATCGTGAAGAAGCTGGGCGCGCTCGGCTTCCTCGGCCTGACCGTCCCCGAGGAGTACGGCGGATCCGGCGGAGACCACCTCGCCTACGTCCTGGTCACCGAGGAGCTCGGACGCGGCGACTCCGCCGTGCGCGGGATCGTCTCCGTCTCCCTCGGCCTGGTCGCCAAGACGATCGCCGCCTGGGGGACCGAGGAGCAGAAGCGGGCCTGGCTGCCCCGCCTGTGCTCCGGTGACGCGCTCGGCTGCTTCGGACTGACCGAGCCCGGCACCGGCTCCGACGCCGGCAGCCTCACCACCCGCGCCGTGCGCGCCGGGGACGCGTACGTCCTCGACGGCAGCAAGATGTTCATCACCAACGGCACCTGGGCCGATGTGGTGCTGCTCTTCGCACGCACCGGCGACGAGCCCGGCCACCGCGGCGTCTCCGCCTTTCTCGTCCCCACCGACACTCCGGGCCTGACCCGCCGCGAGATCCACGGCAAACTCGGCCTGCGCGGCCAGGCCACCGCCGAACTCTCCCTCGACGGCGTCCGCGTGCCCGCCTCCGCGATGCTCGGCCCCGAGGGCAAGGGCTTCTCGGTCGCCATGTCCGCCCTCGCCAAGGGCCGGATGTCGGTCGCCGCCGGCTGTGTCGGCATCGCGCAGGCGGCGCTGGACGCGGCCGTCTCGTACGCCGCCCAGCGCGAGCAGTTCGGCAAGCCGATCGCCCACCACCAGCTGGTGCAGGAGCTGATCGCCGACATCTCGGTTGACGTGGACGCGGCCCGGCTGCTGACCTGGCGGGTCGCGGACCTCATCGACCGCGGGCAGCCCTTCGCCGCCGAGTCCTCCACCGCCAAGCTCTTCGCCTCCGAGGCCGCCGTGCGCGCCGCGAGCAACGCCCTCCAGGTGCACGGCGGATACGGCTACATCGACGAGTACCCGGCCGGCAAACTGCTGCGCGACGCCCGCGTGATGACCCTGTACGAGGGCACCAGCCAGATCCAGAAGCTGCTCATCGGCCGCGCCCGCACCGGGGTTTCCGCCTTCTGAGCCCCGACGGACCGCCGGACCGGCTGAGTATCCGCATGAGTACCCGTGCGGATGTGCTCGATCCCGTCCCGCCCGATGCTCGACCCATGAACGAGACACCGGTCAAGCAGCAGAACACGGGGGCGTACTACGGCCAGGCCGTCGCCTCCTTCGGCATCGCCATCGGCGCCGTGGCTGTGGGGATCTACAACATGGAGGTGGACGGCTGGGTGCGCGGTTTCCTGGGCATCGCGGTCCTGTACCTCACCACCTCGGCCTTCACCCTCGCCAAGGTGATCCGCGACCGCCAGGAGGTCACCCAGATCGTCAGCAGGGTGGATCAGGCCAGGATGGAGAAGATCATGGCCGAGTACGACCCCTTCGCGCCGAAGTAGTCGGCCCGGGTGCACTAAGCGCTTGCTCACCCTCCGGTAAGGTGTTCACTTCCACACGGGTGAAGAGGTGAGCGAGCGATGGACAGCGCGGAGGAGACGGTCGACGGCTACCGGCCGTGGTCCGAGGTCACCCCCGACGCCGCGCGGCGGCTGCTCGTCGCCGCCGTCGAGGCCTTCGCCGAGCGCGGGTACCACGCCACCACCACACGTGACATCGCGGGCCGGGCCGGCATGAGCCCGGCCGCCCTCTACATCCACTACAAGACCAAGGAAGAGCTGCTCCACCGGATCAGCCGGATCGGCCACGACAAGGCGCTGGAGATCCTGACCACGGCGGCCGACGGCCCCGGCTGCGCCGCCGAGCGGCTCGATGCCGCCGTACGGTCCTTCGTGCGGTGGCACGCGGCGCATCACACGACCGCGCGCGTGGTCCAGTACGAGCTCGATGCTCTCGCTCCGGAGCACCGCTCCGAAATCGTGGCACTGCGCCGGCAGAGCGACGCCGCCGTCCGCCGGATCCTCGCGGACGGGGTCGCTGCGGGGGAGTTCGACGTCCCGGACGTGCCGGGCACCACCCTCGCGGTGCTCTCGCTGTGCATCGACGTGGCCCGCTGGTTCAGCGTGGCCGGACAGCGCACGCCCGACGAGGTCGGCGGGCTCTACGCCGACCTCGTGCTCCGCATGGTGGCCGCGCGGCCGCGCCCTCAGAAGTAGTAGCGGGACACCGACTCGGCCACGCACACCGGCTTGTCGCCGCCTTCGCGCTCGACCGTGACGGTGGCCGTGACCTGCACGCCGCCGCCCGCCTCCGTGACCTCCGTGATCACGGCCGTGGCGCGCAGTCGCGAGCCGACCGGTATCGGCGCGGGGAAACGGACCTTGTTCGTCCCGTAGTTGAGACCCATCCGCATGCCCTCGACCCGCATGATCTGCGGCACCAGACTGGGCAGCAGGGACAGCGTCAGATAGCCGTGCGCGATGGTGGAACCGAAGGGTCCGCCCGCCGCCCGCTCCGGGGCCACGTGGATCCACTGGTGGTCCCCGGTGGCGTCCGCGAAGAGGTCGATCCGCTTCTGGTCCACCTCCAGCCACTCGCTGGGACCGAGCGGCTCGCCGACCCCGGCGCGCAGTTCCTCGGCGGACGTGAAGACCCTCGGCTCGGCCATGCCCTGTTCCTGCCTCTCGCGGACAACTCACGGACAACTGACTGACAACGGACGGACGACTGACGGACAACGGCGAATGGACGGCGGGCCGGCAGCGGACGAATAAGCGCTTGCTCAGCATGCTGGGACCGCATGTGTATGTCAACGGACCGCCGACTACGCTCGGCCGGGTGCCGCAGATTCCCGAGAAAGTCCACGAGCTCACCGTCGGCCAGCTGTCCGCCCGTAGCGGCGCGGCCGTCTCCGCACTCCACTTCTACGAAGCCAAGGGCCTGATCAGCAGCCGCCGCACCGCCGGCAACCAGCGCCGCTACACCCGTGACGCACTGCGCCGCGTCGCCTTCGTGCGCGCCGCCCAGCGCGTGGGCATCCCGCTGGCCAGCATCCGCGAGGCCCTCGCCCAGCTCCCCGAGGAACGCACCCCCACCCGCGAGGACTGGGCCCGCCTCTCCGAGGCCTGGCGTACCGAGCTCGACCAGCGGATCATGCGGCTCGGCCGGCTGCGCGACCACCTGACGGACTGCATCGGCTGCGGGTGCCTCTCGATGAAGACCTGCGCCCTGTCCAACCCGGACGACGTCTTCGGCGAACGCCTCACCGGTTCGCGGCTGTAGCCCCCGCGGCCGCGCCCTCCGGCGCCGGTCCCCGGGAAGCCGCCACCAGTTCTCGGGCCGCCGCCACCAGTTCGGCATTCGACCCGGCCGGCCGCCCGTCCGGCAGGTGCAGTACGTCGCCCACGCCGGTCCGCGCACCCGTTCCGCACCGCGCGGCCAGCCGCAGCACCGGCCAGGCGGCCGCCTCCCGTCCGTACACCAGGACCGCCACCGGCGGCAGCCCGCGCAGCCCGGCCACCAGTGCCGGATCGGCCGCGGCGAGTTCGGCCACGAGCCGGACCCGCCCCGGTTCGCGCACCGGCCAGGCCAGGAACCGTGCCGTCGGCTCCGGTCCGGCCGGTCCGCCCAGCGGCACCACCGCGTCCACCGCTACCCCCCGCGCCAGCAGCGCCCGCGCCAGCTCGCCGGCCCCCGCCTCCCCGAAGTCCACCACCGCCCGGTCCGGCAGCACCGTCCACGAGCGCACCCGCTCCAGCCGCCCCGCCGGATCGGGCTCGGCCCCGATGCCCGCCGGCACCGACAGCGGTACGCGGACCCCCGCGCCCCGCATCGCCGCCAGCACCGGCCCCACCACCCGCGGCGAGAGGCTCTCCCGCCCGCACGGCGTCCGTGGGTGCACCAAGACCTCCCCGGCCCCCGCGGCGACCGCCGCCAGCGCCGACTCCGCCAGATCCGCCGGAGACATCGGCACGGCCGGGCCGTCGGCGCCGTTGCGGGCACCGTTCACCGAGGCCAGCAGCAACGGCATCACGCCGCCCCCGCCTGGGGCGTCTCCGTCAGCGCCGGTCTCGGCACCACGATCCCGCAGCCCGCGCACACCGGTCCGTCCCAGGCCCAGGCCCCCTCCCACGGCCCGGCCGCAGCCACTGCCGGCCACCGCAGTTCGGTGTCCCCGCAGACCGGGCACGCCGTCCCCGGCTCCGACTCCAGCGCCCGCACCAGCCGCCGCAGCACCTCGCCCAGCGCCCCCTCCGGCCGCACTCCGGGATCCGCGCACCGCACCACGGCGTCCCCGCTCCCGCCCCACGCCCACTCCGGCCGGCGCAGCCCGTCGTGCTTCTCCCGGCGGCGCCGTTCCGCGAACTGGCGCTCGTACTCCAGCCAGACCGCCCGCGCGTCCTCCAGTTCCTCCAGCGCGGCGACCAGCCGCAGCGGATCCGCCCCCCGGTCCTCGGGCGCGATCCCGTGCCGGTCGCACAGGTGCCACCACGTGGCCCGGTGCCCGTACGGAGCGAACCGCTCCAGGCAACGGCGCAGCGAATGGCGCCGCAAGGCCCGGTCATTGCGCGCGTCGCGCACCTGGTAGGCCAGACTCCGGAAACCTGCCATCACACCATCACCTCCGCCGATGTGCCCAACATGCCCTGCCCGGGCCGGGCGCATGCGGGGGCGGTCGAGGCGTGCGGGTGGCACATGGCCAGAACTCAGCGCCCCATGCGCCCCGCGGCCACCACCACCCGGGCCAGTTCCTCGTGGCAGATGTCGCTGTGCGCCCCCGAGGGGGCGCCTCCGCGGCGGACCACCGAGCCCGCGTCCACACTGACGCAACCGCCCGCGGGCACCCCCTGGCGCAGGGCGGTGTCGAGGCTCAGCCGCGGCGCGCCCGGCACCGCCTGCACCCCGTCGTGCCCGATGGCGCCCCAGCGTTCGTCGAAGCCCAGCAGTCCGGCCGAATCCCCTGCCATCCGGGAGGCCAGCGGATAGAACAGCCTGAGGGCCGAGTCGTGCGGGGAGTGGCAGGCCACCACCGGACCGTCGACCCTCCGCTGGAGGCCGCGCAGGGCGCCGCCGTTGCGCCTGTCGTGCGGCAGCCGGTCGGCGAACGCGTAGTGGGAGAAGGCCCCCTGGAGCAGGGTCACGGACTTCACGTACCGGGCGCCGTCCGGCACCGCGCGCAGCGCGAAGGACACCACCCGCGCCCCGAAGCTGTGTCCGATCAGGTGGAAGCGCAGGGCCGGGCGGTCGGCCGCCAGCTGGGCCAGCACCGGACCGAGACCGCGCTCGCCGACCACGCCCGCCCGCTTCTTCATCTTGTAGTACGCCGCCTGCCGCAGCAGCTCCTTGGCACCGCCCCACAGACCGCGCAGAGCGCCGCCGGCCACGAGGCCCGGCCCGTCGGCGCCGCCGGCCGGCGCGCCCGCCGTGACCAGGGCGCGGGCGAGGACCCGGCACACCTCCAGCACGTCGTCCGTGAAGATGGCGGGAACCGCCGGAGCCACCATCGCGGGCACCGCGTCCACGCCCGCCAGCTCCCGTACGAGCGCGCCGAACTCGATGAAGGCGGCCGTCGACTCCGGCCGTTCCTCCAGCAGTTCCGCCACCCGGTCCAGCTCCGCCTGCCGACCCGGCCAGAACTCACCGAGCGCCCGGCGGGTGAGGGGGTCCAGTGCCGTGCCGAAGCCGGGTTCCGCGAGGGCGCCCGGTGCGTCGAAGTCGGGTATCGGCTCGTCGGAGAACCGCATCGAGGGCCATACGACGCCCACGTAGCCGAGGCGCACCCCCGAACCCACCAGTCCCGGGAAGGGGGCGAAGAAGCGGTCGTAGAGCCGGGTCGCGGTGGACCGGTCGCTGTTCCAGCCGTGCGCGAAGACCAGCACGTCCGTGGCCTCCATCCGGGCCACCGCACCCTGCGTGACCCGGTCCACGTCCCCTTCGGAGTCGAAGGTCAGCTCCGCGTACGGCCCGACGCCGATCCCGGCCGCGAGCCCGGGGCGCTTCCCCGCCGCGACCCCGAGTCCGTTCCCCGCCGCGCTCCCGGCCGCCGTCCCGGCCCCGATCCCGAACCCGCCACCGATGTCCGCCATGACGTCCCCCTCCACGCCGTGCCTCAGGTGCTGTCAGCATCCTGCTGACGCGCCCGCCCGGCCAGCCCCCCGGCACGGTCGGCTCACTCGTAGAGCAGGTATCCCTCGCGCGTCGCCCCGAACCGCGCGAGCGCCGCCGCCCAGTCGCCCACGATCTCCTCCACCCCGGCCCCCGCGTCCACCATGGTCCGCACCCGGTCCGAGCCGGTCAGCCGGTCGATCCAGTGGTCCGTCCGCCAGGCGAAGCCGCTCCACGCCCGCCGCGCGGTGACCAGCAGCCCGATCCCGGCCCGTACCGGATCGAAGGCCTCCCGGTCGTGGACGATCAGCCGGACCCCGCCGCACACCTTCCCCACGTGCTTGGAGAAGGTCGGGGTGAAGTACGCCTCCCGGAACCACACCCCGGGCAGCCCCAGCGCGTTCGCCGCCTCCGCCCACCGCCGGTCGATCCCCTCCGCGCCCACCAGCTCGAAGGGCGTGGTCGTCCCGCGCCCCTCGGACAGGTTCGTCCCCTCGAACAGGCAGGTGCCGGCGTACGCGAGGGCCGTGTCCGGGGTCGGCATGTTCGGGCTCGGCGGCACCCAGGGCAGCCCGGTCTCCCCGAAGAACGACTCCCGCCGCCACCCGGACATCGCCACCGTCCGCAGCCGGACGGGACGGTCGGCCAGGAACTCGCCGTTGAAGAGCAGGGCCAGCTCGGCCGCCGTCATCCCGTGCGCGAGCGCGATCGGCTCCCGGCCCACGAAGCTCGCGTACGGCCGCTCCAGTACGGGCCCCGCCGTCCGGCGGCCGCCCACCGGGTTCGGCCGGTCCAGTACCACCACCGCCTTGTCGGCGAGCGCGGCCGCGCGCATGCAGTCGTAGAGGGTCCAGATGTACGTGTAGAAGCGTGCCCCGACGTCCTGGATGTCGAAGACGACGGTGTCGACCCCGGCCGCCGTGAACACGTCCGCGAGCTTCTGCCCGCTCTTGTCGTACGTGTCGTACACCGGCAGCCCGGTCGCCGGATCCCGCGAGGCCCCCTCCGAGTCGCCCGCCTGCGCCGTCCCGCGGAACCCGTGCTCGGGCCCGAACACAGCGACCAGGTCCACCCGTGCGTCCGCGTGCAGGACGTCGACCAGGTGCCGGGCGTCGGCGGTGATCCCGGTGGGATTGGTGACCACCCCGACCTTCTGGCCGGCCAGCACGCCGTACCCGTCCGCGGCGAGCCGCTCGAAGCCCGTACGCACCCGCTCCGCCGCCCGCGGTGCGGCGGCCGGGGCCGCCCCCGGTGGCGCCCCGGCGGCGCCCACCCGCCCCGGGGCGCCCGCCGCCCCCACGGCTCCCACTGATCCCAAGGCCCCCGCCAGTCCCAGCACCCCGCGTCGCGACAGCGTCATCCGGCCACGCTACGAGTCCGGCCCCTTCCACCTGCACATACCGACTGGTTAGTCTGCCGCCATCCGGTCTTCGGATCCGGCACCCGGTCTTCGGATCCGGCATCCGTATCGGGCACTCGGCATCCGGCCTCCGGCCGCACGAAAGGTGATCCCCGTGAACGCGTACCAGGACCAGCGTGTCGTCGTCACCGGAGCGGGCGGCGGCATCGGCGCCGCCCTCGCGCACCGCTTCGCGGCCGAGGGCGCCACGGTGGTGGTCAACGACCTCGACCCGGCCAAGGCCGCCGCGGTGGCGGGCGGGATCGGGGCCCGGGCGATCGCCGTGCCGGGGGACGCCTCGGCGATCGTGGCCGAGGCCCGCGAGGCCCTCGGCGGGACGGTCGACGTCTACTGCGCCAACGCCGGACTCGCCTCGGGCGGCGACGCGTTCGCCGACGAGGGCGTCTGGGAAGCGGCCTGGGACACCAACGTCATGGCCCACGTCCGTGCCGCCCGACTGCTGCTGCCGGACTGGCTGGAGCGGGGGACGGGCCGCTTCGTGTCCACCGTCTCCGCCGCGGGACTGCTGACCATGATCGGAGCGGCCCCGTACAGTGTCACCAAGCACGGTGCGCTCGCCTTCGCCGAATGGCTCTCGCTGACCTACCGCCACCGCGGTGTCCAGGTCCACGCCATCTGCCCGCAAGGGGTGCGCACCGACATGCTGACCGCCGCGGGATCGGCGGGCGAACTCGTCCTCGCGCCGACCGCGATCGAGCCGGAAGCGGTCGCGGACGCACTGTTCGACGGCATGGAGAAGGGCCGGTTCTTGATCCTCCCGCACCCCGAGGTCGCCGACTTCTACGCCGCCCGCGCCACCGAGCCGGACCGCTGGCTGAGCGGCATGAACCACCTCCAGCAGAAATGGGAGACCCGGTGACCTCCTCGTACGCCGCCAGGCCCTGGGTCGGGCTGCTCGCGCCGGTCCAGCGGGAGCCGGTCGCACCGCCGCCCACCGTGCTGCACGCCTTCCGTGAGGCCGCCGCCCGGGCGCCGGAGCGCACCGCGCTGGCCTACTTCGACGGCCGGATCGGCTACGCCGAGGCCGACGCCCTCTCCGACTCCGTCGCCGGTCACCTCGCCTCCCGGGGCGTCCGGCGCGGGGACCGCGTCGCGGTCATGCTGCAGAACACCCCGCACTTCGTGCTGGCCGTCCTCGCCGCCTGGAAGGCCGGGGCCGTCGTCGTCCCGCTCAACCCGATGTACAAGTCGGGCGAGGTCCGGCACGTCCTGCGCGACTCCGCGGCCGCCGCGCTGGTCTGCGACGGCCACGCGTGGACCGCGTACCTGGGCGAGGCGGCGCGGGGGAGTGCCGTGCGGACCGTCCTGACCGCCTCGGACCTGGACTTCCAGACGCGCAACGACCCCCGGCTCTTCGGCCCGCAGCTCGCCGACCCGCGGCTCGTCGGCCCGCAGCCCGCACCGGACGCGTCCGGTCCGCCGGCCCGGCCCGGCCTGCCGGCCCAGCGCGGTCCGGCCGCACCGGACCAGCCCGCCCTCGTACCCGCACCCCTGCCCGGAGGGCACACCACCGACCTCCTGACCGTGGCCCGCCGGGGCGACTGCGCGCCGGACGGCCCGCCCCTCACCGCCGCCGACACCGCCCTCATCAGCTACACCTCCGGTACCAGCGGCACCCCCAAGGGCGCCATGAACCCGCACGGCGCGCTCACGTACAACGCGGTACGGCAGGTCACCGCCCACCCCCTGCCCGAGGGTGCCACCTACTTCGCCCTCGCGCCCCTCTTCCACATCACCGGCATGGTCTGCGAGCTCGCGGCCTGCTTCGCCAACGCCGGAACCCTGGTCCTCGCCCACCGCTTCGACGCCGGGGCCGTCCTCGACGCCTTCCTCGAACACCGCCCGGCCTACACCGTCGGCCCGGCCACCGCCTTCATGGCCCTCGCCGCCCACCCCGCCGTCACCCCCGACCACTTCGCCTCGTTCCAGGTGATCTCCTCCGGCGGCGCTCCGCTCCCGCCCGCGCTCGTCGAACGCCTGCGCGCCGCCTTCGGCTTCTACCTCCGCAACGGCTACGGCCTGACCGAGTGCACCGCCCCCTGCGCCAGCGTGCCCGTGCACCTCGAAGCCCCCGTCGACCCCGTCTCCGGCACCCTCTCCGTGGGTCTGCCCGGCGCCGACACGGTCGTCCGCATCCTCGACGAGCAGGGCGCCGAGGTCCCCTTCGGCGAGACCGGCGAGATAGCCGTCCGCGGCCCCCAGGTGGTGCCCGGCTACTGGGGCCTGCCCGCGGAATCCGCCCAGGCCTTCCCGGGCGGCGAACTGCGCACCGGGGACGTCGGATTCATGGACCCCGACGGCTGGCTCTACGTCGTCGACCGCAAGAAGGACATGATCAACGCTTCCGGCTTCAAGGTCTGGCCGCGGGAGGTCGAGGACGTGCTCTACACCCACCCCGCCGTCCGCGAGGCCGCCGTGGTCGGCGTCCCCGACCCGTACCGCGGGGAGAGCGTCAAGGCCTACGTGAGCCTGCGCCCCGGAGCCTCGGCCGAGCCGGAGGAACTGTCCGCCTACTGCGCCGCGCGCATCGCCGCGTACAAATACCCGCGCCAGGTGGAGGTCCTGCCTGTCCTTCCGAAGACGACCAGTGGCAAGATCCTGCGACGGGAACTGCGCGATCGCGGCTGAAAACAGTCGGACGGTCGTACAGCTGGTCGCAGTGACCAGGCAGGAATCAGGAAGGGAAGGTCAGCGCCATGGCGGCCAGGACCACGGAGCCCGCAGGCACGCACGAAGCCCCGGTACCGCAGCGGCTGCTGGCCGTCGCCACCCGGCTGTTCGCCGAGCGCGGCTACGACCGCACCTCGGTCCAGGAGATCGTCGAGGCGGCCGGGGTCACCAAGGGCGCGCTCTACCACTACTTCGGGTCCAAGGACGACCTGCTGCACGAGGTGTACGCGCGGATGCTGCGCCTGCAGCAGCAGCGGCTCGACGCGGTGGCCGATTCCGACGCGCCCGTCGAGGAGCGGCTGCGGGCGGCCGCCGCCGACGTGGTCGTCACGACCATCGAGAACCTCGACGACGCGATGATCTTCTTCCGGTCGATGCACCAGCTCAGCCCGGAGAAGTTCAAGCAGGTCCGGGCGGAGCGCCGGCGCTACCACGAGCGCTTCCGGGCACTGATCGAGGAGGGCCAGCGAACGGGCGTGTTCTCCAGCGCCACCCCCGCCGACCTGGTCGTCGACTACCACTTCGGCTCCGTGCACCACCTGTCCACCTGGTACCGGGCGGACGGCCCGCTCACCCCGCAGCAGGTCGCCGATCACCTCGCCGACCTGCTGCTGCGCGCGCTGCGCCCCTGACGGGTCACCGCTCCAGGACGGGGTAGTCGGTGTAGCCCTCCGCCCCCTGTACGTACATCAGGAACTCCGGGCGGATCTCGTTGAGGGGCGCGCCCGTGCGCAGCCGCTCGACGAAATCGGGGTTGGCGAGGAAGCCCCGGCCCAGGGCGACCAGATCGGCGCCCGCGGCCAGCAGTTGCTCGCCGCGCCGCCGGCCGCCGTCGGCCGCGACCTCCTCGCGGGAGAGCGCGGGGTTGGCGATCAGGGCGCCCGGCCAGGCCCGGCGGATCTCCGTGAAGCGGGGCTGGTCCGGGTCGGCGTACACCTGGTGCAGGTAGGCCGGTCCGATGTCCGCCAGGGCCTTGACCAGAGCCGGATAGATCTCCTCGGTGTCGCCCTCCTCGATGCCGTTGACGGTCAGCCCGGGCGAGATCCGTACGCCGACCCGCTCGGCCCCGATCGCCCCGGCGACGGCCCGGACCACCTCGACGGTGAAGCGGATCCGCCCCTCGACGTCCCCGCCCCACTCGTCGGTGCGCCGGTTGGTGTTCCGCGAGAGGAACTGGTGGAGCAGGTGGCCGTTGGCGGAGTGCACCTCCACACCGGCGAAGCCGGCCTCGACGGCGTTGCGGGCGGCGTCCGCGAAGTCGGCGATGGTCGACCTGATGTCCTCGGCCGTCATCTCCCGGGGCGGGACGGCCTCCCGCAGCCCGCCGGGAGTGTGCAGCGGCTCGGGGAACCGGACCGCCGACGGGGCGAGCGGGACGTGCCCGCTGGTGTCGGGGTGGCCGACCCGGCCGCCGTGCTGGAGCTGGAGGAACATCCGCCCGCCGGCCGCGCGCACGGCCTCGGTGACCCGGCGCCATCCGGCGACCCGCCAGATCCCGTTCCGTCCGGCCGGGCCGCGCCGCGCCGACAGGTCCCGCCGCTTCCGGCAGGGCCGCGCCGACAGGCCCCGCTCCCTACATGTGGCGCTTCAGCTCCCGCCGCGCCAGCGACCGCTGGTGGACCTCGTCGGGTCCGTCGGCCAGCCGCAGCGTCCGCGCCGCCGCCCACAGTTCGGCCAGCGGGAAGTCCTGGCTCACCCCGCCCGCGCCGTGCAGCTGCACCGCGTCGTCGAGGATCCGCACCACCGCCCGCGGGGTCGCGATCTTGATCGCCTGGATCTCCGTGTGCGCGCCCCGGTTCCCGACCGTGTCCATCAGCCAGGCCGTCTTCAGCACCAGCAGCCGCAGCTGCTCCACCGTGACCCGCGCATCGGCGATCCAGTTCTGTACGACGCCCTGGGCGGCCAGCGGCTTGCCGAAGGCCGTGCGGTCCACCGCGCGCCGGCACATCAGCTCGATGGCCCGCTCCGCCATGCCGATCAGCCGCATGCAGTGGTGGATGCGGCCCGGGCCGAGCCGGGCCTGGGCGATGGCGAAGCCGCTGCCCTCCTCGCCGATCAGGTTCGCCGCCGGGACCCGCGCCCCGTCGAAGACCACCTCGGCGTGGCCGCCGTGGTCGTGGTCCTCGTACCCGTAGACCGTCATGGCCCGGCGCACCTCGACCCCGGGGGCGTCGCGCGGGACCAGGATCATCGACTGCTGGCGGCGCGGATCGGCGCCCTCCGGGTCGGTCTTGCCCATCACGATGAAGATCTTGCAGTCCGGGTTCATGGCCCCGGAGATGAACCACTTGCGCCCGGTGACCACGTACTCGTCGCCGTCGCGCTCGATCCGCGTTTCGACGTTCGTCGCGTCCGAGGAGGCGACGTCGGGCTCGGTCATCGCGAAGGCCGAGCGGATCTCCCCGGCCAGCAGCGGCTCCAGCCACTGCTTCTTCTGCGCCTCGTCGCCGAACTGCGCGAGCAGCTCCATGTTCCCGGTGTCCGGGGCCGCGCAGTTGGTCGCCATCGGCGCCAGGTGCGGGCTGCGGCCGGTGATCTCGGCGAGCGGCGCGTACTGGAGGTTGGTCAGCCCGGCGCCGTGCCCGGCATCCGGAAGGCCGTGCTGGTCCACGAAGAAGAGGTTCCACAGGCCTTGGCGGCGCGCCTCGGCCTTCAGTTCACCGAAGACGGCCGGGGTGTCCCAGGGCGAGGCCAGCCGTGCGCGCTGCTCGGCGGCGACGGGCTCCGCCGGGTAGACGTACTCCTCCATGAACGCGAGCAGCTGCTCGCGGAGTTCCCCGGTCCGGGCATCGAATGCGAAATCCATGGGTGCGTGCCTCAGCCTTCCTGGAGTTCCTGCAGGGTGGTCAGTCCGTGCTCGATGAAGACCGGCACCAGCTCGCCGATCCGGTCGAAGCCCGCACCGACGGTCTGCCCGAGCGTGTAGCGGTAGTGGATGCCTTCGAGGATCACCGCGAGCTTGAACCAGGCGAAGGCCGTGTACCAGGCGATGCCCCCGGTGTCCCGGCCGGAGCGGGCGGCGTACCGTTCGACCAGCTCGGCGGGGGCCGGATGGCCCGGCGCGCCGCTCGTCGTACTGACCGCAGACGCGGTCAGGCCGAGGTCGGAGCTGTACATCACGAGCAGCCCGAGGTCGGTCAGCGGATCCCCGAGGGTGGACATCTCCCAGTCCAGCACCGCCCGGATCGTGTCGTCCGGGCCGCCGATCAGGACGTTGTCGAGCCGGAAGTCCCCGTGCACGACCGTCGGGGCGGGGGAGACGGGCAGGGTCCGGCCGAGCGCGGCGTGCAGCTCGTCGATCCCGGCGAGCTCCCGGCCCCGGGAGGCCGCGAGCTGCTTGCCCCAGCGGCGCAGCTGCCGGTCGAGGAACCCCTCCGGCCGGCCGAAGTCGCCGAGGCCCACCGCCTCCGGATTCACCGCGTGCAGCTCGACCAGCGTGTCCACCAGGCCCAGCACCGCCCGCCGGGTGCGCTCCGGGCCGAGCGCGGCGAGCTCGCCGGCCGTCCGGTACGGCACCCCTTCCACGTACTCCATGACGTAGAACGGAGCCCCGAGCACGGCCTCGTCCTCGCACAGCAGCAGCGGCTCGGGCACCGGCACGGCCGTGCCGTGCAGCGCCTCGATGACCCGGTGCTCGCGCCGCATGTCGTGCGCGGTGGCCAGTACGTGGCCCAGCGGAGGCCGGCGCACCACCCAGCGGGCGGTCCCGTCGGTGACCTCGTACGTGAGGTTCGACCGGCCGCCTTCGATCAGCCGGCCGCGCAGGGGTCCGGCCACGAGGCCAGGCCGCACGCGGTCGAGATGACCGCGCAGCCGCTCCAGATCCAGGCCGCGCGGGTCGGCCGGGGCTGAGGTCATGGGTACGCACCTCCGTGCGGAGTGAGGACTGAGGAGCATGCGGCGGCGCGCCGCCGCATGCCATCATGCCGACCAGTCGGTATGGCGTCCAGAGCGCGGGCCGAAAGAAGACCTTCCGCCCGGCAATGTCATGTCACGCGTGACAGAGGATCGGCGTTCCGCCGTTCATCACCGTCATGTCCCTCAGGACCGCGAGGATGTCCAGCGGCACGCCTTCCGGCTCCCCGGCCAGTTCCGCGTACGCCCGGTGCACGTTCGCCACCAGCCGCTCGCTCTCCCGCCATGCGGCGAACTCCCCGAGATCGGCCTGCCGGGCCACCTCCAGCGGGGTCAGCCCCTTGGCCCGCCCCTCCCGGGCGAGCTCGGCCACGTACCGCAGGTAGCGTTCGGTGGCCTCGTAGGCCGAGGCGTCGGTCAGGGGTCCGTGACCCGGCACGACCGTCTCCGCGTCCAGCGAGCGAAGCAGCTCCAGCGCCCGCAGGGAGCCGGCGAGGGAGCCCATCGCCAGGAACGGGGTCCCCTCGGCGAAGACCAGGTCCCCTGTGAAGACCACCCGCTGCCGGGGCAGCCACACGATCGAGTCGCCGGTGGTGTGCGCCACCCCCGGGTGGATGACCTGCACCTCCGTCCCGCCCACGTGCACGGTCGCCCGGTCGCTGTACGTGAGATCGGGCGCGGTGATGTCGATCGCGCCGAAGTCGGTGGCGGGCCAGATCAGCTCCAGCTGGTGCCCGGCGGCGAGCTGCTCGGTGCGCGCGCTGTCGTGCCCGAGGATCAGCGCCTCGGGGGCGAAGACGCCGTTGCCGTAGGTGTGGTCGCCGTGATGATGGGTGTTCACCACGGTGCGGGGGAGCGGCACCCCGGCCGCCAGGACCGCCTCGCGCAGTGCCAGGGCCCGCCGCTCGGTGGCGGCGGTGTCTATGAGCAGGGTCCGGCCGCCGTCGCTCACGAAGCCGGCGTTGTTGAGGCACCAGCCGCCGTCCGGCTGGACGTAGGCGTACACCCCCGGCGCGGGCTGGACGAGGTACGGCTCTTCGACGGGCATCTGGGCTCTCCCCGGGTCGCTTTGACGGACGGTCGGCATCCTGCCAGCCGTCGCCGCGCCGGGGGGAGGGCGGGTGCCGCGCGCCGACCGGCGCCTCCCGTACGGGGGCGCCGTTCGGCAGGAGCGGTCAGTGGCGCCGGTCAGTGGTCGTCGTAGTGCCCGTCGTGCGCGGCGTGCCGGTGTCCGTCGTGCACGTAGTCGACGTGGTCGCCGTGCCGGACCGTCTCGTGCCCGCAGCCCGAGCCGTGCGCGTGGTCGTGGCCGTCGTGAGCGGTGTGCCCGGTGGGCTCGCACTCGTCCCAGTGCCCCGAGTGCTCCCGGTGCAGGTGGCCGTCGTGCGCGTAGTCGACGTGGTCGCCGTGCCGGACCGCCTGGTGCCCGCAGTCCGCGCCGTGCGTGTGCTGGTGCGTGGGGTGTTCGTGGTGCAGGGTCGTCATGGCGCCGAGATTAGTGCGGATCGCCGGGTATCGCCCGTTGTGTCCGGGCGACGTGAAAAACCGCGATCATCCGACCGGAGCGACCGGAGCGACCGGAGCGACCGGAGCGACCGGAGCGACCGGAGCGACCGGGAGCCAGGACCCGGGCCGGGGCCGGGCCTCAGAGGATCACCGCCACCGCGACCAGCGCCAGCGCCAGCGTGCACCCCGCCGCCGCCAGCGCCGCCCACGGCGAGAGCCCCCGCGGCCGGTCCGCCGCCAGCGCCCGGATCCGCCGGTGCGCCACCCACAGGAACAGCAGCCACACCAGCGCGATCACCGCGGCCCCGGCCACCTCCACCGGCGCGCCGGACCCGCGCAGCGCCTGCCGCAGTGCCAGCACCGCCACCACCGAGGAGGCCAGCGTCGTACGCCGCCACGCGAGCCGGGTCCGCTCGGGCTGCAGCCCGGCGTCGCGGTCGGTGCCCTCCCCGCTCACTGCCCCGTCGTCCAGCCCATCAGCACGACCACCACCATCATCAGCGCGACCAGCCCCACCCCCAGGCTCAGCACCACGGGGAACCGCGACAGCGGCAGGTCCTCGCCCCGCCGCATCGCCTGCTCGCACCGCACCCAGTGGTTCACCGCCCGCAGCGCACAGGCCGCACCCACCGCGAGCAGCGCGAAGGCCATCCCGACCCGCACCCCCCAGCGCAGGTCCGGCAGGAACTGGTCCACGGCGAAACCGCCGCCCACCAGGGCCAGCGCGGTCCGGATCCAGGCCAGGAAGGTCCGTTCGTTGGCCAGCGAGAAGCGGTAGTCGGGGGTCTCGCCCTCGTCCCTCAGCCGCGAGGGTGCGAACCAGAGGCGCACGTCCTTGACGAAGTCGATCACCCGCCCAATCTACGGGGTGCTCGCCCCCGCGCGCCCGGGACCGGTCGGGGACGCCACGGCGGCACCCTCCCGCTACGCCGGCCGGCCGCGCCTACGCCCCCTGCCGCCGGTACTCCTCCAGCCTCCGGTGTGCTTCCAGCCCGTCCGGGACCCAGGGCCACTCGCCCTCGGCGATCCGCTGCGCCAGCTCGTCCGCCGTCAGGAAGGCGTGCCACGCGACCTCGGACTCCTGCGGCCGCACGGCCGGCTCGCACCGCACCTCGTGCACGTACGACCACCAGGCCCCGCCCGGGCCCTCGTACAGGAACTTGAACAGCGGCGCGGGCTGCGGCAGCCCCCGTACCCCCAGCTCCTCCTCGGCCTCCCGCAGCGCGGCCTGCGCGTAGGTCTCGCCGGCGCCCAGCACCCCGCCCACGAACATGTCGTAGTGCGAGGGGAAGACGAGCTTCGAGGCGGTGCGCCGGTGGACGAAGATCCGCCCCTCCGCATCCCTGGCCTGCACGAACACGCAGCGGTGGATCAGCCCCCGGGCGTAGACCTCGCCCCGCGGGGCCCGCCCGGTCACCCGGTCGTCCCGGTCCACCACGTCCAGTACTTCATCAGCGGCACTCACACGGTTCATCCAACCACCCCTGTTGACTGGTTACCGCTCCGTAGCCAAGGATCTGCCCCACCACCGACGGAGGACGGGTAGCCGCATGACGTACGACGCAGACGTGATCGTGATCGGAGCCGGGCTCGCGGGCCTCGTGGCCACCGCCGAGCTCGTCGACGCGGGCCGCAAGGTCATCCTGCTCGACCAGGAGCCGGAGCAGTCCATCGGCGGTCAGGCGCACTGGTCGTTCGGCGGCCTGTTCTTCGTGGACTCGCCCGAGCAGCGCCGGATGCGGATCAAGGACAACCACGCACTCGCCCTCCAGGACTGGCTGGGCACCGCCGGTTTCGACCGCGAGGAGGACGCCTGGCCGCGCCGCTGGGCCGAGGCCTACGTCGACTTCGCGGCCGGCGAGAAGCGCTCCTGGCTGCACGCCCAGGGCGTCCGCTTCTTCCCCGTCGTCGGCTGGGCGGAGCGCGGCGGCTACGACGCCAACGGCCACGGGAACTCCGTCCCCCGCTTCCACATCACCTGGGGAACCGGCCCCGGCCTGGTCGCACCCTTCGAGCGGCGCGTGCGGGCCGGGGTGGCCCGCGGCCTGGTCCGGCTGGGATTCCGCCACCAGGTCACCGGGCTCTGCGCCACGGCCGGCGCGGTGGACACCGTGACGGGCCAGATCCTGGCGCCCTCCGGCGCCGTACGGGGCACCGCGAGCAGCCGCGAGGTCACCGGGGAGTTCTCCCTGCGGGCCCAGGCCGTGATCGTCACCAGCGGCGGCATCGGCGGCAACCACGACCTCGTGCGCGCCCAGTGGCCCGCCCGGCTCGGCACTCCGCCGCAGCGGATGCTCTCCGGGGTTCCGGCGCACGTGGACGGCCTGATGCTCGGCATCGCGGAGGCGGCCGGCGCCAGCCACATCAACAAGGACCGGATGTGGCACTACACCGAGGGCATCGAGAACTGGAACCCGATCTGGGCCAGGCACGGCATCCGCATCCTGCCCGGCCCGTCCCCGCTGTGGCTGGACGCGACGGGCAAGCGGCTGCCGGTGCCGCTGTTCCCCGGCTTCGACACCCTCGGGACCCTCGACCACATCATGAAGACGGGGCACGACCACACCTGGTTCGTGCTCAACCAGCGGATCATCGGCAAGGAGTTCGCGCTCTCCGGATCCGAGCAGAACCCGGACCTGACCGGCAAGTCGATCCGTGACGTGATCACCCGCGCCCGCCAGGCCGTGCCCGGCCCGGTCAAGGCCTTCATGGACAACGGCGCCGACTTCGTCGTCGAGCGCGACCTGTCCGCCCTGGTCCGCGGGATGAACGCGGTGACCAAGGAGGACCTCCTCGACGAGGCCGCCCTGCGGGGCGAGATCGTGGCCCGCGACCGCGAGATCGCCAACCCCTTCACCAAGGACCTGCAGGTCACGGCCATCCACGGGGCCCGCAGATATCTGGGCGACAAGCTGATCCGCACGGCCGCCCCGCACCGGATCCTGGACCCCGCCGCCGGGCCGCTGATCGCGGTGCGGCTCTCGATCCTGACCCGCAAGTCCCTGGGCGGCCTGGAGACCGACCTCTCCTCCCGCGTCCTCACCGGCGCGGGCGAGCCGCTGCCCGGCCTCTACGCGGCGGGCGAGGCGGCCGGGTTCGGCGGCGGCGGCGTCCACGGCTACCGGGCCCTGGAGGGCACGTTCCTCGGCGGCTGCATCTTCTCGGGGCGCGCGGCGGGCCGCGCCGCGGCCCTGGCGACCGGCTGACGGACCCGCAGGAGGGCGATCCGCCCGCCCCGGCCTCCCCGCAGGGGCGGGACCCGGCCGGAACCCTCCGTCAGACCAGCCGCTCGGTGACCCGGAACCGCTCCGCGATGACGAGGGTGTCGTCGTCGACCGTGAACCCCGGGTCACCGACGGCCGCGCGCACCGGCCCGCTGTGCCAGAAGTCCTCGTGTGCCGTACGCCATTCGGCCACGGACGCGAATCCCTCGCCCTCGTCGAGCGCGTGGGCCAGCCCGATATCCCCGAGCCGCAGCACCTCCACGGCCGTCACCTCCACCACCGCCACCCCCCGCTCCGCGGAATCGACGAGCAGGGAACGGGCGCCCGGCTCCGGCAGCGGTTCGCCCTCGGCCGCGTACTCCGCGAGCAGGCCGGTGGTGCTGGTCTTCGCCCCGCTCAGCACGGCCGCGACCAGCTGGTCGCGCAGCGGTCCGGGAAACCCCAGCAAGTAGGGAGGAAGATCGTCGTAGGTGGTCACGGGGTCACCCTACGACGCCGCCGTCATCCCACGAACCAGTACAACCACCCCAACTCGTATCGCCATCACTGCAGTTGAAACCCGCCACGCAGTGGACTGGACCTTGACTCGGAGGCGTGCGTACCGCTTTGCTGTGCGTGATCACCGGTGCGCGCACCGGCACGATCCCCCGACCACCAGGCCGAACCGCTCGCGTGCGCCCTGCGCGCGTTTCCGGCCGCCGCCGACCTTCGTCCGCCCGCGTCCTGGAGGGAAACCCGCGGATGTCCCCGCCTCCGCCGCCCCTCGGCCGCGCCCGCAAGCGGGAAGCCCAGCTCTTCGACCCGGCCCTCTGCGACGCCGAACTCGTCGACGTCCGCACCCAGTTCACCCAGGGTCGGTGGGCCAGGGCCCGCTCCCTCCTCGTCGGAACCGGCGACGACTGGGACCGCCGGGCCCACCGCGTCGTCGTCCTCGCCCAGACCCCGGCGGCCACCGCCTGGGCCCGCGAATGGCTGCTCGCCGAGCCGGAGAGCGCCGACGCCGCCACCCTCCTCGCCTGCGCCACCGTCTTCAGCGCCCTGCGCCACAAGGGCGCCCCGGCCGCCGCCGAGGAGGCCTGCCGCCGGGCCGCCGCCCTGCACCCCGCCGACCCCACCCCCTGGCTCGGACTGCTGCTCCTCTCCCGGGCCTTCGGCAGCGAGGAGGAGTTCAGTCGCCACTTCGACCAGGTCCGGGCCCGCCACCGCGAGCACCACCACGCCCACCACCTGATGGTCGCCCGGCTGGCCGAACGTGCCCTCGCCTCCGGCCAGGACCCGCTCCACGAGGTCTACGACTTCGCGGCCTGGGCCGCCGAGGAGTCCCCGGCCGACTCCCCGCTCGCCGTGCTCCCCGTCGTCGCGCACGCCGAGCGCTACCGGGTCCTCGCCGCCACCCACGGCCACACCCCCGAGGCGGCGGCCGCCCACTGGGCCGGCCGCCGCGCCCGCCAGGTCCTGCGCTCCGCCTTCGACTGGTGGCTGGAGTGGGAGCGCGACGACCACCCCCGCAACCGGGTCGACCTCAACTTCCTCGCCCACGCCAAACTCTGCGAGGGCCGCCCCGCCGAGGCCGCCGCCCTCTTCCACCGGATCGGCAGCCACGCCACCCGCGCCCCCTGGTCCTATCCGGACCGTGACCCGCAGAAGGCCTTCCTCGCCGCGCGCAGCGTCGCGCTGGGCACCGCCTGACACCGAAGACGCCGCCCCGAGAGAACCGCGCCCCCAGAGAACCGCGCCCCTGAAAGGACGCCGCCATGCCGACGGGCAGATCCACCACGCTCCAGGACCCGGCCGAGATCCGTACGTACAAGGGCCAGGACCGCGCCCTGCGCGCCGACCGCCTCGGTACCGCCGGTCTGCTCCTGTCCGTACTCGCCGCCAGTGCGCCCCTGATGGTCGTCGCCGGCGTCATGCCCACGACCTTCGGGGTCATGGGCATCGTCGGCCAGCCGCTGCTCTTCGTCATCCTCGGTGCCGTCCTCGCGCTCTTCAGCATCGGCTACGCCGAGATGAGCCGGCACGTCCACAACGCCGGCGCCTTCTACGCGTACATCGCCCGCGGCCTCGGCCCCACCGCCGGCGCCGGTGCCTCCCTCGTCGCCCTCGTCGCCTACAGCGCCATGCAGTGCGGCGTCTACGGCATCCTCGGCTTCGAGATCTCCGGCCTCTTCGCCACCTACCTGGAGATCGAACTCTCCTGGTGGATACCGGCCCTGCTCGCGGTCGCCGTCACCGGTGCGCTCGGCTGGCTCAAGATCGACCTCAACGCCAAGGTCCTCGGGGTCCTCCTCCTCGTCGAGTGCGCCCTCGTCGTCGTCTTCGATATCGCCGCCCTCGCCGAGCCCGGCGCCGAAGGCCTCTCGCTGCACGCCTTCAACCCGGAGACCCTCAGCGGAGCCGGCTTCGGCACCGCGCTCTGCTTCTGCATCGCCGCCTTCGTCGGCTTCGAGCAGTCCCCGGTCTACGCCGAGGAGACCAGCAAGCCGCACATCGTCGTCTCCCGGGTGATGTTCCTCGCCGTCGCCTTCGCCGCCCTCTTCTTCGCCCTCAGCGCCTGGGCCCTCACCGTCGCCACCGGCCCCGCCGAGGTCGTGAAGACCTCCGCCGAAGCCGGCCCCGGCCTGCTCTTCCAGCTCACCGAGAGCCGTCTCGGCACCACCTTCACCGACATCCTGCACGTCCTCTTCGTGACCGGCATGTTCGCGGCCATGCTCAGCTTCCACAACGTGGTCGCCCGCTACGCCTTCGCCATGGGCCGCGAGGGCCTGCTCCCCGCCGCCTTCGGCCGCACCAACGCCGGCACCGGCGCCCCCGGCACCGGCTCCCTCCTGCAGACCGGCATCGCCGCGCTCGTCGTGATCGCCTTTGCGCTCACCGACGACATGCCCGCCGGCGACCCCACCGCCCCCGTCCTGCACCTGTTCACCTGGATGGGCAGCGTCGGCGCCCTCGGTGTGACCCTCCTCATGGCCGCCGCCTCCTTCGCCGTCATCGCCTTCTTCGTCCGCCGCGGCACCGCCGGAGCCCAGGTCTGGCGCCTCGTCGCGGCCGGCGCCGCCGGTCTCGCGCTGCTCGCCATCGCCATCTACACCGTCAAGGACTTCGGCGTCCTGGTCGGCGCCGAAAAGGGCTCCGCGCTCAGCTGGGCCCTGCCCGGCATCATCGGCGCCGCCGTCGTCGGCGGCCTGCTCTACGGAGCCGTGCTGCGCCGCAGCCGCCCCGAGGTGCACGCCCGCATCGGCCTGGGCAACGAGGCCTTCCGCCTCGATCAAGCGGCAACGGCCAGTACCACCGACTGACCTGGCTTTCGAGCCCCGGTGAAGCCCCCGACACCCTTTTCCATGGTCGTCGGGGGCTTCGGCGTACAGGGGGCCGATTTTGGCGGGTGGCGGGCCCTCATGATCTCCTGGGGCGACAAATTCACCGGACCGCGACACAGGGGACACCACCCAGCTCCCCTGCGCCGCGGAACGGACCTGCCGTCCGACCCCCACGAAGGCGAAGTCATACATGAGTGACCTGAGTGACCGAACCTTGACCGAGGCCCCCGCCCCGGCGTCTTCCCGCCATGTCGACGCCGGTGACGAGGGCTACAGCAAGGACCTCAAGTCCCGCCACATCAACATGATCGCGATCGGCGGAGCGATAGGCACCGGGCTGTTCCTCGGTGCCGGCGGCCGCCTCGCCGGTGCGGGCCCCTCCCTCGCGATCGCGTACGCGGTCTGCGGAGTCTTCGCCTTCTTCGTCGTCCGGGCGCTCGGCGAGCTCGTCCTGTACCGCCCCTCCTCCGGTGCCTTCGTCTCCTACGCCCGCGAGTTCATGGGGGAGAAGGGCGCCTACACGGCCGGCTGGCTGTACTTCCTGAACTGGTCCACCACCACCGTGGCCGACATCACGGCCGCCGCGACCTACGCCCACTTCTGGTCGATGTTCACCGACGTCCCCCAGTGGGTCCTCGCGTTCATCGCCCTCGCCGTCGTCCTCACCGCCAACCTGATCTCGGTGAAGTACTTCGGCGAGATGGAGTTCTGGTTCTCGCTGGTCAAGGTCGCCGCCCTGGTGGTCTTCCTGATCGTCGGGATCTGGCTCGTCGCCACCAGCCACGAGATCGGCGGCCACACCCCGGGCCTGTCCTCCATCACCGACAACGGCGGCATCTTCCCCTCCGGGATGCTCCCGATGCTCCTGGTGATCCAGGGCGTGGTCTTCGCGTACGCCTCCGTCGAGCTCTGCGGCGTCGCCGCCGGCGAGACCGAGAACCCCGAGAAGATCATGCCGAAGGCGATCAACTCGATCATGTGGCGCGTGGGCCTCTTCTACGTCGGCTCGGTCGTCCTCCTCGCCCTCCTGCTGCCCCACACGGCGTACAGCTCCGACCAGAGCCCCTTCGTCACCGTCTTCGACAAGCTCGGCGTCCCCGGCGCCGCCGGCGTCATGAACCTGGTCGTGCTCACCGCGGCCCTCTCCAGCCTGAACTCCGGCCTCTACTCCACCGGCCGCATCCTGCGCTCGATGGCCGTGTCCGGCTCAGCGCCGAAGTTCACCGGCCTCATGAACAAGGGCAAGGTCCCCTACGGCGGCGTCCTCTTCACCGCCGCCTTCGGCGTCGCGGGCGTCGGCCTGAACTACTTCATGCCCAAGGACGCCTTCGAGATCGTCCTCAACTTCGCCTCGCTCGGCATCCTCGGCACCTGGGGCATGGTCATGCTCTGCTCGCTCTTCTTCTGGCGCCGCGCGAAGCAGGGCCTCCTGGAACGCCCGTCCTACCAGCTGCCCTGGGCCCCGTACACCCAGCTCGTGACCCTGGCCTTCCTCCTGACGGTCCTGGTCCTGATGTGGTGCGACGGCGGAGTCGGCCGCACCACGGTCATGTTCGTCCCCCTCATCGGCGCCGCCCTGGTCGGCGGCTGGTTCCTGGTCCGCGGCCGAGTCGCCGAAATAGCCGCCTCCCGCCGCTGACCCCCCTCCCGGTCCACGAGGCCCCCGCGCCGGAACTCCCCCTTCCGCGCGGGGGCCTCCGGCGTCCCCGGCGTCGCCCGCGTCCTGGAGCCGCGCAACCTGCCGGATGCCGACCGGCAGGGCCCGCCGCCCGTACCCCTGCGGCCTGAGGGAGCCGGGCGCGCTCGCGGCAGCCTGCTCCGGACGCACGAAAGGCCGGCCGGGATTTCTCCCGACCGGCCTTTCGCCGTGGTGTCCGAGGGGGGACTTGAACTCTCCACTCGGGCACGCCCATTAGTTAGCTGACCTGCGCAGAAACCCCCGTGGAGCCCTTCCGGTAGGTGGCACGGTTGGTCATGCTCACCTGCCGTTTCTGAGTGCTTCTGGCCGCTGTTGGTCATGCGTTGGTCACGTGGGCCACACGATCGGTCCTGGTGCTTCGGAGCGCACTCGTCCGAGTCCAGCAAGATCGTCTATTCCGGAACAGGAATAGTCCGGAGTCGGCATAGACGTGGGGCGACGGGGCTCCGTAGCGTCGTCTCAGGCGGTCCCAAGCGGGGGACCGGAGGCGAGGGGGCACCATGGCGCGAGACGGACTGACCCGGCTCACCGGCAAGGTCAACGGGCCCAACTGTGACGACGACGATTGCCCGAACGTCTACCGGCACAAAGGGCGCGGCTCCATCGTCGTGCAGGGTGACGTCTTCAACGGCTTCACCGTGCCGGAGGGGGAAGGGCTCGTGGAGATCCCGGAGCACGTCCTGAGGGAGGCTGTCCGTGCACTTGGATGGTGACGCGTGGCGGAAGGCTTTCGACTCCTTCACGCAAGAGGCGTGGCGGTTCGAGGCTCAACCCACCTACACCATGCCTCGGGAGGCGGAGAACGTAGCCCGATTCCTCAGAGGCGAAGGCAAGCCGGTTGACCACAACACTCGTTGGCATGAGCGGGTGCGCAACTTCCTGTCTTCTGGGCGGCGGATAGGCCGGGTGCGCATCGTCCGGCAACCGCTCACCGACTATCAGCGCTATCAGTTCGCGTGGGGAATTCCTGGCAACATCGAGGCTGGAGAGGATATTCGTATCCTCGACGTCACAAGCCACGACTACGGATTGCCGCTGAGTGTAGTCGACTGGTGGATGTTCGATGACGCGCGAATTGTCCATCTGAACTTCCGCCCGGACGGAACCCAGGTCGACCGCGAGACGTTCGACGGCGACATCACACCGTACCGGGAGTGGAAGCGTATTGCGCTTGCCGCGTCCGTACCGTTCGCGGAGTACGTGAAAGAACATAGGTGACGTTCGAGCCTGAGCAGCTAGGACAGTCCAAGACTGATCTAGCAGAGAAGCTGAGAGAGCTGCGCAAGGCAGCCGGTCTCACAGGAGACCGGCTGGCCAAGCGTTGCAACATGTCTCAGTCGCAGATTAGTAAGTTCGAGACGGGAAAGAAGACCCCCAAGCTTATCGACGTGGAGCGCATCCTTCGAGCGCTTGACGCCCCACCGGAGCTGATTACTGAAATAACAGCCCTGGCGAGGATCGCTAACACTGAGTGGCAGGACAAGCGTTCCTCATGGCGCAGAGGCTTGGAGAAGCGGCAGGCTGAGCTAGCCGCGCTAGAGGCCGAGGCGACTACCCTCCGATACTTCCTCCCCGCCATGGTCACAGGTTTGCTGGCAACTCCGGAGTACATACGAGCCAGCTTGAGCAACGCTCCCGGTGACAAATCCAAGACGGTGGCGCGCAAGTTGGAAAGGCAAGCGGTTCTCTACGACACTTCCAAGTCCTTCACTTTCCTGCTCACTGAGCAGGCCGTGAAATGGGCGATCGTGCCACCGCTGGCCATGGCCGTGCAGATTGACCGGCTCGACTCACTTTCTCACTTGCCAAACGTACGCGTTGGCGTGATTCCGCTCGGTGTCCAGATACCACGTGGCCCGATGAACACGTTTACGATCTATGACGATCGACTGGCTACAGTGGAGAACTTCACGGGGCGCATGGTGTTTCAGGACTCTCGCGACGTTGCTGAGCATCTCGCCGTGTTCGCAACCTTTGAGCGTCACGCCTTGTTTGGGCCGATGGCGCGACAGCGGCTATCCGAATGGGCCGAGTTCTACAGGGCTTGATTTCTATGCCACAACGGGAATGCGGCTAGCGGCATCGCCAACGCACCGGAATCATCTCCCCATGCGACACCGTCGATGGAGGAAATTCCAGTGAGCCGCCCTACGACAACCATGCGCCCGCCTGTTCACCTTTCGCTGCCTCGGACACCGCCTGCACCCGCGTCGGGTTGTGGCGTCTGCGCTGCTCTGGTGAAGCAGCGGGGAACGGCCTACAAGGCCGGGGATCTGTCCGCCGTCTCTGACTGCAACGTCGAGTTGGCCGCGCACCCGGAACACGAGGAGGCGCGGTAATGGCCACAAAGGGACGAGCGTGAGTGCCGAAGAGGAATTCAGCCCCGAGGAGTTTCGGAACCTTGTGCTAGTGGGTTGGGCTGTGATGCAGGCCAAGAAGAGGCTTGACGAAAACGTGTACGCCGATCCGGACTCGCGGACAGCGGACGCGATTCTTGTTGCGCTGCCGAGTCTCTTCACGGCGCTCGACCAGGCCGTTGAGAGAGCCCTGACTCAGAACGTCGATGATCTGCGCATGATTGAAGAGGGGGCGAGCGATGGCGAATCGTTCGGATCTGGTCCGCATTCCAGTGGACATGTATTGGCCGAAGGGGAATTCCATCAAGGTCGGCCGTCCGCGGAGCAGTACAAGCATGGCTGAACTCTGCTGCACAGGTGCGTCAGTGCCGGAAGATCTTCGCGCTGAGTTGCGGAGGGTACTCCCGAAGGGCAACAGGTTCATTGATGTTCGATGCCACCTGCAAAAGGGGCACCGCAGCAGGCGCCACGGGGACACGCTCTTGTGGCTCTCGGAGTGCGACCCTGATGCGCCGCGTGTGAGTGTGTGGCTGGTCTGGGGGCTGAGAGGAAAGCCTCAGGTAAGGGTTCTCCCTAACTGCCCGCTCAGGCCATGTGGAAACACGGCGTGCGCAACGTGTACGTCGTGCTTCTTACACGCTGGACATGAACGCCGCTGTCACTGCTCAGGCGGCGAAAGCGTGGTGACATGCCACGACTGAGCGTCATAGAGATGAAAGAGAACCGCGACTGCATAGCCGCTCATGAGGACAAGCTCAGGAGACGACTGGCCAACGGCGAGACGTACATGCAGCTTTCCGCACAGCTCGGAATTGGTGAAGGCGTACTGCGCCGGATGCTGGAAATCGTCCTGCCTGAAAGGAACGCACGTGTCCACCCCGCTTGTGCCTGCCAGGACCGAGAAGCCCGCGAAATGCCAGTCGTGGGTGACGCTGTACGCGCATCACGTAGAGGCAGTCCGGTGCGGAGTTCCGGGAACGCCGCACTACGAGGGGCACGTGAATAGTTCCGCTACATGCGGTCGTAAATACGGGCACGATGGATGGCATGAAGCTGGTATGCGCCCCAACGCCCCGCAAGACGGGGGCGGGGAGATCGGTATCCGGTGGAAGCGTTTCTCGGGTTACTCGGCACCCAGCGGCTTTCAAGTTGTCCTACTCAAGCCCCTCTCCCCCGAACTGTCCCACCCACTTGGGTAGTCGAAGAAACGAACAAGCCCCGGCACAATGGCCGGGGCTTTCTTGGTTAGGTGGTCGGGTGAGAGCAGTGAGCGGAACGGGTTTCCTTCGGCAGAGGGTGCCGCAGGGACCGGGCGCTGTAGGGGTGCCGGGCGGTACGAGTCGAGCGGGACAACCTCAGCCCTGTTGCTTTCCATTACGGTCCGCTTCGCCGGCGATGACTCCGCGTGCTGGGAACCGTCACCGCAGAGTGTGAACACGGTGGCGGGGCGGCCCGTCTTCCCCGAACGATCCACGGTGGCCACGACTTCGGGCAGTGCCTTGACCTCACTGGCACTGGCGCCCACGTAGGGCAGGATCTGAGACGACGTCGCCCGGCCACCGTGCATCTCGATCCGGGCCCGTACCTTGTCCGCCAGGCTGAGCGACTGCCGCTGTGCCTTCGAAGCGTCGGCCCCCTTGGTGATGCGGACCGCATCCTGAACAGAGCGGCGAACGAGAGCGAAAGCGGCAGAGAGGATCTCTCCCGTGATGACCTCGGAGCACTCGGAGGCAGCGAGGCAGGCCGCGACCCTGAGGGTCTGCTCTGCGGTCCTCTCAATGAACACGGCCTGAGCCTCGGGCAGGGTCTCACCCAGGATGCGGGCGTACCGCCGAACGATTCGCCACAGCGGGCGGGCGTCTTCCCCCAGCGTGATCACGCGGGGCCGGGCAGTGGCCCACGCGTAAGCGTCGGACAACTCTGCACCGTCCACCTCGGGCAGGCTCAACCGGTCGTCATCCAGCATCGGCACTGAGCCGAGCAGGAACGGCATTCGGTTGTACGAACCGCCTGCTGCCTCAGATGCACCTACGTACCGCTGCCAGTCGGGGCGATTCCTGGGCTCTGTGTGGGAGCCGTGCGGCAACAGGGCCTGTGACAGCGGCCTGACTCACCACTGCCTCAGGGACGCTCCGCTGTGGACGGTCTACGCCGCGACTGGTGTCCGGCGCAGTGAGGCCCTGGGAATGAAGTGGTCCCTCGTGCGCTGGGATGAGGGAGCCATCGAACTGGGATGGGTCGTGGTCGAAGAGGGCAACGCTTACCGGTTGCGGAAACTGACCAAGGATGGTGATGCCAACGCGATCATCCGGGGAGAACCCCGTAGAGGTCTCAGCAAACGTCCGGCACCACTCACCGGGCTACACCATGGCCCGGTACGGGCACTCACGTAAGGACGGAGCGCGGAAGCTCGCCGCCTCCGGTGCGGGCCGACTCGGCCTGTCATCCCTGGTCTGACCTGGGGAATCTCTGGGCCGTTGGTCACGTGGTTGGTCACGCCACAGCCTGGAAAAGCAAAAAACCCCACATGAAGTGGGGTCTCAGCTGGTGTCCGAGGGGGGACTTGAACCCCCACGCCCGATAAAGGGCACTAGCACCTCAAGCTAGCGCGTCTGCCATTCCGCCACCCGGACAAGGTGTCTGTCTCGCGTCCCTCGCGGGCCGTTCCGACGTGGAAAACATTACCAAACATTCCGGGGTCCTCGATCACACCCCCCGACGGCCGGGGATCGCCCTTGGGGAGAGCGGCCCGGGGCGGGAGGATGGAGGAGTTCGGTACTGATCAGTGGGAGGAAGCAGCGTGAGCGAGTCGAGCGCGGGCAGGACCGTCTCCGGCGAGGACGAGGTAGTCGACCTCTGCCGGGACCTCATCCGGATCGACACCAGCAACTACGGAGACCACTCGGGCCCCGGGGAGCGCAAGGCGGCGGAGTGGGTCGCCGAGAAGCTCGCCGAGGTCGGGTTGGAGCCGCAGATCTTCGAATCGCACAAGGGGCGCGCCTCGACCGTGGCGCGGATCGAGGGGGAGGACCCCTCGCGGCCGGCGCTGCTGATCCACGGGCACACCGACGTGGTTCCGGCCAATGCCGCGGACTGGACGTACGACCCGTTCGCGGGTGAGATCGCCGACGGCTGCGTGTGGGGCCGCGGCGCCGTCGACATGAAGGACATGGACGCCATGACGCTGGCCGTCGTGCGCGACCGGATGCGCAGCGGGCGCAAGCCCCCGCGCGACATCGTGCTGGCCTTCCTCGCCGACGAGGAGGCCGGCGGCACCTACGGGGCACGGCACCTCGTCGACAAGCACCCGGGTCTCTTCGAAGGCGTCACCGAGGCCATCGGCGAGGTCGGCGGCTTCTCCTTCACCGTGAACGAGAACCTGCGGCTGTACCTGGTGGAGACCGCCCAGAAGGGCATGCACTGGATGCGGCTCACGGTGGACGGCACCGCGGGCCACGGCTCCATGACCAACAACGACAACGCCATCACGGAGCTGTGCGAGGCCGTGGGGCGGCTCGGCCGCCACCAGTGGCCGGTGCGCGTGACCAAGACCGTACGCCACTTCCTGGACGAGCTCTCGGACGCGCTCGGCACCCCGCTGGACCCGGACAACATGGACGAGACCCTGGCCAAGCTCGGCGGCATCGCCAAGATGGTCGGCGCGACGCTGCGCAACTCGGCCGCCCCGACGATGCTCGGCGCCGGCTACAAGGTCAACGTCATCCCCGGCCAGGCGACGGCCCACGTCGACGGCCGCTTCCTGCCGGGCTACGAGGACGAGTTCTTCGCCGACCTGGACCGCATCCTCGGGCCGCGGGTGAAGCGGGAGGACGTGCACGGCGACAAGGCGCTGGAGACCGACTTCGACGGCAGGCTGGTGGACGCCATGCAGGGCGCCCTGAAGGCCGAGGACCCGATCGCGCGGGCCGTGCCGTACATGCTCTCGGGCGGTACCGACGCCAAGTCCTTCGACGACCTCGGCATCCGCTGCTTCGGCTTCGCGCCGCTGCAGCTGCCGCCGGAGCTGGACTTCGCGGGGATGTTCCACGGCGTGGACGAGCGCGTGCCCGTGGACGGACTGAAGTTCGGCGTGCGGGTGCTCGACCGGTTCATCGACAACGCCTGAGATTCGGGTAGGTGTGCGCATTCCACTGAGAAGAGTGAATGCACTCATACGCTCGTAGCCCTGGTGATCCCTCCTCGTTACAGGTGGTGCGGTCCGCGGCTGGGACCGCATTGCCTACTAGGAGGAACAATGATCAAGAAGGTTGTCGCCGCTGCGGCTGCCACTGGTGGCCTGGTTCTCGCGGGTGCGGGCCTGGCTGTCGCCGACGCGGGTGCCCAGGGTGCGGCCATCGGCTCCCCCGGTGTTCTGTCCGGCAACGCCATCCAGGTTCCGGTCCACATCCCGGTGAACGTGTGCGGGAACTCCGTTTCCGTCATCGGCCTGCTGAACCCGGCCTTCGGCAACACCTGCGTCAACGCCTGACGCGTCTGAAGTCTTGGGCCCCGGAGCGCATTCCAGCGCTCCGGGGCCACCGGGCTTTCCGGCCCGGATTCTCACCTTCGGCGTACCAGGCGGGGGAGCCTGGACGGCCGGGCCGCCGAGACGGCCGAAACGCACACACCAGGGGACGAGTACAGATGCGACGACCGGCACAGGTCACCAGGAAGACCCTGATCACCATGGCTGCCGCAGGGGGTGTCCTCGCCCTCGGCGGGGGCTACGCACACGCGGACTCCGGCGCCTCGGGGCACACCGCGAACTCTCCGGGACTGCTGTCCGGGAACAACGTGCAGGCACCCGTGGACGTACCGGTGAACGCCTGCGGGAACACGGTCACGGTGGTCGGAGGCCTCAATCCGGCCTTCGGGAACCACTGCTCCGACGGGGGCCACGGCAAGCCCGGCAAGCCGAGCAAGCCCGGTCACCCGGGACACCCCGGCAACCCCGGACACCCCGGCAACCCGGGACACCCCGGCGACGGCGACGAGCCGTGCGACGACCACCCGGGCAACCCCGGAAACCCGGGCACGCCGGGCGGTGAGAACCCCGGGAACCCCGGCAACCCCGGCAACCCCGGAAATCCGGGCACCCCGGGTGGCGAGAACCCCGGCACCCCCGGCACCCCCGGGAATCCCGGTACGCCCGGTGGCGAGAACCCCGGGAACCCGGGCAACCCGGGCACCCCGGGCGGTGAGACGCCCGGCAACCCGGGGAATCCCGGTACGCCGGGTGGCGAGACGCCCGGGAACCCGGGCACTCCCGGTACGCCGGGCACGGGCACTCCGGGTACGTCGGCCAACCCCGGCACCGGTTCCGTCACCCCCGTGACCCCGGTCACGCACCCCGGCCCGGGGACCGGCGCGCAGACCGGGGACAACCCCGGGCAGTCGGCCGGTCTCGCCGCCACCGGCTCCGGTGACGTCCTCACCGCCGGCCTCCCGCTCGCGGGCGGCCTGCTGCTGGCGGGCAGCGTGCTCTACCGGCGCGCCCGCAACGCCGCCTGACGGCTGCTCACGGCGCGGGCCCCGCCCCCGGGGCCCGCGTCACCAGGTCGCGCGGACCTGACGGATGATCCGGCGGCGCAGTCGCGCACGGCGACTGCCGTCCCGGTACAGACTCAGCCGGTCGAGTTCCCAGTTCCCGTACTCGGCATGATCGGTCAGCAGGCGGGTCGCCTCCTTGCGAGGAACACCGCGGGGCACGTACACGTCGACAAATTCGTATTCCGGCATCGCATCTATTGTGCGGGCAGAGCCCTCGTACGGATAGCGTCTGCTCTATGTCTGATGCCGCTCTGCCCACTGTTGCCGAGGTACGCGCCGCCGCCGAGGCGGTCAAGGCCGCGCTCGACCGTCACCTCGCCGCGGTCGAGCGCAGGACCGGGGACGAGGACCCGGACGTCTACGCCGCGTTCAACGAACTCGCCGCCGCGGCCGAGGAGTACGACGAACTCCTCTACGACCGCTACGACGAGGTCACTCCCTTCGAGATCCCCACGCCCGAGGACGGCGTGCCCTACACCGGCCCCGCCGAGCCCGCCGCCTTCAGCGTGCTCATCCGCCGCGACTACGCCGTCGTCGAACCGCCGCGGCTGATCGCCCAGGCCGAGCGGATCGCCGCGCACGACCGGGACGCCGAGTTCGTCCAGGACGGCGGCACCGCCGAGGCGCTGGGCGTCCTCTTCGGGGAGTACGAGCCCGACGAGATCGCTTCCCGCTTCAAGGACTTCGGGCTGGAGGAGGGCGATTCCACGCTCTGGATCGCCGCCTCGGAGGAGATGGCGGAACCGGGGGAGTGGCTCAACTCGCCCTTCGGGAACATCGATCCGCAGGACGTCCTGCACCGGTTCGACGTCAGCTCCGTCTTCGACGAGGAGTCCGACGAGTTCGACGAGGGCGAGGACGAAGGCGAGGAAGAGACCGCGGAGCCGGGGCTGACCCCGGCCTGAACCCCGGTCCGGCCCCCGACCCGGCATCCGTGGCCCCCGCCCCGCGGGGCGGGGGCCACGGCCGGAGTCACTCCGCCTGTTCGCCGGCCGTCGCGAGCGCCTTCAGCAGGCCCGTCAGCCGTGTCGTACGCGGCTTCGGCAGCACCTCGGCCACCGCGCGCGGCAGCGCCTGGTCGACGCCGTGCACCACCGACAGGTGCCGCTCGGCCCGCCCGAACGCCGTGTAGACCCAGTCCCGCGACAGCGCCTGGGCCGCGTCACCCGGCAGGACGACGACCACGGCCGGCCAGCGCGTGCCGACGGCCTGGTGCGCCGTCACCGCCCAGCCGTGCCGCACCTGGGACTCCACCAGCTCCTTCGGTACGACGATCCGTACGCCCGCACGGTCCAGGTGCAGCCCCTGGGCGTCGGCCGACACCACCCGCGCCGCCAGCGCCCGCCCGGCGGACGGCACGTGGACCACCCGGTCGCCGGGGTCGAAGCCGCCGAACCGGCCGGGACCGGGGTTCAGCCGCTCCTTGAGGGCGGTGTTCAGCGCCCGCGTCCCCGCGGAGCCGCCGTGGCCCGGGGTGATCACCTGCACGCTGTCCGCCGGGATCCCGAAGGCCCGCGGCACCGACTCGGCCACCAGCTGCACGGCCCGGTGCACGGCCTCCCCGGCGTCCTGCACCGGGACGATGACGACCTCCTTGCCGGGGGCGTCCACCTGGTTCAGCTCGCCGATCCCGACTCCGGAGACGAGCTCGCCGAGAGGGCCCGGATCCGGGGTGCGGGAGACCACCTGGGGGCACGTACGGGCCGCCAGCACATCGGCGAACACCCGTCCGGCCCCGGCGGACGCGAGCACTCCGGGGTCCCCGGAGAGCACCAGCCGGGCTCCGTCCGGCACGGACTCCACCAGCGCCGCCGCGGTCTCCACGTCCAGCTGCGGCGCGTCCAGCACCACGAGGAGGTCCAGCACGAACTGCCCGTCCGCGTCCCGCCCGGGCCCCTCCGCCCCGGACAGCAGCCCCGCCACGGTCACCGAGTCCGGACCGGCGGGCGCGTGCGCGGCCGGGCAGGCCCGCAGCCCCAGCTCCCGGGCCGCCGCCACCAGGGCGAACGCCTCGGCACGCGCGGCCTCGCCGCCGGTGTGGGCGACCAGGCCGTGGCCCGCGACCGTGCGGATCAGCTCGGCGGCGGACGGGCCCGGCGCGGCACCGGCGGCCTGCTCCCAGTCAGCGGGCGCGTCGAAGGCGCCGGACGCGAGCCGCGCCAGGCCGTCGGCCAGGCTCTCCTCGGCCATGGCGGAACCCTCCAGGCCCACGAGGAGACGTACGGGCTGCTCCTCGCCCTCCTCGACCGGCGGGCCGAGGGGCTCGTGGAAGACCAGCACCGAGCCCTCCGCGATGGCCTGTTCCAGCGCTCCGGCCGGATCCGGTACGCCGTACTGGGCCAGGGCCTTCTCCAGCACCGGGGCCTCCAGCGCGGTGTGCCCCTTGAGTCCGGCCTGGGCCAGCAGCCAGCCCACCAGGACGGTGGTCCGGCGCTCGTCCCCGGGACCTGCCTCGGAGCCCAGCAGGGACCGTGCGAAGCCGTCCGCCTGGGTCGGGCGCACGGCCGGGACCGACAGCAGCCGCCAGGGGTTCTCGGCGAGCTGCTCGGCGGCGCCGTCGCCGAGCACCGCCGCGGCCTGGCCGGCCAGGGACTCGGGGGCGCCACCGCGGGCCAGGACGGACCGTACGCCCTCGACGGTGCCGGCGGAGGGTTCCGCCGCGGCCACCGGTGCCGGGGCGGCGGGGCGGGGCGCGGCGGGAGCGGGGGCCGGCCTGCGGGGCGCGGCCGGGGCCTCGTCGAAGTACACGGCGGGGGGCTTCTCCCCGCTCTCCACGGCCCGTACGGCGGCCATCAGGTCGGCGGCCTTGCCGCTGAGCTTCGCCCCGGACTCGACGGGCGCCTCCCGCTCGGCCTTGCGCCGGGCGATCCGCTCCCGCTCGACCTTCTGCGCGGCGAGCTCGGCCTGAGCCTCGGTGAGCGCGGGCTGCACCTGAGCCCCGCCGTCGGCCCCGCCGTCGGCCCCGGCCCCGGCCTCAGCCTCGGCCTCAGCCTCAGCCTCGGCCCCGGCCTCAGCCTCGGCCCCGGCCTCAGCCCCGGCCCCGGCCCCGGCCCCGGCCTCAGCCCCGGCCTCAGCCCCGGCCTCAGCCCCGGCCCCGGCCCCGGCCTCAGCCCCGGCGTCGACCTCCGCTCCGGTCTCGGTCTCGGTCCCGGCTTCGGACCCGGCCGTGTCTTCGGCTCCTGCGGGGGCCTCGGTGGCGGGCCCTGCAGGGCCTTCCCCCACCCCGCCCCTTCCCGAAACCGGGGGCTCCGCCCCCGGACCCCCCTCACCGGCGCCGACTTCGCCGTGCCCGGCGTCAGGCCCGGCGTCGGCCCCGGCCGAACCGGCTTCGCCCTCGGTCCCGGCCGAACCGGCTTCGGTGGGCAGGGAGGTCGGGTCGGCCTCGGGGGTGTCCGACGGGGCTTCGCCCGAGTCGGCCTGCGGCCCGGCCGGTTCCTCCGCGGCAGCGGTTTCGGCTTCGGCTTGGCGGTCCGTACTCACAGCGTGCTCCAGTCCTGATCGGGATAGCGGTGCACGGGCGCCGACACATCGTCCAACGCCCGGCAGATCTCCTCCGGAAGACTAAGGGCCTCCACCGACAGCGCCGCCGCGAGCTGCGCCGACGTCCGGGCCCCGACGATCGGCGAGACCACCCCCGGCCGGTCCCGGATCCACGCGAGGGCCACCTCGAGCGGGGTCACGGCCAGCCCCCGGGCCGCCGTCACCACCGCGTCCACGATCCGGCCCGCCGCCTCGTCGAGGTACGGGTCCACGAAGGCGGCCAGGGACTCCGAGGCGCCCCGGGAGTCCGCCGGTACGCCGTCCCGGTACTTGCCCGTCAGCACGCCGCGCCCCAGCGGGGAGGAGGGCAGCAGGCCTACCCCGAGGTCCAGTGCGGCCGGCAGGACCTCCCGCTCCACGCCCCGCTGCAGCAGCGAGTACTCCATCTGGGTCGAGGCGATCCGGCTCCGCACGCCGGGCGCCGCGAGCTGCCAGGTCGCCGCCTTCGCCAGCTGCCAGCCGCAGTAGTTGGAGACCCCGGCGTACCGGGTCCGGCCGCTGCTCACCGCCAGGTCAAGCGCCTGCATGGTCTCCTCCAGCGGGGTCGCCGGATCGAAGGCGTGCACCTGCCAGAGGTCGACGTAGTCGGTGCCCAGCCGGTCCAGCGAGGCGTCCAGCGCGTCGAGCAGGTGCCCGCGCGAGCCGTCGAAGCGCCGGTCCGGGTCCGGCACGCTGCCCGCCTTGGTCGCGATCACCAGGTCCCGGCGCGGGACGAGCCCGCCCACCAGCCGCCCGAGGAGGTACTCCGCCTCCCCGCCCCCGTACACGTCGGCCGTGTCGACGAGGGTGCCGCCCGCCTCCCAGAAGGTCTTCACCTGCTCGGCGGCGGCTTCCTCGCCGGTGTCGCGGCCCCAGGTGAGGGTGCCGAGGCCGATCCGGGAAACGCGCAGTCCGGTGCGGCCGAGATGCCTCTGCTCCATGAGCGCTGAGACTACTGGGGCGCTGACGCGGAGCACCCTGGCGCGCTACAGTCCCCGCACACCAACGTTACTGATCGGTAAACCGGTAAGGGGACGACACATGCGGCTCGGCATCAATCTCGGTTACTGGGGCGCGGGCATGGACGCCGACAACCTCGCCGTCGCCCAGGAGGCCGACCGCCTGGGCTACGACGTCTGCTGGGCCGCCGAGGCCTACGGCTCCGACGCCCCGACCGTGCTCGCCTGGGTCGCCGCCCAGACCGAGCGCATCGACGTCGGCTCGGCGATCCTGCAGATCCCGGCCCGGCAGCCCGCGATGACCGCCATGACGGCGGCCACCCTCGACTCGCTCACCAAGGGCCGCTTCCGGCTCGGCCTCGGCGTCTCGGGCCCGCAGGTCTCCGAGGGCTGGTACGGCGTCAAGTTCGACAAGCCGCTCGCGCGGACCCGGGAGTACGTGGAGATCGTCCGCAAGGCCATGAGCCGCGAGCGCCTCTCCTACGAAGGCGAGCACTGGACCCTGCCGCTGCCGGGCGGCCCGGGCAAGCCCCTCAAGCTGACCGTGCACCCCGAGCGCGAGCACATCCCGCTCTACATCGCCGCCATCGGTCCGAAGAACCTGGAGCAGACCGGCGAGATCGCCGACGGCGCCCTGCTGATCTTCCCGGCCGCCGAGCACCTGGAGGCGACCGCGCTCACCCACATCCGGGCGGGCCGCGAGAAGGCCGGGCTGACCATGGACGGCTTCGACGTCTGCCCGACCGTGCCGCTGGCCCTCGGCGAGGACGTGAACGCGCTCGCGGACATGTTCCGCCCCTACACCGCCCTGTACGTGGGCGGCATGGGCAGCCGGAAGCAGAACTTCTACAACCAGCTGGCCCAGCGCATGGGCTACGAGAAGGAGGCCGCCGAGATCCAGGACAAGTACCTGGCGGGCGACAAGACCGGCGCGGCCGAGGCCGTCCCGCACTCGCTGATCGACTCGACCACGCTGCTCGGCCCGGTCGGCCGCATCGCGGACGGGATGCGGGCCTACGCGGAGGCCGGGGTCACCACCCTCACGCTCGCCCCGGCCGGATTCACCCTGGACGAGCGGATCGCCGCCCTGCGGGCCGGCACCGAAGCCATGGAGCTGGCGGGCCTCGGCTGATTCCGGGCCGCCCGACGCATCCGCCGGACGGGGTCCGGCGCAGCCGCCCGAAGCCCGCGCAGCGGTGCGGGGTCGGCGTCGAAAGGGAGTCTGCGGCCGTGGTGGGGGCTCGGGGGGTCTTCCCCGCCACGGCCGACACAGCCAACAACGCCCCGGGTGCCCGCAGGGTTACGCGCGACGGCCCATCCCCTCGTTTCGTTCATTCGGACGAGTCGTGCGATCCATCGGTTGCCGCTTCCCGTCACCGGCGTTTGACTCGTTTCATGCTCTCTGCCCGCAGCCTGTTCCAGGAGATCGTCGACAACGACGAGTCCTTCCAGCTGTTCTGCTCCATCGCCGCCAGCGGAGAGTCCCAGGGCGGTTGGGAGAACGCCCGGATCGCGGCCCTGGTGCCGGACTCCATGCGCGACCTCGCGCCCAAGATCACCCGGCACGGTGCGGACGAGGACAAGCACGGGCGGATCTTCAACGCGCTGCTCCGCAAGCGCGGCCTGCCGCCGGTCCCGGTACCGCCCGAGACCGATTACACGATGCTGCTGGAGCGCCGCGGCATCGGCCTCGCGCACGACAAGCTGCGCCGCGAGGAGGCGCTGACCGAGGAGGACGTCGTCGTCTACCTCGCGCACAGCCGCGTCACCGAACAGCGTGCCGCCGACCAGATGGACATGCTGGTCAGGTACTTCGGGAACCACCCCGAGGTCGGCAAGGCCATCCACATGATCAGCAACGACGAGGACAACCACCTCGCCTACTGCCACGAGGAACTGCTGCGCCTGGCCCGCGCGGGCCACGGCCGGACCATCCAGCGGGTGCTCCGCGAGAGCGCGCTCGCCGAGATCGGCGTCTACCGGGACGTCAGCCTCGCCGTCATGGGCCACATGGGACGGGTGCTGCACTGGCCCGCCCCGAAGGCGGCCGCGCTCGCCGCCGGCATCCGCGTCATGTACGCGTACGAGCGGTTCAGCGGCTGGCACCGGATGGTGAACCTGCGGATGCCCCAGCGCCGCAACGCGCTGGGCGGCGCACCGGTCACCTCCCCCGAGCTCGCGTAGCCGCGCGCGGCCGGCCGCGCGCGAGGCTCCCCGTGGCTACAGCCAGCCCCGGCGCTTGAACATGCGGTGCAGGCCCAGACAGACGCCCACCATGAGCGCCACCACCGCCGGATAGCCCCAGGCCTGGGTGAGCTCCGGCATGTGCTCGAAGTTCATCCCGTAGATCCCCGCCACCATCGTCGGGACGGCCGCCATCGCCGCCCAGGCCGAGATCTTGCGCATGTCGTCGTTCTGCCGCAGGCCCATCTGCGCGAGGTGCGCGGCCAGCGCGTCCGACAACAGCCGGTCCAGCCCCTCGATGTACTCGCTCGCCTTGGTCAGGTGGTCGGCGACGTCGCGGAAGAAGGGCTGGGCGTGCTCGTGGACGAAGGGCACCTGCCCGAAGGCGAGCCGCTCCATCGGCTGGAGCAGCGGGTTCGTCGCCCGCCGGAACTCCAGCACCTGCCGCTTGAAGCCGTAGATCCGGGCAGCGGTGTTCTTGGTGTCCGCGGGGTTCGGGGAGAACACCTCGGCCTCCAGCTCCTCCAGGTCCACCTGGAGCTCGGCCGCCACCTCGATGTAGTGGTCCACCACCGCGTCGGAGACCGCGTACAGGACCGCCGTCGGGCCGTGCCGCAGCACGTCCTGCTCCTGCTCCAGCCGGTGGCGGACGGCGGCCAGCGGGGCCCCCTCGCCGTGCCGGACCGTGACCACGAACGAATCGCCTATGAACACCATCAGCTCGCCCGCGGTCACGGTGTCCGTGCCCTCGTCGTACAGCACCGGCTTGAGGACGACGAACAGCGAATCGTCGTACACCTCCAGCTTCGGCCGCTGATGCGCGGTCAGCGCGTCCTCCACCGCCAGCTTGTGCAGGCCGAACTCGCGGCTGACGCGGTCGAACTCCTCCGCCGTCGGCTCGTACATGCCGATCCAGAGGAAGGCGTCACCGGTCGCCCGCGCCGCGTCGAGGGCGTCCGAGAAGTCCTCGGGTCCCTCGGTACGGCGGCCGTCCCGGTAAATCGCGCAGTCGACAATCACGCCGGGCATTCTTCCCTGCCCGCGGCCCGCCCGCACACCGGCGGCACGGCATACGCTGGCACCCATGGCCACGCTGATCCTCGTACGACACGGGCGGTCCACCGCCAACACCGCAGGGCTGCTCGCCGGATGGACGCCGGGAGTCGGCCTCGACGAGCGCGGCGCCGAGCAGGCCGCCGCCCTGCCCGGAAGGCTGGCGGGCGTGCCCCTTGCCGCCGCCGTCACCAGCCCGCTGCAACGCTGCCGGGAGACCCTCGCACCCCTGCTGGCCGCCAGGTCGGAGCTGGAAGTGCACACCGACGAGCGGATCGGCGAGTGCCACTACGGCGACTGGTCCGGCCGCGAACTCTCCGAGCTCGCCGACGAACCACTGATGAAGATCGTCCAGCAGCACCCCTCGGCGGCCGCCTTCCCCGGGGGCGAGTCCATGCGCGCCATGCAGGCCCGCGCCGTGGACGCCGTACGGGAGTGGAACGCGCGGGTCGAGGAGGAGCACGGGAGCGACGCCGTCTTCCTGATGTGCTCCCACGGCGACATCATCAAGTCCCTTGTCGCGGACGCCCTCGGGATGCACCTGGACCTCTTCCAGCGCATCCACGTCGACCCCTGTTCGGTGACCGCGATCCGGTACACGCCGACCCGGCCGTTCGTGTTCCGGCTGGGCGACACCGGGGACTTCGGCCCGCTCGTACGGCGTCCGGCCGCACCGGAGGCCGTCGCCTCGGACAAAGACACCGAAGACGCGGGGAACGCGGTCGTGGGAGGCGGCGCGGGCGCGGCGTGATCGGACGGCGCAGTAGGGTGGACGGGCCCACACAAGGGCGCAGACCTGCCCTGCCGCCGAGACTTGGAGACTGGACGTGCCCCGTCAGGTGTTCCTCTACGACCCCCCGGACCGCTTCGTGGCCGGCACGGTCGGTCTGCCGGGACGCCGTACGTTCTTCCTGCAGGCCTCCTCCGGCCCCCGCGTCACCAGCGTCTCCCTGGAGAAGACCCAGGTCGCGGCGCTCGCCGAGCGGATGGACGAGCTGCTGGACGAGGTCGTGCGGCGGACCGGCGGCAACGCCCCGGTGCCGGCCGTCGCCCCCGCCGAGGCCGCCGACACCGCACCCCTCGACGTCCCCGTCGAGGAGGAGTTCCGCGTCGGCACCATGGCCCTGGCCTGGGACGGCGAGGAGCAGCGGATGATCGTCGAGGCCCAGGCCCTGGTGGAACTCGAAGCCGACTCCGACGAGGACCTCGCCGAGGCGGAGGAGCGGCTGCTCCAGGACGAGGAGAACGGCCCGCCGATGCTGCGGGTCCGCCTCACCGGCGCCCAGGCCCGGGCGTTCGCCAAGCGGGCCCTGGACGTGGTCAACGCCGGCCGCCCGCCGTGCCCGCTGTGCAGTCTGCCGCTGGACCCGGAGGGGCACGTGTGCCCGCGCCAGAACGGCTACCGGCGCCAGGCGTGACCGACACGGGGGAGATCGAGGAACTGCTCGCCAAGGGCGAGCTGACCGTCATCGGCCGGATCCGCGAGGCGTCCAACGCCGTCCTGCTGTGCACCGTCACGCACGAGGGCGTGAGCGCCGACTGCGTGTACAAGCCCGTCAAGGGCGAGCGGCCGCTGTGGGACTTCCCCGACGGGAACCTCGCCCAGCGCGAGGTCGCCGCCTACCTGGTCTCCGAGGCCACCGGATGGGGCCTGGTGCCCGCCACCGTGCTGCGCGACGGACCGTACGGCGAGGGCATGGTCCAGCGGTGGATCGAATCCGCGGGACCGGAAGGGGAATCCCCGGCCGACGGGCTCCTCGCGCTCGTCGACGGCGAGGAGGCGGGGGAGGGCTGGAAGCCCGTCGCCTTCGCCGAGGTGGGGGAGGGCCGCACCGCGCTGCTCGTCCACGCCGACGACCCGCGGCTGCGCCGGCTCTCCGTACTCGACGCCGTGATCAACAACGGCGACCGCAAGGGCGGCCACCTGCTGCCCGCACCCGACGGCCGCCTCTACGGCATCGACCACGGCGTGACCTTCCACGCCGAGGACAAGCTGCGCACCCTGCTGTGGGGCTGGGCGGGGGAGCCGCTGACAGACGAGGCACGCGAGGTGCTGGCCGGGCTGGCCGCCGAGCTGGCCGAGGGAGCCCCGCTCGCCACCCGGCTGGCCGAACTGATCACCGCCGTCGAGCTGGCCGCCGTACGCGACCGGGTGGCGCACCTGCTGCGCACCGGAACCCACCCGCAGCCGTCCGGGCAGTGGCCGTCGATCCCCTGGCCGCCGGTCTGAACCGGCCATCCGCCACACGCATAGATTCGGCCAGACCGCAAGAGTGCCGATCAAGACAACAGTGCAGGTCCGGTTCGTTTCCGGAACATCCGTCCGGTTAGGCTCGAGACATGCATGCCTGGCCCGCTTCTGAGGTCCCCGCCCTTCCTGGCAAGGGCCGCGACCTCCAGATCCACGACACCGCGACCCAGGGGACGATCACCCTCGCCCCCGGTCCCGTCGCCCGTATCTACGTCTGCGGCATCACCCCGTACGACGCGACCCACATCGGTCACGCGGCGACCTACAACGCGTTCGACCTCGTGCAGCGCGTGTGGCTCGACACCAAGCGGCAGGTCCACTACGTCCAGAACGTCACGGACGTGGACGACCCGCTCCTGGAGCGGGCGCTGCGCGACGGCCACGACTGGACCGAGCTGGCCGAGCGCGAGACCGCACTCTTCCGCGAGGACATGACCGCCCTGCGGATGCTGCCGCCGCAGCACTACATCGGAGCCGTCGAGGCCATACCCGGCATCGTGCCGCTGGTCGAGCGGCTGCGGGACGCGGGCGCGGCGTACGAGCTCGACGGCGACGTCTACTTCTCGGTCGAGTCCGACGCGCACTTCGGCGGGGTCTCGAACCTCGACGCCGAGGCGATGCGGCTGCTCTCGGCGGAGCGGGGCGGCGACCCCGACCGGCCGGGGAAGAAGAACCCCCTGGACCCGATGCTGTGGATGGCCGCCCGTCCGGGCGAGCCGAGCTGGGACGGCGGCTCGCTGGGCCGCGGCCGGCCGGGCTGGCACATCGAGTGCGTCGCCATCGCCCTGGACCACCTGGGCATGGGCTTCGACATCCAGGGCGGCGGCTCCGACCTGGCCTTCCCGCACCACGAGATGGGCGCGTCGCACGCGCAGGTCCTGACGGGCGAGTTCCCGATGGCCAAGGCGTACGTACACGCGGGCATGGTCGCCCTGCACGGCGAGAAGATGTCGAAGTCGAAGGGCAACCTCGTCTTCGTCTCCGCGCTGCGGCGCGCCGGGGTCGACCCCGCGGCCATCCGCCTCGCCCTGCTGTCGCACCACTACCGGGCCGACTGGGAGTGGACCGACGACGTCCTCGCCGAGGCCGTGGCCCGGCTGGAGCGCTGGCGTGCGGCCGTGTCGCGGCCGGACGGGCTGCCGGCGGACGCCCTGGTCGAGGAGGTCCGCGAGGCCCTGTCGAACGACCTGGACGCCCCGGCGGCGCTGGCGGCCGTGGACCGCTGGGTGGACGCCCAGAACGCCTCGGACGGCGACGACGAGTCGGCCCCGGGCCTGGTCTCCCGCACGGTGGACGCCCTCCTGGGCGTGGCCCTGTAGGGCCTGACACGAACGGAACGCCGGCGGGGGCGGGGGCAGCGGCCTCCGCCCCCGCCGGCGCGTTCGGGGCCGTCCCTACTGCATGACGGTCACCGGCAGGTGCCGGAGCTCGCGGGTGCACCCGTAGAACTGGAGCGTGTAGCCGCGGCCCACGGACACCATGGTGGGATCGGCCGGGCCGGGGTAGGGCGGCGCGTCCTCGTCGGGCTCGTCGTCCAGGGGACGCCAGCTGCCGCTCTCCCCGTCCCACTCACCGCTGGGGACGGTCAGCAGCGGAGCCGTCGGGGCCCGGCACTCCCGGCACCGCAGGTCATCCGGCTCGTCCGGGTCCCGGAAGGTGTACGGGGCGGCCCAGCCGCCGACCTTCCAGCCGGGCGCGACCGACAGATCACCGCGGTAGCTGAGGGACCGCTCCTCGGCCCAGCGGTACAAGCGCCGGTCCAGATCCTCGTCCATGTCGTGCCCCGCCGGATACTCGCGGACCTGCTCCGGGTGGAGCACGCAGGGCGCGGGCACGTGGTGGTCCGTGCCGACGTACGGCGGCTCCGGCTGGTCCGCGAGGACCTCCGTCACGTCCGCGGCCCGCCGCCAGCGCAGCTGCACGGCCTGCGAACAGCCCTCGATGTCCTCGAACGGGCACCACAGCACCTGAAGCAGGTCCGTACCCCCGGGACAGGGCAGGTCCGGCACGTCCCGCGCGTACAGCTGCGCCACCGGAAGCAGCGGATGCGGCCCGGCCGGCATCAGCTCCGGCGGGTGGCCGGCATGGATCCGCCCCACCACGGCGTCCTCCTCGGCGGAGAGCAGGTTCGTCCGGGGCGGGCGGGGCCGCCGCCAGGCATCGCCAAGGATCCGGCGCAGCGTCCGTATCTCCTCCGGCGTGTTCAGCCGGTACACCGGGTGCTCCTGAGAGCACGACGCCCAGGGCTCATCGGCCGGCCACAGCAGGGGACCGCCCACCGAGCTGTCGTACACGGTGGGCGAACCAGGGCGCGGGTGCAGCCGGGTCGCGGTGCGGGCCATGTCCGCGAGCTCCGGGAACACCGAGGCCACGTCCAAGGGGCGCGGGGGCGTCGTGCGGGTCATCCTTCTCCTCCTGATCGCGAGCCCGTATCGAAACACGGACCACCGACACGAGCCCGCGCAGGAGGTGAAGGAGAGGTGAGGCCAGGCGAGGTGAGGGGTGGTCAGGCCTGCGGCGGTTCCTCGCCGTCGTCGTCCTGCGCGGCCGGGTCCTCCGGTGCGGTCCCCGCCGGAGGCTGCGGTTCCTCCCCGCCGGGCTCCGGTTTGCGCTTGGGGGTACGGGGGAGGCCGCCGGCCGTGTCCCGCAGGTACGAGCCGTCACCCGGCTCCGCCGCCGGGCCCGCCGCGGGATCCCGCCGCCGCAGGTACCGCTCGAACTCCCGGGCGATGGCGTCGCCCGACGCCTCCGGGAGGTCGGCCGTGTCCCGCGCCTCCTCCAGCGTCTGGACGTACTCCGCCACCTCGCTGTCCTCCGCGGCCAGTTGGTCCACGCCCAGCTGCCACGCCCGCGCGTCCTCCGGCAGTTCGCCCAGCGGGATCCGGATGTCGATCAGATCCTCCAGCCGGTTCAGCAGCGCCAACGTCGCCTTCGGGTTCGGCGGCTGCGACACGTAGTGCGGCACCGCCGCCCACAGCGACACCGCCGGCACGCCCGCGTGCGTACAGGCCTCCTGGAGGATGCCCACGATGCCCGTCGGGCCCTCGTACTTGGTCTCCTCCAGGTCCATCGTCCGCGCCAGGTCCGCGTCCGAGGTGACCCCGCTCACCGGCACCGGCCGGGTGTGCGGCGTGTCCCCGAGCAGCGCCCCCAGGATGACCACCATCTCCACGCCCAGTTCGTGGGCGAAGCCGAGGATCTCGTTGCAGAACGACCGCCACCGCATGGACGGTTCGATCCCCCGGACCAGCACCAGGTCGCGCGGCTTGGCCCCGCCGATGCGGACCACCGACAGCCGTGTCGTCGGCCACGTGATCTTCCGTACCCCGTTGTCCAGCCACACCGTCGGCCGGTTGACCTGGAAGTCGTAGTAGTCCTCGGCGTCCAGAGCCGCGAAGACCTCGCCCTTCCACTCCCGGTCCAGGTGTGCGACCGCACCGGAGGCCGCGTCACCCGCGTCGTTCCAGCCCTCGAACGCGGCCACCATGACCGGGTCGATCAGCTCGGGCACGCCCTCAAGCTCGATCACCCAGGTCTCCTTCCGAAGTTCCCTTGCGTACGTGGGTCAGCCTAAGCCTTGATGAGGCACCGGCCACAGCCCACGACAGAGGGGCGGTTCCCCTCGGAACCGCCCCTCTTCCCCACCTGCGTGAGAGCTATGCCTTGTGGCCCAGCATCTCCTCGACGCCGGCCCGTACGGCCTCGTCGTCCAGGCCGCGGACCGTCACCGTCGTACGGCGGCGCAGCACGTCGTCGACCGTCTCGGCCCACTCGTTGTCACGGGCGTAGGCGACCTGCGCCCAGATCTCCGGACCGTCCGGGTGGATGCGCTCGGCCAGCGCCGGGTCCTCGTTCGCGAGGCGCGCGATGTCGAAGGCCAGCGAGCCGTAGTGCGAGGCGAGGTGGCGGGCGGTGAGCGGGTCCATCCGGGTGCCCGGCTCACGGTCCACCAGCAGCCGGTGCGCGACCGCGTTCGGGTTGGCGACGCCCGGCAGCGCGATCCGGCGCACGAGGGACTTCACCGGCTCCATGTCCTCGGTCAGCGGGCTGCCCGGGAGCTTCGACAGCTTGTCCATGACCACGCGGCCGATGTGGCGGTACGTCGTCCACTTGCCGCCGGCCACCGACAGCATGCCGCCGGCGCCCTCGGAGACGACCGTCTCGCGCTTGGCCTTCTCCACACCGCCGGGGCCGCCGGGCAGCACCCGCAGGCCCGCGAAGGCGTACGTCATCAGCGACCGGTCGAGGTCCGCGTCCTTCACCGAGAAGGCCGCCTCGTCCAGGATCTGCGCGATGTCGGACTCGGTGGCGCGCACGTCCGCCGGGTCGCCCTCGTACACCTCGTCGGTGGTGCCGAGCAGCAGCTGGTCCTCCCACGGGAGGGCGAAGGTGATGCGGTACTTGTCGATCGGGGTGGCCATGGCGGCCTTCCACGGCGACTTGCGCTTCATGACGATGTGCGCGCCCTTGGAAAGGCGGATCGACGGCATCGAGTGCTTGTCCTCCATGCGCCGCAGGTGGTCCACCCACGGGCCGGTGGCGTTGAGCACGACGCGTGCGTCGACCCCGAACTCGGTGCCGTCGAGACGGTCCCTGAGCTCGGCACCGGTGACCCGGCCCCGCGTCTTGCGCAGGCCGGTGACCTCGGCGTGGTTGAGGACGACCGCGCCCGACTCGACGGCCGCGCGGACGGTCATGACGGCGACGCGGGAGTCGTTCATCTGGTGGTCGTAGTAGACCGCGACGGCCTTGAGGTTGTCCGTCTTCAGACCCGGGTTGTCGGCGGCGGCACGGGCCGGCGATATGACCTTGCCCATGCCGTCGCCGAAGGCCGAGAGGGCGGAGTAGGCGAAGACGCCCGCGCCCAGCTTGGCCGCACCGACCGGTCCGCCCTTGTAGACCGGCAGGTAGAAGGTGAGCGGGTTGACCAGGTGCGGGGCCACGTCCTTGGCCAGCACCCGCCGCTCGTGGTGGTTCTCCGCGACCAGCTTGACCGCGCCGGTCTGCAGGTAGCGCAAGCCCCCGTGGACCAGCTTGGAGGAGGCCGAGGAGGTGGCGCCGGCGAAGTCGCCGGCGTCCACCATGGCGACCCGCAGACCCGACTGCGCGGCGTGCCAGGCCACGGAGGTGCCCAGGATTCCACCGCCGATGACGAGCAGGTCGTACGTGGCCTTCGCCAGCTGCTCACGGGTTTCGGCGCGGCTCGGGTTCGAGCCGGCGGTCGGGTGCGTGCCCAGTGCGGTCACGCTCTGCGGGATGCTCATATCTCTCTTAGCTCCTCGTCGATTGACTCAGCTGAGTGCGGTCAGCTGGCGTCTTCGTCGTCGACCCAGCCCATGGACCGCTCCACGGCCTTGAGCCAGCTCTTGTACTCGCGGTCCCGCTGCTCGGCGGGCATCCGCGGGGTCCACTCCGCCGCGCGGCGCCAGTTGGCGCGCAGGGCGTCGGTGTCGGGCCAGAAGCCGACGGCCAGGCCGGCGGCGTAGGCGGCGCCGAGGCAGGTGGTCTCGGCGACCATCGGGCGCACCACAGGGGCGTCCAGGAAGTCCGAGAGCGTCTGCATCAGCAGGTTGTTGGAGGTCATGCCGCCGTCGACCTTGAGGGCCGCGAGCTCGACGCCCGAGTCCTTGGTCATGGCGTCGGTGATCTCGCGGGTCTGCCAGGCGGTGGCCTCCAGGACGGCACGGGCGATGTGCGCCTTGGTGACGTACCGGGTGAGGCCGGCGATCACACCGCGGGCGTCGGAGCGCCAGTACGGGGCGAACAGACCGGAGAAGGCCGGCACGAAGTAGGCGCCGCCGTTGTCCTCGACCGAGGAGGCGAGCGTCTCGATCTCGGCCGCGGACTTGATCAGGCCCATCTGGTCGCGCATCCACTGGACGAGCGAGCCGGTGACGGCGATGGAGCCCTCCAGCGCGTAGACCGGCTTCTGGTCGCCGATCTGGTAGCCGACCGTGGTCAGCAGGCCGCTGTAGGAGTTGATGATCTTGTCGCCGGTGTTCATCAGCATGAACGTTCCGGTGCCGTACGTGGACTTCGCCTCGCCCTCGGCGAAACAGGTCTGGCCGAAGAGGGCGGCCTGCTGGTCACCGAGCGCCGAGGCGACCGGGACACCGGCGAGGACGCCGTCCTTGACGTGACCGTAGACCTCGGCGGAGGACTTGATCTCGGGGAGGACGTTGAGCGGGACGCCCATCGACTCCGCGATCTTCTCGTCCCAGGCCAGCGTGTGCAGGTTCATCAGCATGGTGCGCGAGGCGTTGGTGACGTCCGTGACGTGCACGCCGCCCTGGGCGCCACCCGTGAGGTTCCAGATGACCCACGAGTCCATGGTGCCGAAGAGGATGTCGCCGGCCTCGGCGCGCTCGCGCAGGCCCTCGACGTTGTCGAGCAGCCAGCGGACCTTCGGGCCGGCGAAGTAGCTCGCCAGCGGCAGGCCGGTCTCGCGGCGGAAGCGGTCCTGGCCGACGTTGCGGCCGAGCTCCTTGCACAGGGCGTCGGTGCGGGTGTCCTGCCAGACCAGCGCGTTGTGCACGGGCTCGCCGGTGTGGCGGTCCCACAGGAGGGTGGTCTCGCGCTGGTTGGTGATGCCGACGGCCTTGACGTCGGCGGCGGTGATCTCGGCCTTGGCGATGGCGCCGGCGACGACCTCCTGGACGTTGGTCCAGATCTCGGAGGCGTCGTGCTCGACCCAGCCCGGCTTCGGGAAGATCTGCTCGTGCTCCTTCTGGTCGACGGCGACGATGCGGCCGTCACGGTCGAAGACGATGCAGCGGGAGGAGGTCGTGCCCTGGTCGATCGCGGCGATGAAGGGGCCGGTGCTGCTGGTCATGTGGCTGCTCCTGGCAGGTCTGTGAGTAGGCGGAATCAGGATGCGGTGCGGATCTTACGAACGCGGGCCGAAACTGATCAGGCGAACGCGATGTTGTACAGACCGCCGGCGATGACGGCACCGACGAGCGGGCCGACGACCGGGATCCAGGAGTACCCCCAGTCCGAGCCGCCCTTGTTGGGCAGCGGGAGCAGGGCGTGCACGATGCGCGGACCGAGGTCGCGGACCGGGTTGATGGCGTAGCCGGTCGGACCGCCGAGCGAGAGGCCGATGCCGACGACGACGAAGGAGGTGATGAGGACGCCGATGACACCGAGGCCCTTGCCGTCGCCCTGCAGGCCCTGGGTGAGGATCGCCAGGACGAGGACGAACGTACCGATGATCTCGGTGGCGAGGTTCTGGACGACGTTGCGGATCTCGGGGCCGGTGGAGAAGATCCCGAGCACGGGGCCCGCCTGGTCGTGCGGGTGCGGGTCCTCCGGGCCGAGCTTGGCGTCACGGATGTTCTCCGGGTCCGCCAGGTGCACCCGGAACTGGCCGTAGTAGGTGATCCACATCAGGACCGCGCCGAGCATCGCGCCCAGCAGCTCGCCTGCGAAGTAGACCGGCACGTCGCTCCACTCGCCGGTCTTGACGGCGAGGCCGACGGTGACCGCCGGGTTGAGGTGCGCGCCGGAGAGCGGGGCGGCCACGTAGGCGGCGATCAGTACGGCGAAACCCCAGCCGAAGGTGATCGCGAGCCAGCCCGCGTTCCGGGCCTTGGAGCTCTTGAGTGTCAGAGCGGCGCAGACGCCACCGCCGAGCAGAGTGAGCAGGGCGGTACCGATGGTCTCGCCGATGAAGATGTCGGAGCTGGACACCCGCGACTCCTTACGTACGTCCAGGGGTGGGCGGACACCGGGTCCCTCCGGTGGTTCCGCGCACTCGGTGAGTGCTGCACCGGTCCTTGGCCTTGTCGCATCCTAGCGCGTATTGCCGTCAGGTGTTCGACAATGCCGACCGGTGAACGGCAGTTTTCCGCCCAAGTGAAGAATGCGTCAAGGGCTCGCCAGGCCAAGGTGCCGGATCGTTACCACTAGGTACGATCGCCCAAATCCAGCCATTGTGTGGTCAGAATGTGGCGAAAAATGGGCAGAAAGCAGCCAGATGGCGGCTCAGAAGTGTTAGAGGGGGGTCAGAACCGGCCCGCGCCGAGATCGCGTGAAACCGCGCGCGCACAGTCCCGTACGGACGCCACGAGGGCCGCACGGGGCTCCCCGGACTCCCCGCAGACCCGTTCCACGGCACCCGCCACCGCCACCGCGCCGACCGGCATCCGGCGCCGGTCGTGGATCGGCGCCGCCACCGAGGCGACGCCCTCCCAGGTCTCCTCGACGTCGGCGGCCCAGCCCCGCGCGCGGGTCAGGTCGAGGATCTCCTCGAAGCCGGCGCCGTCCGTGACCGTACGGGGGGTGAACGCCTCGCGCTCCACCTCCAGCGCCTGGGTGTGCGCGACCGGGTCGTACGCGGACAGGACCTTGCCCAGTGCGGTCGAGTGCAGCGGCTGCATGGCCCCGACCTCCAGCACCTGACGGCTGTCGTCGGGCCGGAACACGTGGTGCATGATCAGCACCCCGCTCTTGTGCAGCACGCCCACGTACGTGCTCTCACCGCTCGCCCGGGCCAGGTCGTCCGTCCACACCAGGGCGCGGGCGCGCAGCTCGTGCACGTCGAGGTAGCTGTTGCCCAGGCGCAGCAGCTCCGCGCCCAGCTGGTAGCGGCCGGAGGCGGGGTCCTGCTCCACGAAACCCTCGGCCTGCAGGGTGCGCAGGATGCCGTGCGCCGTGCCCTTGGCCAGACCCAGGGAGGAGGCCACGTCGGAGAGCCCCAGCCGGCGTTCGCCGCCGGCCAGGAGTCGCAGCATCGCAGCGGCTCGTTCGAGCGACTGGATGTTCCGTGCCATCGCGCAGCCTCCTGCTGACGTTGCTGTCCATACTGACCATCTTGATGCGGTTCGACAATGCTGAACAGTATCGGTCGATGTCGGCCTTGCGCATCGTCGGGGGAAGTCCGCGCCGTACCGTCGCCGGGACACCCCTGGCAACTCCCGACACAGAATGCAGTCCGCCACGTGGGACACCCGCACCGGGTCCGGTGCCTCGCGGTTACGCTGGCCGCGTGCACCCTTGACACAGAGGGGGTGCAAAGCCGACAGCCGTCGCATCCCAGGGAGCACAACCATGGCTTCGTTGCCCAACCCGTCCGCTGACACCCAGACCCGGGCCGATGCCCTCCGGGAGGCGCTCGCGACCCGCGTGGTCGTCGCCGACGGAGCCATGGGAACGATGCTCCAAGCGCAGGACCCCACCATGGAGGACTTCCAGCAGCTCGAAGGCTGCAACGAGGTCCTCAACATCACCCGCCCCGACATCGTGCGCTCCGTCCACGAGGCGTACTTCTCGGTGGGTGTGGACTGCGTCGAGACCAACACCTTCGGCACGAACTACGCGGCACTCGCCGAGTACGACATCGCCGAACGCAATTTCGAGCTGTCTGAGGCCGGCGCGCGCATCGCCCGCGAGGTCGCCGACGAGTTCACGGCGTCGACGGGGCAGCAGCGCTGGGTTCTCGGCTCCATGGGCCCCGGCACCAAGCTGCCCACCCTGGGCCACATCACCTACGCGAAGATCCGCGACGCCTACCAGATCAACGCCGAGGGCCTGATCACCGGCGGCGCCGACGCGCTGCTCGTCGAGACCACCCAGGACCTCCTGCAGACCAAGTCCTCCATTATCGGTGCCCGGCGCGCCATGGAGGCCCTCGGGGTCACCGTCCCGCTGATCTGCTCCGTCACCGTCGAGACCACCGGCACGATGCTGCTGGGCTCCGAGATCGGTGCGGCCCTGACGGCGCTGGAGCCGCTGGGTATCGACATGGTCGGTCTGAACTGTGCGACCGGCCCCGCGGAGATGAGCGAGCACCTGCGGTATCTGGCGCGCAACGCCCGTATCCCGCTGTCCTGCATGCCCAACGCCGGCCTGCCCGTCCTGACCAAGGACGGCGCGCACTACCCGCTCAGCGCCCCCGAGCTGGCCGAAGCACAGGAGACCTTCGTCCGCGAGTACGGGCTTTCTCTGGTGGGTGGTTGCTGTGGGACGACGCCGGAGCATCTGCGGCAGGTCGTCGAGCGGGTCCGCGGCACCGCGATCACCGCTCGCACCCCTCAGCCCGAGCCCGGCGCCGCCTCGCTCTACCAGACGGTTCCGTTCCGCCAGGACACCTCGTACATGGCCATCGGTGAGCGCACCAACGCGAACGGGTCGAAGAAGTTCCGTGAGGCGATGCTGGAGGCCCGCTGGGACGACTGCGTGGAGATGGCACGGGACCAGATCCGTGAGGGCGCGCACATGCTCGACCTCTGCGTGGACTATGTGGGCCGCGACGGTGTCGCGGACATGGCGGAGCTTGCGGGCCGCTTCGCCACGGCCTCCACGCTGCCGATCGTGTTGGACTCGACCGAGGTTCCCGTCCTCCAGGCGGGCCTGGAGAAGCTCGGCGGGCGTGCGGTCATCAACTCGGTGAACTACGAGGACGGTGACGGTGCGGAGTCCCGCTTCGCGAAGGTCACCCGACTGGCGCAGGAGCACGGCGCCGCGCTGATCGCGCTGACCATCGACGAACAGGGCCAGGCCCGCACCGTCGAGCACAAGGTCGCCATTGCCGAACGGCTGATCGGGGACCTGACGGGGAACTGGGGGATCCGGGAGTCGGACATCCTCATCGACACGCTGACGTTCACGATCTGCACCGGGCAGGAGGAGTCCCGGAAGGACGGTATCGCCACGATCGAGTCGATCCGCGAGCTCAAGCGCCGCCACCCGGACGTCCAGACCACCCTCGGCCTGTCCAACATCTCCTTCGGCCTCAACCCGGCCGCCCGCGTCCTGCTGAACTCCGTCTTCCTCGACGAGTGCGTCAAGGCCGGCCTGGACTCCGCCATCGTCCACGCCTCCAAGATCCTGCCGATCGCCCGGTTCGACGAGGAGCAGGTCACCACCGCCCTCGACCTCATCTACGACCGGCGCGCCGAGGGCTACGACCCGCTGCAGAAGCTGATGGCCCTCTTCGAGGGCGTCAACACCAAGTCGCTGAAGGCCGGCCGCGCCGAGGAGCTCCTCGCCCTGCCGCTGGACGAGCGACTGCAGCGGCGGATCATCGACGGTGAGAAGAACGGCCTGGAGGCCGACCTCGACGAGGCCCTGCAGACCCGTCCCGCCCTCGACATCGTCAACGACACGCTGTTGGAGGGCATGAAGGTCGTCGGTGAGCTGTTCGGCTCCGGCCAGATGCAGCTCCCGTTCGTGCTGCAGTCCGCGGAGGTCATGAAGACGGCCGTCGCCTACCTCGAGCCGCACATGGAGAAGACCGACGACGAGGGCAAGGGCACGATCGTGCTGGCCACGGTCCGCGGCGACGTCCACGACATCGGCAAGAACCTCGTCGACATCATCCTCACCAACAACGGCTACAACGTCGTCAACATCGGGATCAAGCAGCCCGTCTCCGCGATCTTGGAGGCGGCGCAGGAGCACAAGGCCGATGTGATCGGCATGTCCGGGCTGCTGGTGAAGTCGACCGTGATCATGAAGGAGAACCTTCAGGAGCTCAACCAGCGCAAGCTGGCGGCCGACTACCCGGTGATCCTCGGCGGTGCGGCCCTCACCCGCGCCTACGTCGAACAAGACCTCCACGAGATCTACGAGGGCGAAGTCCGCTACGCCCGCGACGCCTTCGAAGGCCTGCGCCTCATGGACGCCCTGATCGCCGTCAAGCGCGGTGTTCCCGGCGCCTCCCTCCCCGAGCTCAAGCAGCGCCGCGTCGCCAAGAGGGACACCCCGCTCCTGCAGGTGGAGGAGCCCGAGGAGCAGGGCGGCCGCTCCGACGTGTCCGTCGACAACCCGGTCCCCACCCCGCCGTTCTGGGGCACCCGCGTCGTCAAGGGCATCCCGCTCAAGGACTACGCGTCCTGGCTGGACGAGGGCGCCCTGTTCAAGGGCCAGTGGGGCCTCAAGCAGGCCCGCGCGGGCGGTGCCACGTACGAGGAACTCGTCGAGAGCGAGGGCCGTCCGCGCCTGCGCGGCCTCCTGGACAAGCTGCACACCGAGAACCTCCTCGAGGCCGCGGTCGTCTACGGGTACTTCCCCTGCGTGTCCAAGGGCGAGGACCTGATCATCCTGGACGAGGCGGGCAACGAGCGGACCCGCTTCACCTTCCCGCGCCAGCGCCGCGGCCGCCGGCTGTGCCTGGCGGACTTCTTCCGCCCGGAGGAGTCCGGCGAGACCGACGTGGTCGGCCTCCAGGTGGTCACCGTCGGTTCGAGGATCGGCGAGGCCACGGCCAAGCTCTTCGAGTCCGACTCCTACCGCGATTACCTGGAGCTGCACGGCCTGTCCGTCCAGCTCGCCGAGGCCATGGCCGAGTACTGGCACGCCCGCGTCCGCGCCGAGCTCGGCTTCGGGGGCGAGGACCCCGCCCAGGTCGAGGACATGTTCGACCTCAAGTACCGCGGCGCCCGGTTCTCCCTCGGCTACGGGGCCTGCCCCGACCTGGAGGACCGCGCGAAGATCGCCGACCTCCTCCAGCCGGAGCGGATCGGCGTCCACCTGTCGGAGGAGTTCCAGCTCCACCCCGAGCAGTCCACCGACGCGATCGTGATTCATCACCCCGAAGCCAAGTATTTCAACGCACGCTGAGGTCAACCGACGTACACTTGTCGGTCCCATACAGGCCGGTCGCCTTGTTCCCAGGGGTATGCCCCGCGGGAAGAGGTGACCGGCCTTCTCGTCCCTTCTGAGAGGTCCGCGCATGACGAGCACCATTCCCGCACCCGTCGCCCGTACGGCCGACGGCTCGGCCCTGCAGGCGGTGCTGCTCGACATGGACGGCACCCTGGTCGACACCGAGGGCTTCTGGTGGGAGATCGAGGCGGAGATCTTCCAGGAGCTCGGCCACCGGCTCGACGATGCCTGGCGCGACGTGGTCGTCGGCGGCCCGATGAGCCGCAGCGCGGCCTTCCTGATCGAGGCCACCGGCGCGGCCATCGGCCTCGTCGAGCTGAGCGTCCTGCTCAACGAGCGCTTCGAGGCCCGCATCGCCGACCAGGTGCCGCTGATGCCGGGCGCCGAGCGCCTGCTGGCCGAGCTGGCCCGGCACAACGTGCCCACCGCCCTCGTCTCCGCCTCGCACCGCCGGGTCATCGACCAGGTCCTGCTCACCCTCGGCCGGGACCGCTTCACGATGACGGTCGCCGGTGACGAGGTCGCCCGTACCAAGCCGCACCCGGACCCGTACCTGCTCGCGGCGCGGACGCTGGGCGCCCACCCCGCGCGCTGCGCGGTCATCGAGGACACGAGCACCGGGGTGGCGGCCGCCGAGGCCGCCGGCTGCCGGGTCGTGGCGATCCCCTCGGTGGGCGTGATCGAACCGGCTCCGGGGCGTACGGTCGTGCGCTCGCTGGAGGACGTGGACCTGGCGTTCCTGCGCTCCCTCATCGTCCCGGTGAACTGAGCGGGCACCCGCCGCACCCTCGAGGCACCCCCCCGGTTACCCACGGCAACCTCGGCACGCATACGCAGGCGCCGACACGGACCGACACAACCCGAGCACGCTCCGTACCGAACGGAACGCCTGCGGGATGGAGGTCCTACGGAAGGATCTTCCGTCACAGGCCCCGGAGGCTGAAATTCCATCCCCCTCCAGGGCGGTTGCTCAGAGTGAGCTTGGTCACGCGTCAAACCTCCCATGGGCCTGTCTGGGGGCCCCTTTACCTTCCCTTGTGTCCGGATTGATCAGCCACTGACCGAATCTGCGCACCCCTGCGCATGAACAGGCAGTTCGCTCCCATCACGGTGCGATTACATCCCAAGTCCGGCCAGTTCCAGCCATCCCGTCCCGGGCCACTACTGTCAACGCGGGCACTACGCCGCACCTCTGCCGTCCCGGACGCACACCCCTGTGCCGGGACCGCGTGGACCGATCGTCACTACACCGGCCCGATCGTTCCGCCCTGAACGGGCGACCGCCGCGAAGTGCCCTCTACGCCGCTTTGAGCAAGTGCCGGTTACAGGGAGTACTTCCAGCATGAACCGCAAGACCATGGTGCTGACGGCCGCGGCCGGACTGCTCACCCCCGTGCTCGCCGCATGCGGCAGCGCGAGCGGCGGAGGAGCAGGATCCGGAGCGATCGTCGTCGGGACCACCGACCGGTTCGAGGCCGCAGACTTCGCTCCCGCCCCCTTCGACCCGGCCTACGCCTACGACGCCGGCGCCTGGAACGTCCTGCGCCAGACCGTCCAGACGCTGATGCACACCCCGCGCGGCGGCGGCCAGCCCGTCCCCGAAGCGGCCTCCGCCTGCCGCTTCACCGACGCCGGCAACGAGAGCTACCGCTGCACCCTGCGCCCCGGCCTCAAGTTCGCCAGTGGTGACCCGATCACCGCCAAGGACGTCAAGTTCTCCATCGACCGCGTCCTCGCCATCAAGGACGAGAACGGCCCGTCCTCGCTGCTCTCCACCCTCGGCAACGTCGAGGTCAAGGGCGCGGACACGGTCGTCTTCCACCTGAAGACCCCGGACGCGACCTTCCCGTACAAGCTCTCCACCCCCGCCGCCGGCATCGTCAGCGAGAAGAACTACGACGCCAAGAAGCTCCGCGAGGGCTTCTCCGTGGACGGCTCCGGCCCGTACACGATGAAGGCCGAAGTCAAGGACAACCGGCTCGTCCGCGCCGTCTTCAGCAAGAACCCGAACTACAAGGGCGACATCAAGCTGCAGAACGACAAGGTCGAACTGCGCACCTTCCCCGGCTCCCCGGCCATGGGCAAGGCGCTCACCGACGGGAAGATCCACATGGTCTCCCGCACCCTGTCGCCCGCCCAGATCGCCGAGTTCTCCGCCCAGCCGCCCAAGGGCGTCAAGCTCGTCCCGATGCCCGGCCTGGAGATCCGCTACATCGGCTTCAACACCGAGGCGCCGGTCGTCAAGGACAAGGCCGTGCGCCAGGCCCTCGCCGCCGCCGTCGACCGCGGCGCCCTGATCTCCAAGGTCTACGGCAAGTCCGCGCAGCCGCTCTACTCGCTGGTCCCCACCACCGTGACCGGCCACGTCAACTCCTTCTACAACAAGTACGGCGAGGCCAACACGGCCAAGGCCGCCACCCTGCTGAAGGAAGCCGGGATCAAGACCCCGGTCAAGCTGACCCTGCACTACACCAACGACCACTACGGCGACGGCACGGCCGCCGAGTTCGAGGCCCTCAAGGCCCAGCTCAACTCCACCCAGCTCTTCGACATCACCGTCCAGGGCAGCGAGTGGGCCGAATTCCGTCCCGCGCAGAAGAAGGGCGACCACGCCGCCTACGGGCTCGGCTGGTTCCCCGACTACGCGGACGCCGACAACTTCCTCGCTCCGTTCCTGGAGCAGGACAACTTCCTGGGCACGCCGTACGCCAACAACGCGGTGCGCACCAGGCTCATCCCCGAATCGCGGCGCGCGGCCGACCGAGGCGTCGCCGTGCCCGCGATCACGGAGATACAGGACATCGTCGCCGAGGACGTGCCCGTCCTGCCCCTGTGGCAGGGCAAGCAGTACGTCGCCGCACGCGACGGGATCACCGGGGTGGAGTGGTCGGTCAACGCCATCTCCGACCTCCAGCTGTGGGAGCTCGGCCGCGGCGTAAGCGGCTGAGCAAGGCAACGACCGGCAGCGGGTGTCGCGAGCCGGGCAACGAAACAGTTCGACTGTGAAGGACGTTCGCGTGAATCGACGTAACCAGTGGCTGGCGGCTCCGCTCGGCGCAGCCACCGCCGCCGCGCTGCTCAGCGGTTGCGGTTCGACCGATGGCTCCAATGCCGGCAGCGGCAAGGGCGTGGTCATGGGCATATCCGACAAGGTGAAGTCCACCGACCCGGCCTCGGGCTACGACCCGGGCTCCTGGCTGCTCTTCAACAACGTCTTCCAGTCGCTGCTGAGCTTCCCCAAGGGCGGTACCACCCCCGAGCCCGACGCCGCGCAGTCCTGCAGCTTCGAGGGCGCGGACAGCAAGCTCTACAAGTGCACCCTGCGGGCCGGCCTGAAGTTCAGCAACGGCCACAGCCTCACCTCGAAGGACGTCAAGTTCTCCTTCGAGCGCACGCTGAAGATCAACGACGAGAACGGCCCGGCCGTGATGCTCTCGTCGATCGCGGGCATCGACGCCCCCGACGACAAGACCGTCATCTTCCGCCTCAAGACCTCCGACGCGACCTTCCCCAGCAAGATCGCGTCCGGTGCCGGCTCCATCGTCGACCACAGCGAGTACCCGGCCGACAAGCTGCGCACGGACAACAAGACGATCGGCTCAGGCGTCTACAAGCTCGACTCGTTCAGCGAGAAGAGCGCCACCTTCTCGGTCAACGAGTCCTACAGCGGCAAGGCCAAGGCCAAGAACACCGGCGTCACGCTGAAGTTCTTCAACGGCGACCAGAGCGGCCTCAAGAAGGTCCTGGAGAGCGGGGACGTGGACTTCGCGTTCCGCGGCCTCGCCGCCAAGGACATCGCCGCCCTCGCCTCGACCAAGACCGGCGACAACAAGGTCGACGTCGTCCAGGGCACCGGCGCCGAAGTCGAGCACATGGTCTTCAACGTCAACGACCCCGTCGTCGGCAAGCTGCCCGTCCGCAAGGCCATCGCCTACCTCGTGGACCGCGAGGCGCTCGTCCGGGACGTGTACGCGGGCACCGCCACCGCGCTCTACTCCATCGTCCCCACCGGCATCGCCGGCCACACCACCCCGTTCTTCGACCGCTACGGCGGCAGCCCCCAGCCCGAGAAGGCCAAGGCCGCCCTCAAGGCCGCCGGCATCAACGGCAAGGTCAAGCTGACCCTGTACTCCACCCCGTCCCGCTACGGCCCCTCGACCGACCAGCAGTTCGAGGTCATCGCCAAGCAGCTCAACGAGAGCGGACTCTTCGACGCCGACGTCAAGTCCGTCGAGTTCGAGCAGTACGAGAAGGACATCCAGGACGGCAAGTACGGCGTCTACGTGAAGGGCTGGGTGCCCGACTACCCGGACGCCGACAACTTCACGCAGCCGTTCTTCGGCCCGGACAACGTCCTGCACAACAACTACGAGAACAAGGAGATCACCGGGACGATCATCCCGTCGACCTCCGCCAAGTCCGACCGCACCGCGGCCAACACGGACTACAACCGGCTCCAGGACATCGTCGCCGACGAGCTCCCGATCCTCCCGCTCTGGCAGGGCAAGCAGTACGCCGTCACCCGCCAGAACGTGAGCGGCCTCCAGTGGTCCCTCGACGCCTCGACCGTCTTCCGCTTCTGGGAGATCAGCAAGGGCTGACCCCGACCGGGCCACGCACAACGGGCCGGCAGCCGCACCACGCGGCTGCCGGCCCGTTCGCGTCCCCGACGCCACTACTGGGCGCCGGGACGCACCAGACCGCTCTCGTACGCGTAGACGGCCGCCTGGACCCGGTCGCGCAGCCCCAGCTTCGTCAGCACGTGCCCCACATGCGTCTTGACCGTCGTCTCGCTCACGAACAGGTCCGCCGCGATCTCCGCGTTCGACAGCCCCCGGGCCACCAGCTTCAGCACCTCGACCTCACGCTCGGTCAGCGTCCCCAGCGCGTCCGGGACGCTGTCCTCACCCGACGGCAGATGCCCCGCGTACTTGTCCAACAGCCGCCGCGTGATGCTCGGCGCGAGCATCGCCTCACCGCCCGCCACCACCCGGATCGCCTGCACCAGCTCCACGGCCGGCGCGTCCTTGAGCAGGAACCCGCTCGCCCCCGCCCGCAGCGCCTCCACCACGTACTCGTCCAGATCGAACGTCGTGAGCACCAGCACCTTCGCCGGCCCGTCCCGGCCCGGACCGGTGATCTGCCGGGTCGCCTCCACCCCGTCCATCCGCGGCATCCGGATGTCCATCAGCACCACATCGGGCTGCAGCGCCCGCACCTGGTCCAGCGCCTGCAGACCGTCCCCGGCCTCACCGACCACCGCCAGGTCCTCCTCGGCCTCCAGGATCATCCGGAAACCGGTGCGCAGAAGTGGCTGGTCGTCGACCAGCAGGACGCGGATGGCCACGGGGTCTACCTCGTATTCGTCGGACGGCTACGGCGGGCCCGTCCATTCTGCCCTGATCCGACGATCATGATTCCGCCGGGCGCTCCGACCCCGGCCGCGCCGGGGGCACCTCCCGGCGGTGGCCGGGGGAGATCACCAGCGGATACGGCGGGGGAGTCCCCCCGAACTCCGGACACACCGCCTGATGATCACACCAGCCGCACAACTTCGTCGGCCGCGGCCGCCACTCACCCGACTCCGTCGCCTCCCGGATCGCCTCCCACAGCGCGAGCAGCTTGCGCTCCACCCGCTCCAGGTCCGCCACCACCGGGTCGTACGTCAACACGTCCCCACTGCCCAGATACACCAGCTGCAGCCGCCGCGGCACCACCCGCTTCAGCCGCCACACCACCAGCGCGTAGAACTTCATCTGGAACAACGCGCCCTCGGCATACTCCGGCCGCGGCGCCTTGCCCGTCTTGTAGTCGACGATCCGCACCTCACCCGTCGGCGCCACGTCCACCCGGTCGATGATCCCCCGCAACCGGAGCCCCGACTCCAGCTCCGTCTCCACGAAGAACTCCCGCTCCACCGGCTCCAACCGCGTCGGGTCCTCCAGCGTGAACCAGCGCTCGACCAGCGCCTCCGCCTCCGTCAGCCACCGGGCCAGCCCCGCCCCCTCGTCACCCTCCGGGAACAGCTCCGTCAGCTCCGGCTTCGCCTCCAACAACCGGTCCCACTGCCCCGGGACCAACGCCTTCGCCCGCGGAGCCGTCCGCTCCGCCGCCGGATGATCGAAAAGCCGCTCCAGCACCGCATGCACCAGCGTCCCGCGGGTAGCCGCCGCACTGGGCTTCTCCGGCAGCTTGTCGATCACCCGGAACCGGTACAACAGCGGGCACTGCATGAAATCGCTCGCCCGCGAAGGGGAGAGCGAAGCGGGCGCCACAGCGCTCGGTGTCGCGGCATCGGCTGCGCCTGGCACAGCACCCGGGCTCGTCGTCATGGACAAAACCCTACGACCCGCCACCGACAGCACGCGCATACCATCGACGACGGACCCCCTCGCACTGCATGATCGGAGCATCACAGCCCGCTTACGCACTGCGGACCACACTGGAAACACCGATCCCCCGGACTCCGTCCGGGAGGACCCCGAGGAACGAAGGACAGCCGTGGCAGACACCGACGAAACCGGCGAGCGCGCGGGCCGGCGCTCCGGACCGGGCGGCGGACTCCTCATGGGCCGCCCCTTCGGCGTGCCCGTCTACGTCTCGCCCAGCTGGTTCCTCGTCGCCGCCCTCATCACCTGGGTCTTCGGCGACCAGCTCGACCGCGTCCTGCCCGACCTCGGACCCGTCCGCTACCTCGTCTCCCTCTTCTTCGCCGTCGCCTTCTACGCCTCCGTCCTGGTCCACGAGCTCGCGCACACCATCGCCGCCCTCCGCTTCAAACTCCCCGTGCGCCGCATCCAGCTCCAGTTCTTCGGCGGAGTCTCCGAGATCGAAAAGGAATCCGAGACCCCCGGCCGCGAATTCGTCCTCGCCTTCGTCGGCCCCCTCCTCTCCCTCCTGCTCTCCGGAGCCTTCTACCTCGGCATGAAAGCCGTCGACCCCGCCAGCGTCCCCGGCGTCCTCCTCGCCGGCCTGATGATCTCCAACCTCCTCGTCGCCGCCTTCAACCTGCTCCCCGGCCTCCCCCTCGACGGCGGCCGCATGCTCCGCGCCGTCATCTGGGGCATCACCGGAAAACCCATGGCCGGCACCGTCGCCGCCGCCTGGGTCGGCCGCGGCCTCGCCGTCGCCGTCCTCCTCGGCCTGCCCCTGCTCACCCACACCGGACTCCTCGGCAACCGCACCCAGGAGATCGGCGGCATGGACACCGTCATGGACGCGCTGCTCGCCGCCATCCTCGCCGCCATCATCTGGACCGGAGCCGGCAACAGCCTGCGCATGGCCCGCCTGCGCGAACACCTCCCCGAACTGCGCGCCCGCACCCTCACCCGGCGCGCCATCCCCGTCGAGAACGCCACCCCCCTCTCCGAAGCCCTGCGCCGGGCCAACGAAGCCGGCGCCCGCGCCCTCGTCGTCATCGACGGCCACGGCGACCCCACCGCCATCGTCCGCGAGAGCGCCATCGCCTCCGTCCCCGAACACCGCCGCCCCTGGGTCGCCGTCAGCACCCTCGCCCAGGACCTCACCGACGGCATGAAGGTTTCCGCGGAACTCACCGGCGAAGAACTCCTCGACCGCCTCCGCGCCACCCCCGCCACCGAGTACCTCGTCCTCGAACCCGGCGGCGCCATCTACGGCGTCCTGTCCACCCTCGACGTCGAAAAGGCCTTCGTGAAGGCCATGGCACGGCCCCAGTCCTGAAGCCAATACACTGGTCACATGTCCGAACCGACCGGTGCCGCCCGCCGACGCGGGCCCTTCGAGGTCGGGGACCAGGTTCAGCTCACCGACCCCAAGGGCCGCCACTACACGTTCACGCTCGAAGCCGGGAAGAATTTCCACACCCACAAGGGTTCCTTCCCCCACGACGAGCTGATCGGTGCCCCCGAGGGCAGTGTTGTCCGTACCACGGGCAACGTCGCCTACCTCGCGCTGCGTCCCCTGCTCCCCGACTATGTCCTGTCCATGCCCCGCGGCGCCGCCGTGGTCTACCCGAAGGACGCCGGCCAGATCCTGGCCTTCGCCGACATCTTCCCCGGCGCCCGCGTCGTGGAAGCAGGTGTCGGCTCCGGCTCCCTGAGCAGCTTCCTGCTGCGCGCCATCGGCGACCAGGGCATGCTCCACAGCTACGAGCGCCGCGCGGACTTCGCCGAGATCGCCACCGCCAACGTGGAACGCTACTTCGGCGGCCCCCACCCGGCCTGGCAGCTGACCGTCGGAGACCTCCAGGACAACCTGTCCGACACGGACGTCGACCGCGTCATCCTCGACATGCTCGCCCCCTGGGAATGCCTGGAGGCCGTCTCCAAGGCCCTGGTGCCCGGCGGCATCCTCTGCTGCTACGTGGCCACCACCACCCAGCTGTCCAAGACCGTCGAGTCCATCCGCGAGATCGGCTGCTTCGCCGAGCCGCAGCCCTGGGAATCGATGATCCGCAACTGGCACGTCGAAGGCCTGGCCGTCCGCCCGGACCACCGCATGATCGGCCACACCGGCTTCCTCGTCACCGCCCGCCGCCTCGCGGACGGCGTCGAGCCCCCCATGCGCCGCCGCCGACCCGCCAAGGGCGCCTACGGCGAGGACTACGACGGGCCCGGCAGCGACCGCTCCGCGTAACCGCACCGCCGACCCAACACGAAGGCGCTGTGGCGCAGTTCCCCCGGCCAACCGGGAACTGCACCACAGCGCCTTTTCGTTGCCCCCGTGCCGACCCCGTCCGGTCCGGCCCGCGCGCGGTCACACCGCACCGGATCCAACGGGACCGGACCCGGCCGTTCCACCTCCGTGTGAGGTATGGCACGATGCTGGCTCCCCGTCACCCTTCGCACAGGAGACACCCCGCGTGCTGCACAGCCCCGCCGAGCTGACGCCGACCCCGGACACCCTGGCGCACAGCATGGCCAGGCCCCTCCACTGGCTCGCCATGGCCGCCGTCATAGCCACCGCGGGACTCGTACAGCCGGCCACCGGCACCCCCGCCGCCACGCCGGACCCCACCGCGAACGGCCCCCAGGCCGCCACTCCCGACGCCGCGGCGGTCACCTACCCCCTCGACTGCAAGGGCGCCCCGCAGGCCGTCACGGCCACCGCCCAGGGCGACCTCGACGGGGACGGCCGCCCCGAGACCGTGGCCGCCGTCCGCTGTGAAGCCGGCTCGGGCACCCCGCCCCACGCGATCTACGTCCTCGTCCAGGACCGCACCGAAGGCGCCCGCCCCCGCGTCGTCGCCACCCTCCTCGACGCCGGACAACGCCAGACCGCCACGGAACTCACCGTGCGCGACCGCACCGTCACCGCGGACCTCCTCGGCTACTCCGCACCCGAGGTGCCGCGCTGCTGCCCCGACAAGAAGCAGCTCGCCAAGTGGCGCTGGAACGACGGAAAATTCCGCCAGGAGCTGACGGACTCGGCCGCCAGAAGTGTTTGAAGCGTCACTCCGCGTCAGGGCCGAAGACTTCCACCCTGTCCGAAACGCGCCTTACGTGAATACAGTCCCCCGGACATTCCTTCGCCGAGTCGACCACGTCCTGGAGCAGCGTCAGCGGAACCGGAGTGGTCGCCCCCGCCTCCTGCAGCAGCTCGTCCTCGGGGCTCTTCACGTACGCCAGACCATCAATGTCCAGCTCGAACACCTCGGGCGCGTACTGCGCGCAGATGCCGTCCCCGGTGCAGAGGTCCTGGTCGATCCAGACCTCAAGCGGCTCGCCGGCCTCACCGGCCGCGCCCGTCGGAGCCTCCTGCTGCACGGTCATATCTCCTGCCGTTCCCTGCGCTGAGTGATCCATCCCGGTCACGACCCGCAGCAAGTCGCGCGAGCCCTGACGGGTGTTGAACAGTTCGACCCTACAACCGGCCGCTTCCCGAGTTTGATGGGTGGGTATTTCCTTGGCGTGAGGGAGTACGCAAGGGTGAAGATCGGACACACCTCTACCGTCTTTGTGATCTAGGGGTTTCAATCACCACCAGCCCAGGTAGGGTCAGGAAGCGTCCAGCTCCCCTTGGAGGAGGTGAGGACCGTGGCAGCCCACGACGACGACATCAACCGCGGCATCCGGCCCGGGCGAGGGTCTGAGGACCCCGCCGGCCAGGTTGCCTATCTCGAGCAGGAAATCGCCGTCCTGCGACGTAAGCTCGCCGACTCTCCGCGACACACGAGGATTCTCGAAGAGCGGATCGTCGAGCTGCAGACAAATCTTGCCGGCGTATCCGCACAGAACGAACGACTCGCGAATACCCTCCGTGAGGCCCGGGACCAGATCGTGGCCCTCAAGGAAGAAGTCGACCGGCTCGCACAGCCGCCGGCCGGTTTCGGTGTCTTCCTGCAAGCCAACGAGGACGGCACCGTCGACATCTTTACCGGAGGCCGAAAGCTCCGCGTGAACGTCAGCCCCAGCGTCGACCCGGAAGACCTCCGGCGCGGCCAGGAGGTCATGCTCAACGAGGCCCTCAACGTGGTCGAGGCCATGGAATTCGAGCGGGCCGGGGACATCGTCACCCTCAAGGAGATCCTCGAGGACGGCGAGCGTGCCCTGGTCGTCGGGCACACCGACGAGGAGAGGGTGGTGAGGCTCGCCGAGCCGCTCCTGGACATCACCATCCGCCCCGGCGACGCCCTCCTGCTCGAACCCCGCTCCGGCTACGTCTACGAGGTCGTCCCCAAGAGCGAGGTCGAAGAACTCGTCCTCGAAGAGGTCCCCGACATCGACTACGACAAGATCGGCGGTCTGGGCGACCAGATCGAGCTGATCCGCGACGCCGTCGAGCTCCCGTACCTCTACCCGGACCTCTTCAAGGAACACGAACTGCGCCCGCCCAAGGGCATCCTGCTCTACGGCCCGCCCGGCTGCGGCAAGACGCTCATCGCCAAGGCCGTGGCCAACTCCCTTGCCAAGAAGGTCGCCGAGGTGACCGGCCAGCCCGCCGGGAAGTCCTACTTCCTGAACATCAAGGGCCCCGAACTCCTCAACAAGTACGTCGGCGAGACCGAGCGGCACATCCGCCTCGTCTTCCAGCGTGCCCGGGAGAAGGCGAGCGAGGGCACCCCCGTCATCGTCTTCTTCGACGAGATGGAGTCCCTCTTCCGCACCCGCGGATCCGGAGTCAGCTCGGACGTGGAGAACACCATCGTCCCCCAGCTGCTCGCCGAGATCGACGGCGTGGAAGGCCTGGAGAACGTCATCGTCATCGGCGCCTCCAACCGCGAGGACATGATCGACCCGGCCATCCTGCGCCCCGGCCGCCTCGACGTGAAGATCAAGATCGAGCGCCCGGACGCCGAGGCCGCGAAGGACATCTTCGCGAAGTACCTCAAGGCTTCGCTGCCCCTGCACACGGACGACCTGTCCGAACACCAGGGCTCCAAGGACGGCACCGTCCACAGCATGATCCAGACCGTCGTCGAGCAGATGTACGCCGAAACCGAGGAGAACCGCTTCCTCGAGGTCACGTACGCCAACGGCGACAAGGAAGTCCTCTACTTCAAGGACTTCAACTCGGGCGCGATGATCCAGAACATCGTGGACCGTGCGAAGAAGATGGCGATCAAGGCCTTCCTCGAGCACAACCAGAAGGGCCTCCGGGTCTCCCACCTCCTCCAGGCGTGCGTGGACGAGTTCAAGGAGAACGAGGACCTGCCCAACACCACCAACCCGGACGACTGGGCCCGAATCTCCGGAAAGAAGGGAGAGCGGATCGTATTCATCCGCACCCTCGTCACCGGAAAGCAAGGCGCGGACACCGGACGCTCCATCGACACGGTGGCGAACACCGGTCAGTACCTCTGACGCGGAGCGGCTGCGGATGCCCTCCCCGGGCATCCGCAGCCGACTGCTTTACCCGACCGCTTTACCGGCCGCTTTTCAGCCGGTGAAAGGGCGGATTCAATGACGGAAATGATCTCCCCACGAGCGCGCAGTGGTTCTAGGCTCTTCCGTACCGCCGGACGCGCAGTGCGGGGACGGGCACCGCACAGGCACACGCACCGGAGCACCAGCGGTACTTGAGCGCCGCTCCCGAAGGGGAGCGCCGCCGGGCAAGGAGGGCCGCATGACCGTACGGCGAGTAATGGGGATCGAGACGGAGTACGGGATCTCCGTCCCGGGGCACCCGAACGCCAATGCCATGCTCACCTCGTCCCAGATCGTCAACGCCTACGCGGCGGCGATGCACCGGGCGCGACGCGCCCGCTGGGACTTCGAGGAGGAGAATCCGCTGCGGGACGCCCGCGGCTTCGACCTCGCCCGCGAGGCCGCCGACAACAGCCAGCTCACCGACGAGGACATCGGCCTCGCCAACGTCATCCTCACCAACGGCGCACGGCTCTACGTCGACCACGCGCACCCCGAGTACAGCTCGCCGGAGATCACCAACCCGCTCGACGCCGTGCTCTGGGACAAGGCCGGCGAGCGGATCATGGCCGAGGCCGCCGTACGGGCCGCCCAGCTGCCCGGCGCCCAGCCGATCCACCTCTACAAGAACAACACCGACAACAAGGGCGCCTCCTACGGCACGCACGAGAACTACCTGATGAAGCGGGAGACCCCCTTCTCGGAGATCGTGCGCCACCTGACCCCCTTCTTCGTCTCCCGCCAGGTCGTGACCGGCGCCGGACGCGTCGGCATCGGCCAGGACGGCCGCGAAGACGGCTTCCAGATCAGCCAGCGCGCGGACTACTTCGAGGTCGAGGTCGGCCTGGAGACCACCCTGAAGCGGCCCATCATCAACACCCGGGACGAGCCGCACTCCGACGCCGAGAAGTACCGCCGGCTGCACGTGATCATCGGCGACGCGAACCTCTCCGAGATCTCCACGTACCTGAAGCTCGGTACGACGGCGCTTGTCCTGTCCATGATCGAAGACGGGTTCATCAACGTCGACCTCGCCGTCGACCAGCCCGTACGCACCCTCCACCAGGTCTCCCACGACCCCGACCTGAAGCACCTCATCACGCTGCGCAGCGGCCGGACACTGACCGCGGTGCAACTGCAGATGGAGTACTTCGAGCTGGCCCGCAAGTACGTGGAGGAGCGTTTCGGCTCCGACGCGGACGAGCAGACCAAGGACGTGCTGCTCCGCTGGGAGGACGTGCTGGGCCGGCTGGAGAGCGACCCGATGAGCCTGTCGGGGGAGCTGGACTGGATCGCCAAGCGGGAGATCCTGGAGGGCTACCGGCGCCGGGACGGGCTGGGCTGGGACGCGGCGCGGCTGCACCTGGTCGACCTCCAGTACTCGGACGTACGGCCCGAGAAGGGCCTCTACAACCGCCTGGCGGCCCGGGGCAAGATGAAGCGGCTGGTGGAGGAGCCGGCCGTCGAGCGGGCCCGGAGCAAGCCCCCGGAGGACACCCGGGCCTACTTCCGCGGCCGCTGCCTGGAGCAGTACGCGGACGACGTGGCCGCGGCCTCCTGGGACTCGGTGATCTTCGACCTTCCCGGCCGGGACTCGCTCCAGCGGGTCCCGACGCTGGAACCCCTGCGGGGGACCCGGAACCACGTCAAGGAGCTCCTGGACCGCTGCCGCACGGCGGAGGACCTGGTGCGGGTGCTTTCGGGGCAGTGATCGGGCCTGAAAGGCCTTCGGCCCGGGAATCATGAAGAGAACCGGACTGTGAAAGTACGGGGACGAATGTCGGACCCTCCTTGTAGGGTCCGACATAGGGTCTGATCTTGAGAGATCCCGAATCCCGGGGTCTCTCGACGTGAGCGTGCGAACCGAGCGGGGTGAGGTAGAGATGGCGACCAAGGACACCGGCGGCGGACAGCAGAAGGCGACGCGCTCGACCGAGGAGGTCGAGGAGGCTGCGGTCGAAGAATCGACCGACCTCAAGGAGCGCCAGGAAAAGCTCTCCGACGACGTCGACTCCGTACTTGACGAGATTGACGATGTACTCGAAGAGAACGCCGAGGATTTTGTTCGGAGTTTCGTACAAAAAGGCGGCGAATAGCCTTCGAATCTAAGGTGAACTCGCGAACATTGGCTCCATGTCCAATGGAACGAAGTGGTGTCGCAGCTGCAGTCGCGACGTGCCGCTAAGCGGGTTCGCCCTAGACCGCAATCGTGGCGATGGCCTTCAGCCGAGGTGTCGTGAGTGCGTGGCTGAGTACAGTGCCGCGCACTACCGGCGCCGCCAGGCTGCTCGAGGCAAGGTCGTCAAAGAGAAGGTGGATGTCCCGTCCGGCCACAAGCTCTGCCGGCTGTGCGGTGAGGTCAAGCCGCACAGCGAGTGGCACAAGAACGCATCGGCGTCTGACGGCTTATCCACCCGGTGCAAGGCGTGCAGGGCTATCCAGGGCCGGGTGGGGCACTTGAAGCGTTCGTACGGCATCACCGAGGCTGAGCGCGACGAGATGATCGCCGCTCAGGGCGGGGTCTGCGTGATCTGTCAGACGGCTCCCGCAGAGCACGTTGATCACGATCATCGGACGGGTAAGGTCCGAGGCGTACTGTGCTTCAGCTGTAACGCAGCCCTGGGGCAGTTCAAGGATCGGCCGGACGTCATGAGGCGTGCAGCCGCTTACGTGGAAGGAAACCTGTGGAACCCAACACTCGTAGCACAGGGCGTCTACCGGCAGCCTTCCTGACGCCGGGGTCGTCGTCCTTCATGGACTTCCTGGGTGCGCACTCGCCCGAGATGCTGCCCGGCAACCGCAGGCTGCCGGAGGGCGTGGTCGAGGCGCCGCACGGGACGACCATCGTGGCCGCCACCTTCCCCGGCGGGGTGGTCCTCGCCGGTGACCGGCGGGCGACCATGGGGAACATGATCGCGCAGCGGGACATCGAGAAGGTGTTCCCGGCGGACGAGTACTCCGCCGTCGGCATCGCCGGTACGGCCGGCCTGGCCGTGGAGATGGTGAAGCTGTTCCAGCTGGAGCTGGAGCACTTCGAGAAGGTGGAGGGGACGACCCTCTCCCTGGAGGGCAAGGCCAACCGGCTGTCCACCATGATCCGGAGCAATCTGGGCATGGCGATGCAGGGGCTGGCCGTCGTGCCGCTGTTCGCGGGGTACGACGAGGCCAAGGAGAAGGGCCGGATCTTCTCCTACGACGTGACCGGCGGCCGCTCCGAGGAGCACGGCTTCGCCGCCACCGGATCGGGTTCGATCTTCGCCCGGGGCTCGATGAAGAAGCTCTTCCGCCCCGATCTGACGGAGGAGCAGGCCACCACGCTGGTCGTGCAGGCGCTGTACGACGCCGCCGACGACGACTCGGCGACCGGTGGGCCGGACCTGTACCGCCACATCTATCCGATCGTCACCGTCATCACCGACGAGGGATTCCGCAGGCTGACGGACGCAGAGTCGCAGGAACTCGCCCGTACGGTCACCAACCGTCGTCTGGAGCAGCCCGACGGCCCGCGCGCCGCCCTGCTCTGACCATCCGTCGCCCCTCAGGAGCCCAGAAGAAAGGGACGGAAAGCCGGTGTCGACTCCGTTCTATGTGTCACCCCAGCAGGCCATGGCCGACCGGGCGGAATACGCCCGGAAGGGCATCGCCCGCGGTCGCAGCCTTGTCGTGCTGCAGTACGCCGACGGCATCGTGTTCGTCGGCGAGAACCCGTCCCGTGCGCTGCACAAGTTCAGCGAGATCTACGACCGGATCGGCTTCGCGGCCGCCGGCAAGTACAACGAGTACGAGAACCTGCGGATCGGTGGTGTGCGGTACGCGGATCTGCGCGGGTACACCTATGACCGTGACGATGTGACGGCCCGTGGGCTGGCGAACGTGTACGCGCAGACGCTCGGCACGATCTTCTCCAGTGCGGGTGAGAAGCCGTACGAGGTGGAGCTGGTCGTCGCCGAGGTCGGTGCGACCGCGGCCGGGGACCAGATCTACCGGCTGCCGCACGACGGGTCGATCGTGGACGAGCACGGTTCGGTCGCGGTCGGTGGCAATGCCGAGCAGATCAGTACCTTCCTCGATCAGCGTCACCAGGACGGGATGACCCTGTCCGAGGCGTTGAAGCTGGCGGTGCAGGCGCTGTCCAGCCAGGCGAACGGTGCGGACAAGGCGATTCCGGCCGAGCGGCTGGAGGTGGCGGTGCTGGACCGTACGCGGGCGCAGCAGCGCAAGTTCAAGCGGATCCGGGGCCGGCAGCTGTCGCGGTTGCTGGAGGCGGACGTGACGGCGGCCGTGCAGGCGGATGCCGTGTCGAACGACGAGGCGCCGGAGGACGAGGCCGAGTAGTCCGGTCGTGCGAGGGGCCCCGGTTCACCGTTTGGCGGATTCTTGGGGTCCTCGCAACACCTGACGGTCTACGTGCTCGTCAGTAGATCACGCAGGTGCTCGGCTGGGGTTTTCCAGCCGAGCGTTTTGCGGGGCCGGCCGTTGAGTTGCTGGGCGACGTGTTCGAGGTCTTCGGGGCTGTGCACGGACAGGTCGGTGCTCTTGGGGAAGTACTGCCGTAGCAGGCCGTTGGTGTTCTCGTTCGATCCGCGCTGCCAGGGTGAGTGCGGGTCGCAGAAGTAGACCGGCACGCCTGTGGCCACGGTGAACTGCTTGTGCGCGGCCATCTCGCAGCCCTGGTCCCAGGTCAGCGAGCCGCGCAGGTGCCCGGGCAGGGTCTGGATCAAGGGCACCAGCACGTCGCGGACCTCCTCGGCCGTATGCCCGCCGGGCAGATGCCCCAGCATGACGTAGCGGGTGGAGCGCTCGACCAGGGTGACGATCGCGCTCTCGCTGCGGGGGCCGACGATCAGATCGCCCTCCCAGTGACCGGGCACTGCCCGGTCCTCGACCTCGGCAGGACGCTCGGAGATCATCACCATCTCGTCGACGAACCGGCGCGTGCGCTGGTCCGGGCTGCGGTGCGGCTTGCGGCGAGTGCGCCCGGTGCGCAGCGCGGCCGCGACTTCGCGGCGCAGTCCGCCACGGGCCTGGACGTAGACCGCCTGGTAGATCGTTTCCGGGCTCACGCGCATGCTCTCGTCGTCGGGGAACTCGATGACCAGAGCGTGGCAGATCTGCTCGGGTGACCACTGTTCCTGCAGCTTTTCCGCGACGAACCGGCGGAGCGGGCCGTCCTGGGCGAGCTTGGAGTCCTTGGGGCGCGACCGGCTCCTCGCCCATGCCCGCTGGGCCCGGTGCGGCCGGTAGACGCCATCGACCGACCGGGCGTCGATCTCGCGCTTGATCGTGGACGCCGGTCGGCCCAGTGCCCGTCCGATCGCGCGCAGCGACCGGCCTTCACGGTGCAGATCAGCGATCAGCTCTCGCTCGGTCACCGTGAGAAACCTGGGGTGCAGTTCGGCCTCGACCGTTGCGAGGGACGACCTTGAAGAGGTGGCGGCGATGGTGGTCACACCGGTCTTGTAGTCGATGCGGCGCCCGTCAGGATGCAGGCGCGAGTGGCCGATCTGCCGGATACCGCGGTCCCAGTCCTCAGCGGTGCGCTCATGGACGCCGGCCTGCGCGGCGGCATCACGGCGCCGGACTCCCGCAGCACGCAGCCGCTCGTACTCCGCCCGACCGGGGTGGCCGGGCCTGCGAGGCTTGCCGCGACCACGGACTCCGGCCCGGCGTGCCCACCCGAACGCCGTGTTGCGGTTCACTCCGACTGCACGAGCCGCAGCAGTGATGCTGCCGTTCTCCCTGTCCAGCGCCTCGAAGAACCTCGCCTTCAGCACCTCGAAATCCACGATCCCCGCAACTCCCTGAACTCCAGGGTGTTGCGTGGATCATTAGAACCCGCCTTTCGGTGGGCCGGGGCTTCGTCGTGTCCGGCTCCGTCCGGCCCTCGCCCGGGTCAGGGGGTGGGGGCGGGGCCGGAGGAGTCGCGGACGACGAGGCGGACGGGGATGTCGGGGGCGGTCCAGGGGGTGCCTTCGAGGACGGCGAGGAGGGCGGTCATGCCTTGTTCGCCGACGCGTTCGGCGGGGAGGTGGACGGTGGTGAGTTCGGGTTCGACGGCGGTGGCGAGGGCGAGGTCGTCGAAGCCGGTGACGGAGAGGTCCTCGGGGATGCGCAGGCCGAGGCGGCGGGCGGCTTTGCAGGCACCGGCGGCGAGGATGTCGTCGTCGCAGACGATGGCGGTGGGGCGGTCCAGGGGGGTGGCGAGGGCGCTCTCCACGGCCGTGCGGGCGCCGTCGACGGTGAGGGGGGACCGTACGGTGCGCAGTTCGGTTCCGGGGCCCAGGAGGGTGGCCAGGGCTTCGGCGCGGGTGTCGAAGGTCCAGGAGTCGACGGCGGAGGCGAGGTGGAGGAAGCGGCGGTGGCCGAGGGCGAGGAGGTGTTCGGTGATCTGGCGCATGCCGTCGGCCATGGCGAGGTTGACGTGGGCGGCGGCGGTGCCGGCGGCGGGGTCGCTGTCGAGCATGACGAGGGGGAGGGTGTCGCCGCCGATGGCGTCGAGGGCGTCGGCGGCCATGGAGGAGGCGATGACTCCGTCGAGGGCGGCGCGGGCGGAGGCGAAGGGGTCGCGGGCGGGGCCGGTGCCGTCGGGGGAGGGGTAGAGGACGACGCCGAAGCCGTGTTCGGCGGCGACCCGGGCGGCGCCGGTGTAGACGCGGGCGAAGAATTCGTTGGTGAGGGCGGGGACGACGAGGAGGGCGGTGTGGGTGGAGCCGAGGCGGAGGTTGCGGGCGGCGAGGTTGGGGCGGTAGCCGAGGCGGGTGGCGGTTTCGCGGACGAGGTCGGCGGTGCGTTCGGAGACGCGGCCGGGCCATTTGTCGCCGAGGACGAGGGAGACGGTGGCCTGGGAGACCCCGGCGGCGGTGGCCACGTCGCGGCTGGTGGGTCTCGTCACAGGTGGCTCCTGAAGTGCGAGGTCGGGGGTGGTGTCGGGGTCCGTGGGGTGGACCTGCCGACTGCGGCCATGGTACGTATGACGGGTCACGTTATACGTATTACCCCGGCGGGATCCGGGCAGAAGGGGGCGGACATGGCCGCGGGATACGCGGAGCTGCTGCGGACCCGGCACGCCGCGAGGCTGCTGGTGGGCACGCTCATAGGGCGGCTGCCGAACGCGACGGCGCCGATCGCGATCGTGCTGTTCACGCGCGCCGAGGGCGGCAGCTACAGCCTCGCGGGGGCCCTCGCCGCCGCGTACGGGGTGGCCAACGCGGTGGGCCAGCCGTTGCTGGGCCGGGCGGTGGACCTGTTCGGGCAGCCGCGGGTGCAGCTGCCGGCCGCCGTGGTCTCGGCGCTGGGCGTGGTGTGGCTGGCGCTGGCGGGTGCGGGGTCGACGGTGGCCGCGTATGCCGCGGTGGTCGTCGCGGGGCTCTTCACGCCGCCCCTGGAGGGCGGGCTGCGGGCGTTGTGGCCGAGCGTGCTGGGGGGCCGCGAGGAGAAGGTGCACGCGGCGTACGCGATGGACGCGGTGGCCCAGGAGGTCATGTTCACGGTCGGTCCGCTGCTGGTGACGCTGTTCGTGGCGCTGTGGTCGCCGGCCGGGGCGCTGCTGGCGCTCAATGCCATCGGGGTGCTGGGTGCGCTGTCGGTGGTGGTGAGCGAGCCTTCGCGCAGGTGGCGTTCGGCGCCGCGGGAGGCCCACTGGCTGGGTGCGCTGCGTTCGCGGGGGCTGCTGGCGCTGCTGGGTGCCTTCTTCTTCGTGGGCATGGCGCTGGGTTCGATCACGGTGGCGGGTGTGGCGTACGCGGACGATCACGGGAACCAGGCGGTGTACGGGTGGCTGATGGCGGCGCTCGGGCTGGGTGCGCTGATCGGCGGGGTGACGTACGGGGCGCGTCAGTGGGCGGGTGCGCCGGAGCGCCGGCTGCGGATGCTGGTGGCGCTGCTGGCGCTGGGCTATCTGCCGCTGATGCTGACTCCGGGGCCGGTGGCGATGACGGCTCTGGCGGCGCTGTCGGGGGTGTTCCTGGCGCCTGCGCTGGCGTGTGCGTTCATCGTGGTGGACCGGCACGCTCCGGCGGGCACGGTGACGGAGGCGTTCTCGTGGCTGGTGACCTTCTTTGGGGTGGGTGCGGCGATCGGTACGGCGGTGGCGGGGCCGGCGGTGGAGCTGGGCGGTACGGCGGCGAGCTTCGGGGTGGCGTCCGTGGCGGGTGTCGCCGCGCTGCTGGTGCTGATGGTCACTCAGCGGGTGCTGGCAACTGCGGGGCCGAGCCGCGCGGTGGCGGGTTCGTCTGACGGGGTGTCCGGTGGGGCGCGCGAGGTGGCGTCAGAGGCCTCGTCGGCGGGGTGATTCTGGGGCGCCACACCGGTCGGTGGGGCGGTGCGGGGGCCTGTTCGGCGCCGGGTCGGCGGGCCCGCTGCGGGGAACTGATCGAAACGGCGCTCCCAACCCGGTTTCAGAAGAGGGCAGAAGGCGTAATGTTCAGTCATGGACCGCCGCATTTTCGGGCTGGAGAACGAGTACGGCGTCACGTGCACGTTCAGGGGACAGCGCCGACTGTCTCCTGACGAAGTGGCGCGCTACCTCTTCCGCCGTGTTGTGTCATGGGGCCGCAGCAGCAATGTCTTCCTGCGGAACGGCGCCCGCCTGTACCTCGATGTGGGTTCGCATCCGGAATATGCAACTCCCGAATGCGACAACGTGACCGAATTGGTTACCCACGACAAAGCAGGCGAGCGCATTCTCGAAGGACTGCTCGTCGACGCCGAACGCCGCCTGCACGAGGAGGGAATCGCGGGCGACGTCTATCTCTTCAAGAACAACACCGACTCGGCGGGCAACTCGTACGGCTGCCACGAGAACTACCTGGTGGCCCGGCACGGGGAATTCTCCCGCCTGGCGGACATTCTCATTCCGTTCCTTGTCACGCGGCAGCTGATCTGCGGCGCCGGCAAGGTGCTGCAGACGCCCCGGGGCGCGGTCTACTGCGTGAGCCAGCGGGCCGAGCACATCTGGGAGGGCGTCAGTTCCGCCACGACCCGGTCGCGGCCGATCATCAACACCCGGGACGAGCCGCACGCGGACGCCGAGCGCTACCGCCGGCTGCACGTCATCGTGGGTGACTCGAACATGTCCGAGACGACCATGCTGCTCAAGGTCGGGGCCACCGACCTGGTGCTGCGCATGATCGAGGCGGGCACGGTGATGCGGGACCTGACCCTGGAGAACCCGATCCGGGCGATCCGCGAGGTCAGTCACGACATCACGGGTCAGCGCAAGGTGCGCCTGGCGAGCGGCCGGGAGGCCTCGGCGCTGGAGATCCAGCGGGAGTACTACGACAAGGCCGTGGACTTCGCCGAGCGCCGGGGCATCCGTACCGGTGTGGTGGACCAGGTGCTGGAGCTGTGGGGCCGCACGCTGGACGCGATCGACGCGGAGGACCTGGACCGGATCGGGACCGAGATCGACTGGGTCATGAAGTACCAGCTGATCGAGCGGTACCGGGCCAAGCACAACATGACCACGTCGAATCCGCGGGTGGCTCAGATAGACCTCGCGTATCACGACATCCACCGTCGGCGCGGGCTGTACTACCTGCTGGAGCGCAAGGGGCAGGCGGCGCGGATCTGCAACGACCTCAAGATCTTCGAGGGCAAGTCGGTGCCCCCGCAGACGACGCGGGCGCGGCTGCGCGGGGACTTCATCCGGCGGGCGCAGGAGCAGCGGCGGGACTTCACGGTCGACTGGGTGCACCTGAAGCTCAATGACCAGGCGCAGCGGACGGTGCTGTGCAAGGACCCGTTCCGGTCGGTGGACGACCGGGTGGAGAAGCTGATCGCCGGCATGTAGGTCCGCAATGTGACATCGCACTCCTTACCGGGGCCCCGTACGTCTCTCGTACGGGGCCCTGTGCACGGCTTAGAGTGGCGGGCGACCGCCTTGCCGTCTGAGATCTGAGGAACCCGTGCGCCGACTTGCCGGCCTGCTTGTCGTACCCCTTCTGCTGCTGACGACAGCAGCGTGTGGCGACGACAGCGGCTCCGACTCCGCCCAGATGAAGAACGGGGCGCCCGCGATCACCAAGGGTGCCAAGTTCGGGGAGACGCCCACCCTGTCGAAGGGGAAGGGTGCGCCGCCCAAGGAGCTGAAGGTGGTGACCATCAGCGAGGGCACCGGGCAGGTGCTGAAGAAGAACGACATCGCGCAGGTCAACTACCTCGGCCAGGTGTGGGACGGCAAGGAGCCGTTCGACCAGAGCTTCGGCCGGCCCGCGCCGTTCGACCTGACCATCGGCGCCGGCGGCGTCATCAAGGGCTGGGACCAGGGCCTGGAGGGTCAGAAGGTCGGCAGCCGTGTCGAGCTCGTGATCCCGCCGGACCTCGGTTACGGGGCCAAGGGCTCGGAGCCGAAGATCAAGCCGAACGCCACGCTGGTCTTCGTCGTGGACATCGTCAAGGGCGCCACCGTCCCGGCCTCGGCCACGGGCAAGGAAGTCGCCCAGGAGAACAAGGACCTGCCCAAGGTCGGGACGAACACGGACGGCAACGAGGTCTCCGTGACCGTCCCGAAGGACACGGCCGAGCCGGCCAAGCTGGTCTCGATTCGAGCTACGTCCTGGAGGGTGACGGCGCGGTGGTCAAGGACACCGACTCCGTCGTCGTGAAGTTCAACGGCAAGACGTGGAAGGACGACAAGACCTTCGAAAGCACGTACACCTCGGGCCAGACGGTCACCTGGCCGCTGAAGGAGCTTTCGGTCCCGGGCCTGAAGGACGGCCTGATCGGCAAGAAGGCCGGCAGTCGCATCCTGCTGGTCATCCCGCCGGACCAGGCCTTCGGTGACAAGGAGCAGGGCACCATCCCGGCGAAGTCGACGCTGGTCTTCAGCCTCGACATCCTCACCGTGATGTAAGACTGTTCCGGTTGACCGTTTCGTACGTATGAGGAGCAGTTCCGTGAGCGACAAGCTCGAGAAGCCCGAGATCGACTTCCCCGAGGGCGAAGCCCCGAAGGACCTCGTCATCGAGGACATCTGGGAGGGCGACGGGGCCGAGGCCAAGGCCGGTGCCATGGTCTCCGTCCACTACGTGGGCGTGGCCTTCTCCACCGGCGAGGAGTTCGACGCTTCGTGGAACCGCGGTTCCGCGCTGCAGTTCCCGCTCGGCGCCGGCCGCGTCATCGCGGGCTGGGACCAGGGCATCGCGGGCATGAAGGTCGGCGGCCGTCGCAAGCTGACGATCCCCGCCCACCTCGCCTACGGCGACCGCGGCGCGGGCGGCGCGATCGCCCCGGGCGAGACGCTGATCTTCGTCTGTGACCTGATGGCCGCCTGATTCACCGGCAGTCACTCCGAGGGCCCCCGCCGTGAGGCGGGGGCCCTCGCTTTTGTCCGGGACCGCCGGGGCGGTACGGTCAACGGTCACGAGTGTGTCGAGAACGGGGGAAGGGCGTCGATGGCGATTGCCAAGGCCGAGCGGCTGATGAATCTGGCGCTGTGTCTGCTGGGGACCCGCCGGCCGCTGAGCAAGCGCGAGTTGCGCGGTTCCATCGAGGCCTACATGGAGGCCGGCAACGACGAGTCCTTCAACCGCATGTTCGAGCGGGACAAGGACGATCTGCGGGAACTCGGCCTGGTCATCGAGACGGTGGAGAACCTGGACGGCGAGACCGGCTACCTGGCCCGCCGGGACAGCAACCGGCTGCCTCCCGTCTCGCTGGACGCCGAGGAGGCCGCCGCCCTGGGGCTGGCGGCCAAGGTCTGGCAGCAGGCCCGCCTGGCGGGGGCCGCCAGCGGGGCCCTGCAGAAGCTGCGCGCGGGCGGGATGCCCGAGGCGGGCGACCCCTACGAGGGCCAGCACAGCGCCATCGAGCCGCGCATCCCGGTCCACGAGGCGGCCTTCGAGCCGCTGATGCTGGCCTGCCGGGACCGCCGGCCGGTGGTCTTCGACTACCGCAAGTCCACCGCGGCACGGCCCGAGACCCGGCAGGTGGAGCCCTGGGCGCTGGAGTGCTGGCGCGGTCACTGGTACCTGGCCGGCTACGACCGGGACCGCGGGGCGGAGCGGGTGTTCCGGCTGTCGCGGATCACCGGCAAGGTGCGCTCCCGGGCGGCCAAGTACACGGCGGAGGTACCCGACGTGGTGACCGTGCGGGAGACCGTGGCGAGCTGGGCCGGGGAGAGCGCGGACCGCTCCGCGCTGATCCGGCTGCGCGCGGGTGCGGGCTACCCGCTGCGGGCCAAGGCCACCGCGGTGCGCGAGGGTGCGGACGGCTGGGACGAGCTGGAGATCCCGTACGGGCACGGGCTGGACGCCTGGCTGGTGGAGTTCGGGCCCGACGTCGTCGTGGTCGGGCCCGCCGACCTGCGCGCCGACGTGATGGACCGGCTGCGGGCCGTGGCCAAGGCCTGACCCGGTGCGCGGGGGCGGCGCCCGCGTCCGCCGCCGCACCGTCCGGGATCCGCTCCGTCCGAGAGCCGGATCCGAGAGCCCGATCCGAGATCCGCCAGCTTCGAGACCTCCACATTCGAAGACGTGCCCTGAGGGGGAGACGTACCAGCATGGCTGCCAACGCCATCGACCAGACCCGCCGGATGCTGTCCCTGGTGACGTACCTGCGCGAGCGCCCCGGGGCGCACGTCGCCGACGTCGCCCGCGCCTTCGGGATCACCGAGGACGAGCTGATCTCGGACCTCGACGTGCTGCCCATGTGCGGGACCAGCTTCCGGGGCGGGGACCTGCTCGACATCGACACCGACGGGGAGCGCATCTGGTGGCGCAACCCCGACGCTTCGGGGGAGTCCACCGCCGAGCCGCTGCGGCTGGCCGCCGACGAGGCGACCGCGCTGCTGGTCGCCGCGCGTGCCGTGGCGACCCTGCCGGGGCTGCGCGAGAGCGACCGGGAGGCCCTGCTGCGGGCCACCGCCAAGCTGGAGGCGGCCGCGGGCGAGGCGGCCGGGGCCAGCTCCCGGCTGTCGGTGACCTTCGAGTCGGAGGGCGGGGTCTTCGCGGACGTCGACCGGGCCATCGCGGAGCGCCGGCGGCTGTGGCTGCGCTACTACTCGCCCGCGCGCGACGAGCTCACCGAGCGCAAGGTCGACCCGATCCGGCTGTTCGCGGTGGGGCACACGTACATGGAGGGGTGGTGCCACCTCTCCGAGGCCCGGCGCACCTTCCGGCTCGACCGGGTGGCGGAGATCCGGCTGCTGGACGAGCGGGCCGAGCCGCCGGCGATCGAGCCGCGCGATCTGTCCGAGGGCCTGGTCCAGCCGGCCGCCGAGGACCCGGAGGTCGTCGTCGAGGTGGGGCCGGGCGGGCGCTGGGTCGCCGAGTACTACCCGCACGACAGCGCGGAGGAGCTGGCCGACGGAGGCCTGCGGATCACGCTGCGCAGCCCGGATCCGGCTTCGCTGCGCCGGCTCGCGCTGCGGCTCGGGCGCGAGGGGCGGATCGTCGCCCCCGCAGAGCTGGCGGAGAGCGCGCGGAGCGCGGCTCGAGAAGCACTCGCGGGGTACGGGGAACAGGTCTGAGGGGAGCGCGGTCGATGTCGCCAACGTCAGGGCCCGTCGCCTTCAAGGCCTCCTGTCCCGACTGCCGGGCGCGCTTCGAGCTGGACGCGGGCGCCCTGCGGCTGGCCATCGGCGGCAGCCGGCGGGCCACCTTCTACTCCTTCACGTGTCCTGAATGCGGTGCCTCCGTGCGTAAACCTGCTGGTGAGCGCATTGTGGAGCTGCTGACGGGCGGTGGCGTGAGCACCCTGCGCAGCATCTGAGGCGGGTGGTGGCCTAGGCTCGGCCCATGCTGTGGCCGATGTTCGCAATTGCCCTGGGCTTCCTCGGAGTCGCCGTGCTCGCCGTGCTGGCGGTGCGGGTCTACGCGGAGGTGCGCAGACTCTCCGTGCAGGTCGCGCAGGCCAGCCGCCGGATCACCGATGCCTCGGGCGATCTGGAGCGGGCGGCCGCGGACCTGGCCAGGGCGGGCCGCGACGTGCGACCGTAGCGAATGAGACGGGCGTGTGACCGGGGGATTGACATCCGGCCAGGACGCAAGACGGGGGACGCCGGGGGATTGCCGGGCGTTAACCCCCTGGGGTTACGATCCTCGGTAGAGACAGTCCTGGGCGCCCGTGCCGTTGTGCTGTGAACCTCGGAGAAAAGGAAGATACCTATGTTCGGCAACCTCAGGGGTTGGGAAATCTTCGTCATTCTCGGAGTCATCATCTTGCTGTTCGGCGCCAAGAAGCTCCCCGACATGGCCCGCTCCCTCGGCAAGTCGGCCCGCATCCTCAAGAGCGAGGCCAAGGCCATGAAGAAGGAAGGCGAGGCCGAGGACGCGGCCACCGCCACCACCGTCGCGGACCAGTCCGCGCAGCAGCCCGTCGCCCCGCGCACCATCCAGGCCGCCCCCGGTGACGTCACCAGCTCCCGCCCGGTCAGCGAGCCGAACCGCACCGCCCAGGGCTGACGCACGCCGTACGCGCCAGTCATCTGCAACGAGACAAGGGACGTGGGTTGCTCAAGTCTGCCCGCAAGCAGGGGAAAGCGGACAAGGACGCCGAAGGGCGGATGCCTCTTGTCGAGCACCTGCGTGAGCTGCGAAACCGTCTGCTGAAGTCGGTCCTGGCGATCCTGGTGATCACCGTCATTTCGGCCTTCTTCTACAGGGAGATCATCAACTTCCTGCTGAAGCCGATGCTGGACTCCGTCGGCTGCAGGGACGGTGTGGTGACCCAGCGCAACGGCCAGCCCTGCGCCGACATGACCGTGAACGGTCTCATCTCGGCGTTCTCGATCGCCCTGAAGGTCTCGCTGATGTCCGGTGTGGTGCTGTCCGCGCCGGTGTGGCTGTACCAGCTGTGGGCGTTCGCCGCGCCGGGCCTGCACAGCCACGAGAAGAAGTACGCGCGGAGCTTCGTCGCGGTCGGTGCGCCGCTGTTCGCGGCCGGCGCCGTGCTCGCGTACAAGATCCTTCCGCAGACCGCGATCATCATGCTGGAGTTCACTCCCGATCACGCGCGCAACCTGCTGCCGGTCGACGACTACCTCGACCTGGTCAGCCGCATGGTGATCGTGTTCGGCCTGGCCTTCGAGCTGCCGCTCCTGCTGATCCTCCTGAACTTCACGGGTGTCCTCACCGGCAAGCGGCTCGCCGGCTGGTGGCGGGGCATGGTCCTCGGCATCACGGTCTTCGCCGCCTTCGCGACCCCCACGGGTGACCCGCCGACCATGCTCGCGCTGGCCCTGCCCATCGTGGCCCTCTACTTCCTGGCCCTCGGCATCTGTCTCCTCAACGACCGCAGGCGCCGGCGCAACGACCCCGACGCGGGTCTGAGCGACGACGAGGCCTCCGAGCTGGACCTGACCCCGGCGCCCATCGGCGAGCTGGAATCGGTGTCCGCCCCCGCCGCGCTGCCCGGCCAGGCCGACGGCGGACGCCAGCGGATCAACGGTTACGACGACGCCACCTGACAGGTACGCCCCCAGCTACCGCTGGGAGGTGTCCCCCCACGCTGGGTGAGCTCTGAGATCACCCTCTTCGTCCATCCCACCGCGGGCCGCGGCCGGGGCGCGCACGCCGCGCAGCCGGCCGCTTCCGCGTTGCGGGCGGCCGGCTTCTCCGTACGGACGGTGGTGGGCGCGGACGCCGAGGACGCTCCCCCCGGACGGAGTCCGGGGGAGGATCCTCCTACGGCGGCATGAGGATCTGTGCGGAAGCCGTCCCCGACGACGGGCTCTTCGACGTCACGGTGGTCGGCGACTGCAGCCGGGCCACCCTGCTGTCGGTGTTTCCGCAGGTCTGCAAGGGCAGGCACCTGAGCCACTCCAAGGTGAGCGTCCACCGGGACCGGAAGATCACCCTGGAGGCGCCGGGCCTGACGGCGTACGCGGACGGCGAGCCGCTGGGGGCGCTGCCGGTGACCGCGGAATGCGTCCCCGGAGCGGTCCGGCTGCTCGCTTAAATGATCGCGACTGTTGTCAGAGGTGGCGGGTAGGCTCGACAGCAAGATGACCGAAGAACTCTCACCCGCCGAGCGGTACGCCGCTGCCCGGATCCGCGCCGCCGAAGAGGCCACTGCCCTGGCCCCCTTCCGCGAGATGTACGACTTCGATCTGGACCCGTACCAGGTCGAGGCCTGCAAGGCACTGGAGGCCGGCAAGGGCGTCCTCGTCGCCGCCCCTACAGGCTCGGGCAAGACCATCGTCGGCGAGTTCGCCGTGCACCTGGCCCT
>NZ_CP108514.1:1500000-1725000 GCF_035989305.1 Streptomyces sp. NBC_01233 | reverse complement strand
CTCCCCGAAATGCATTTAGGTGCAGCGTCGTGTGTTTCTTGCCGGAGGTAGAGCACTGGATAGGCGATGGGCCCTACCGGGTTACTGACCTTAGCCAAACTCCGAATGCCGGTAAGTGAGAGCACGGCAGTGAGACTGTGGGGGATAAGCTCCATGGTCGAGAGGGAAACAGCCCAGAGCATCGACTAAGGCCCCTAAGCGTACGCTAAGTGGGAAAGGATGTGGAGTCGCAGAGACAACCAGGAGGTTGGCTTAGAAGCAGCCACCCTTGAAAGAGTGCGTAATAGCTCACTGGTCAAGTGATTCCGCGCCGACAATGTAGCGGGGCTCAAGCGTACCGCCGAAGTCGTGTCATTGCAGCAATAGGGCCAACGCCCGCTGTGATGGGTAGGGGAGCGTCGTGTGCCGGGTGAAGCAGCAGCGGAAGCTAGTTGTGGACGGTTCACGAGTGAGAATGCAGGCATGAGTAGCGATACACACGTGAGAAACGTGTGCGCCGATTGACTAAGGGTTCCTGGGTCAAGCTGATCTGCCCAGGGTAAGTCGGGACCTAAGGCGAGGCCGACAGGCGTAGTCGATGGACAACCGGTTGATATTCCGGTACCCGCTTTGAAACGCCCAATATCGAATCAGGCGATGCTAAGTCCGTGAAGCCGTTCCGGACCCTTCGGGGAAAGGAAAGTGGTGGAGCCGACGAACCAGACTTGTAGTAGGTAAGCGATGGGGTGACGCAGGAAGGTAGTCCAGCCCGGGCGGTGGTAGTCCCGGGGTAAGGGTGTAGGCCGAGGGGTAGGCAAATCCGTCCCTCATTAAGGCTGAGACCTGATGCCGAGCCGATTGTGGTGAAGTGGATGATCCTATGCTGTCGAGAAAAGCCTCTAGCGAGTTTCATGGCGGCCCGTACCCTAAACCGACTCAGGTGGTCAGGTAGAGAATACCGAGGCGTTCGGGTGAACTATGGTTAAGGAACTCGGCAAAATGCCCCCGTAACTTCGGGAGAAGGGGGGCCATCACTGGTGATCGGATTTACTCCGTGAGCTGGGGGTGGCCGCAGAGACCAGCGAGAAGCGACTGTTTACTAAAAACACAGGTCCGTGCGAAGCCGTAAGGCGATGTATACGGACTGACGCCTGCCCGGTGCTGGAACGTTAAGGGGACCGGTTAGTGCGCTTTCGGGCGTGCGAAGCTGAGAACTTAAGCGCCAGTAAACGGCGGTGGTAACTATAACCATCCTAAGGTAGCGAAATTCCTTGTCGGGTAAGTTCCGACCTGCACGAATGGCGTAACGACTTCTCGACTGTCTCAACCATAGGCCCGGTGAAATTGCACTACGAGTAAAGATGCTCGTTTCGCGCAGCAGGACGGAAAGACCCCGGGACCTTTACTACAGTTTGATATTGGTGTTCGGTTCGGCTTGTGTAGGATAGGTGGGAGACTGTGAAGCGGCCACGCCAGTGGTTGTGGAGTCATCGTTGAAATACCACTCTGGTCGTGCTGGATGTCTAACCTCGGTCCGTGATCCGGATCAGGGACAGTGTCTGATGGGTAGTTTAACTGGGGCGGTTGCCTCCCAAAGGGTAACGGAGGCGCCCAAAGGTTCCCTCAGCCTGGTTGGCAATCAGGTGTTGAGTGTAAGTGCACAAGGGAGCTTGACTGTGAGACCGACGGGTCGAGCAGGGACGAAAGTCGGGACTAGTGATCCGGCGGTGGCTTGTGGAAGCGCCGTCGCTCAACGGATAAAAGGTACCCCGGGGATAACAGGCTGATCTTCCCCAAGAGTCCATATCGACGGGATGGTTTGGCACCTCGATGTCGGCTCGTCGCATCCTGGGGCTGGAGTCGGTCCCAAGGGTTGGGCTGTTCGCCCATTAAAGCGGTACGCGAGCTGGGTTTAGAACGTCGTGAGACAGTTCGGTCCCTATCCGCTGTGCGCGTAGGAATATTGAGAAGGGCTGTCCCTAGTACGAGAGGACCGGGACGGACGAACCTCTGGTGTGCCAGTTGTCCTGCCAAGGGCATGGCTGGTTGGCTACGTTCGGGAGGGATAACCGCTGAAAGCATCTAAGCGGGAAGCCTGCTTCAAGATGAGTATTCCCACCTCCTTGAGAGGGTAAGGCTCCCAGTAGACGACTGGGTTGATAGGCCAGATGTGGAAGCCCGGTAACGGGTGAAGCTGACTGGTACTAATAGGCCGAGGGCTTGTCCTCAGTTGCTCGCGTCCACTGTGTTAGTTCTGAAATAACGAACAGCTGTGTTCATGCCAGCGTTCAAATTTCATAGTGTTTCGGTGGTCATAGCGTTAGGGAAACGCCCGGTTACATTCCGAACCCGGAAGCTAAGCCTTTCAGCGCCGATGGTACTGCAGGGGGGACCCTGTGGGAGAGTAGGACGCCGCCGAACAATCATTGCGGGAAGCCCCGCACCAAACCCTCGGGTTCGGTGCGGGGCTTTTCTGCGTTCAGGACACGTGTGCGGTCTCCTGTAGGGTCAGGGGGCATCGAACGACCGTTTTCTACAGTCACAGTGGAGGCCCCCGGGTGGAGGTCCAGGAGACTCGGGTTCAGACTGACCGAATTTTCACCATTCCGAACATCCTGAGCATGGCTCGCCTGGCCGGCGTGCCCTTGTTCCTGTGGCTGATTCTCGCGGAGTACGACGGATGGGCCCTGGCCGTCCTCATGCTCAGCGGGATCAGCGACTACCTCGACGGGAAGCTCGCGCGGCGCTGGAATCAGATCAGCAAGCTCGGCCGGCTGCTGGATCCGGCTGCGGACCGCCTCTACATCCTGTCGACGCTCTTCGGTCTGACCTATCGCGAGCTGCTGCCGCTGTGGCTCACCGGAGCACTGCTCTTGCGTGAGCTGATGTTGCTGGTCATGGTGTGGATCCTGCGCCGTCACGGCTATCCGCCGCCGCAGGTCAACTTCCTCGGCAAGGCGGCGACCTTCAACCTGATGTACGCGTTTCCCTTGCTGCTGCTCAGTGATGGCACGGGTTGGTTGGCCTGGTTGGGGTCAGTTTTCGGATGGGCGTTCGCGGGATGGGGTACAACCCTCTATTGGTGGGCAGGAATCCTTTACGTGGTTCAAGTCCGCCGTCTCGTGAAGGCTGACGCCACGGCCGATTGAGCCCGACCGGCGCCGGATGACGCGGAAGAGTCGCGGAGTCACCGACCGAGACGGGTGAGGGTCGGCACGACTGTCATCTCTCAAGGAGGATTCTTCCGACATGAAGGCCGTCGTGATGGCCGGTGGCGAAGGTACGCGTCTTCGCCCCATGACCTCGAGCATGCCCAAGCCGCTCCTGCCGGTGGCCAACCGGCCGATCATGGAGCACGTGCTCAGGCTGCTCAAGCGCCATGGGCTCAGCGAGACCGTGGTCACCGTGCAGTTCCTGGCGTCGCTCGTCAAGAACTACTTCGGGGATGGCGAAGAGCTCGGAATGGAGCTCACCTATGCCAACGAGGAGAAGCCACTCGGCACCGCCGGCAGTGTGAAGAATGCCGAGGAGGCGTTGAAGGATGATGCCTTCGTCGTCATTTCCGGCGATGCGCTCACCGACTTCGACCTCACCGATCTGATCCGCTTCCACAAGGAGAAGGGCGCACTCGTCACGGTGTGCCTGACCCGGGTGCCGAACCCGCTGGAATTCGGCATCACGATCGTGGACGAGGAAGGCAAGGTCGAGCGCTTCCTGGAGAAGCCGACCTGGGGGCAGGTGTTCTCCGACACCGTCAACACCGGTATCTACGTCATGGAGCCCGAGGTCTTCAATTACGTGGACCCTGATGTCTCCGTCGACTGGTCCGGCGATGTCTTCCCGCAGCTGATGAAGGAAGGCCGGCCGATCTACGGCTATGTGGCCGAGGGCTACTGGGAGGACGTGGGCACGCACGAGAGCTACGTCAAGGCGCAGGCCGACGTGCTCGAGGGCAAGGTCGACATCGAGATGGACGGCTTCGAGATCTCACCCGGGGTGTGGATCGCCGAAGGGGCCGAGGTGAGCCCGGACGCGGTGCTGCGCGGGCCGCTGTACATCGGGGACTACGCCAAGATCGAGGCCGGCGTGGAGATCCGCGAGCACACCGTCATCGGGTCGAACGTCGTCGTCAAGAGCGGGGCCTTCCTGCACAGGGCCGTCGTCCACGACAACGTCTACATCGGGCCCCACAGCAATCTCCGCGGCTGTGTCATCGGCAAGAACACCGACATCATGCGTTCCGCGCGGATCGAGGACGGGGCCGTCATCGGTGACGAGTGCCTCGTCGGTGAGGAATCGATCGTTCAGGGGAACGTGCGGGTCTATCCCTTCAAGACGATCGAGGCCGGCGCCTTCGTCAACACGTCCGTCATCTGGGAGTCCCGCGGGCAGGCCCATCTGTTCGGCGCGCGGGGAGTCTCCGGGATCCTGAACGTCGAGATCACCCCCGAGCTGGTGGTCCGGCTGGCCGGCGCCTATGCGACGACCCTGAAGAAGGGGGCGACGGTCACCACGGCCCGTGACCACTCCCGAGGCGCGAGAGCGCTCAAGCGGGCCGTGATCTCGGCGCTGCAGGCCAGCGCGATCAACGTACGGGACCTGGAGAACGTACCGCTGCCGGTGGCGCGGCAGCAGACCGCGCGAGGCACCGCCGGCGGGATCGTGCTCCGGACCTCGCCGGGTGTGCCGGACTCGGTGGACATCATGTTCCTGGACGAGCGCGGAGCCGACCTCTCGCTCCAGCAGCAGCGCAAGCTGGACCGGGTGTACGCACGCCAGGAGTACCGGCGTGCCTTCCCCGGCGAGATCGGCGACCTGCAGTTCCCGGGCAGCGTCTTCGACGCCTACACGGGCTCGCTGCTGCGGCGGGTGGACACCACCGGGATCGGCGATGCCGGGCTCAAAGTGGTCGTGGACGCCTCCAACGGCAGCGCCGGGCTCGTATTGCCGAGCCTCCTGGGACGGCTCGGCGTGGACGCCCTGACGATCAATCCCGGGCTCGACGAGTCCAGGCCGACGGAGACCAGCGAGTCCCGGCGGGCCGGGCTGGTGCGGCTCGGGGAGATCGTCGCCTCGGCGCGGGCGGCCTTCGGAGTGCGTTTCGACCCGGTGGGCGAGCGGATCTCCCTCGTGGACGAGCGCGGAAGGATCATCGAGGACGACCGCGCGCTGCTGGTGATGCTCGACCTGGTGGCCGCGGAGAAGCGCAGCGGCAAGGTCGCGCTGCCGGTGACCACGACCCGGGTCGCCGAGCAGGTGGCGGCGTACCACGGGACACAGGTGGAGTGGACGACGACGTCGCCCGACGACCTGACCCGGGTGGGGCGGGCGGAGAACACGATCTTCGGCGGGGACGGCCGGGGCGGCTTCATCGTTCCGGAGTTCAGCAGTGTCTTCGACGGTTCGGCGGCTTTCGTGCAGCTGCTCGGCCTCGTGGCGCGTACCCAGCTCACGCTGAGCCAGATCGACGCCCGGATTCCGCGGGCCCACGTGCTCAAGCGGGACGTTCCGACGCCGTGGGCCGTGAAGGGACTCGTCATGCGGCGGGTCGTGGAGGCTGCCGACGACCGGCAGGTGGACACCACCGACGGGGTACGGGTGGTCGAGGCCGACGGACGGTGGGCCCTGGTCCTGCCGGACCCGGCGGAGGCGGTCACCCACCTGTGGGCCGAAGGTCCCGACGACGCCTCGGCGCAGGCCCTGCTCGACGAGTGGGCGGCCGTGGTGGACGGGGCCGGGCACTGAGCGCCGACCGCTGCGTGACCACGTAGGGCAGAGTCCGGTGGGCCGGGTTGCGGGAGGCCCGCTCCGGTCCACCGGACGGGCGCATTGGATGTGTACGGCGCCGACATGCGACGATGTGCGGCATGTCGCAGCCGCCCCACAACCGGACTACGGCGTCTTCTGCGCCTCCGCGCCCGGACGCTTCCATGTCGCTGCTGACGCACGTGATGGACCACAGTCTCGACGAGGGCTACGCGGAGGCCACGGCCCGGCGCGAGGCGGAGGGAACGGCGGGCCTGCCCCGCACCCTCAAGGCCAAACTGGGGCTTGCCGCCGGGCTGGTGATCACTGCCATGGTCGTCACGCTCGGTGCGGCCGAGGCGCGGATAGCCGCTCCGGTGCTGGCCAAGGAGCGTCACGAGCTGATCGACCGGGTGCAGCGGGCCGATGAGCGCGCGGACGGCCTGGAGCGCCAGATCGACAGCCTGAGGACCGATGTCGCGGCCCGCCAGCGCGCGGCGCTGAAGCAGCCCGGCGGGGGCCAGGGCGAGCTCGTGGCGCTGCTGGCCGGTGCCACGGAGGTGCGCGGGCCCGGGATCAAGCTGGTCGTGGACGATGCGAAGGGCGCTTCCTCCGGAGGCGGTGGCAAACCGCGTGAGAGCTCTGGTTTCTCGGACACCGGCCGGCTCCGCGACCGCGACATGCAGAAGATCGTCAACGGGCTGTGGCAGTCCGGGGCGGAGGCCGTCTCCATCAACGGGCAGCGGCTCACGGAACTCTCGGCGATCAGGGCCGCGGGTGACGCGATACTGGTCGACAACAGGCCGCTGGTGCCGCCGTACGAGGTGCTGGCGGTGGGGGACAAGAAGCGGCTCGGCACGGCCTTCCAGGACTCTGCGGACGGCCAGTACCTGCACGTGCTGCAGGAGAGCTACGGGATCCGCTACACCCTGTCCGCCGCGGACGAGGTGCGGCTGCCGGCCGCGTCGAGTCTGACCGTACGTACAGCTACACCGGTAGAACAGCAGAAGGGTGCATCGTGATCGCGGTACTGGGCCTCTTGGCCGGAGTGGTGGTCGGACTTCTGGTCCGGCCCGAAGTACCGGCCGTGGTGGAGCCTTATCTGCCGATCGCCGTGGTGGCGGCGCTGGACGCGGTGTTCGGCGGTCTGCGCGCGATGCTGGACGGGATCTTCGTGGACAAGGTCTTCGTGGTGTCGTTCCTGTCGAACGTGGTGGTGGCGGCGCTGATCGTCTTCCTCGGTGACAAGCTCGGCGTCGGCTCGCAGCTGTCCACGGGTGTGGTCGTGGTCTTCGGCATCCGCATCTTCTCCAACGCCGCGGCCATCCGCCGGCACGTGTTCCGGGCGTGAGGCCGATGGGTACGAACGACAGTCCCGAGGAGTCGGGTCCGGGGCCCGCCGAGCAGCCGCCGCAGGACGTGCCGCCGCAGGACGTGCCGGCGCAGCCTGCGCAGGAGTCCGTGCAGGCGGCTTCGCCCGAGGAGACCGGCCGGCAGCGGCTCGCGTCCGGGCTGTGGCCGCCGCGGGTGAGCCGGGCCCAACTGATCGTCGCCCTGCTGCTGTTCGTCCTGGGGCTGGGGCTGGCCATCCAGGTGCGGTCGAACAGCGACTCCAGCGCGCTGCGCGGGGCCCGCCAGGAGGACCTCGTACGGATCCTGGACGAGCTCGACGGGCGGACCAAGCGCCTGGAAGAGGAGAAGCAGGCGCTGGAGGATCAGCGCAGGGAGCTGGAGAGCAGCTCCAACCAGGCCGAGGAGGCCCGCAAGCAGACCGTGGAGAAGGAGCGGCAACTCGGGATCCTGGCCGGTACGGTGGCAGCGCAGGGCCCGGGCATCACGCTGAAGATCACCGATCCCACGGGCCAGGTGAAGTCCGACCAGCTGCTGGACACCCTTCAGGAGCTGCGGGCGGCCGGGGCCGAGGCGATCCAGATCAACGGTGTGCGCATCGTGGCCGGCTCGTACTTCTCCGACGAGAACGGTGGGGTCGCGATCGACGGTAAGAAGATCACACAGCCCTACGAGTTCAGGGTGATCGGCAAGCCCCAGGATCTGGAGCCCGCGCTCAACATTCCCGGTGGGGTCGTCCAGACGCTGGAGAAGGAGCAGGCGACCGTTGCCGTCACACGGTCGGCGAAGATCGTTGTGGATGCCTTGCGGGCTGCGAAGCAGCCTGACTACGCTCGGTCGTCATCGTGAGGAACTGGAGTGGAGGGTGGAGCGGCTCACGCGGGCGGATGCCTGCGGGGGGTCGGCGCACTGAAGTCGCGGTGCGTGGTGGAAACTGTCTGGTGGTTACGGACGTTGTGAGAATGTCCGGGTCGGCAGGTGTCTGCATTCGGAGTTCGTCCTGCCCCACGGGCGGGTCTGTTTCGGTCAAGGGGAATCGCCCGTGAAGTTGTTTGAGAAGTTGTTCGGCAAGAAGAACCGCGAGGACAGCGGTGCGGCACGGCACCGTGCGGGGCACGGGGACGTGGAAGGGCAGGGCGACCGGCCGCTCTTCCGCGACGAGGTTGCCGGCCCGGGTGATATTTCGGGCGCCCACGGCGCGTCGTCCGTTGACCCTGCCGGTACCGGAGGCATAGGTTTCGGTGAACCATCAACCTCAACTGCGGGTGGAGGGTTTGCCCCCGACCCGTACGCCACCAATGCCTCCGCGGGGCAGCCGCGGCGCGAGGAGCCGTCCATGTCGGCCGAGCAGATTTGCAGCAGGTGCGGACACCGCAGCGATGCGGCCAGCCGGTTCTGCTCCAACTGCGGGGCGCCGCTGCGGCCGGGTCTGACGCCGGAGCGTGCCTCGGAGACCACGTCCACCATCTCGATCTCGGGCCTGGAGGCCTACGAGGCCGAGGTGTCGGGACAAACGCACGTGTCGTCCTCGCTGTCCCCCGAGGCCCAGGCCGCGGTGGAAGCGCTGCCCCCCGGTTCCGCCCTGCTCATCGTGCGGCGCGGTCCCAACTCCGGTAGCCGCTTCCTGCTGGACGGCGAGCTGACCACGGCGGGCCGGCACCCGCAGAGCGACATCTTCCTGGACGACGTCACCGTCTCCCGGCGCCATGTCGACTTCCGCCGGGGCCAGGACGGCGGCTTCACCGTCTCCGACGTGGGCAGCCTCAACGGCACGTACGTGAACCGGGAACCGATCGACTCCGTCGCCCTGCACAACGGCGACGAGGTGCAGATCGGCAAGTACCGGCTGGTCTTCTACGCGAGCCTGCGGGGCATCTGACCCCTTCCGGACACCGTCCGGGGGGACCCCCACCCCCGGACTCCGTCCGGGGGCTTCCCAGGGAAGGTCCCATGCTGCGCAACCCGACAGGGGGTGCCGGAAACGGCACCACCGGCTCCGCCGGGCGGCTGGTGAGCATCGGCACGGTGCTCACCACGCTGCGTGACGAGTTCCCCGAAGTCACCATCTCGAAGATCCGTTTTCTGGAGGCGGAGGGGCTCGTCGAGCCCCGGCGCACCCCTTCGGGATACCGCAAGTTCAGCGCCGAGGACGTGGAGCGCCTCGCCCACATCCTGCGTCTGCAGCGCGACCACTACCTGCCGCTGAAGGTCATCCGCGAGCAGCTCGACGCGCTTGCCCGCGGTGAGCAGATCCGCATCCCGGCGCCCACCGCGCACGGGGATTCCAACGATCCCACCAGCCCGGCGGCCGTGTACGGCGAGGTCGGGCGGGAGCGGCCCACCGTGGCCCGGGTGGGCCGGGCGGAGCTGATCGCCGCCGCCGACGCGGACGAGGTCCAGCTGGTCGAGTGGGAGTCGTACGGGCTGCTGGCCGAGGCGCCGGGCGGTGGTTTCGACGCCGAGGCGGTCACGGTGGCCCGGCTCGTGGCCGATCTGGGGCGCTTCGGACTGGAGCCGCGGCACTTGCGCGCGATGAAGGCCGCCGCCGACCGGGAGGCGGGCCTGGTGGAGCAGGTCGTGGCGCCGCTGCGCCGGCACCGCAACCCGCAGACCAGAGCCCATGCGGAGGCCACGCTGAAGGAGCTGGCGGGGCTGTCCGTACGGCTCCACGAGGCCCTCGTGCAGACGGCTCTGGGCGTCCGGCTGCGGTGACCGCGCTGGTCGGAGTGGAGCCCCGACTACCCAAACCTGGCGGGCAGGTCCTAGGGTTGCTGTGTGAACGAGCTCGACGTTGTGGGTGTCCGGGTGGAAATGCCCTCCAACCAACCGATCGTGCTCCTGCGTGAAGTGGGAGGCGACCGGTACCTCCCCATCTGGATCGGTCCAGGGGAGGCGACCGCCATTGCCTTCGCGCAGCAGGGGATGGCCCCTGCCCGGCCGCTGACGCACGACCTGTTCAAGGACGTGCTGGAGGCGATCGGCGAGGAGCTCACCGAGGTCCGGATCACGGATCTGCGGGAGGGCGTCTTCTACGCGGAGCTCGTCTTCGCCAGCGGGGTCGAGGTGAGCGCGCGGCCTTCCGATGCCATAGCGCTGGCCCTGCGGACGGGGACGCCGATCTACGGCAGTGACGGCGTGCTGGACGACGCCGGAATCGCCATTCCGGACGAGCAGGAGGACGAGGTGGAGAAGTTCCGCGAGTTCCTCGACCAGATCTCGCCCGAGGACTTCGGCACCGGCCCGCAGTGAGGCGTGGGCCGCGTCGCCCGCGCGATCGGCGGGGAACTTTCAGCCCATTCGATTAGCCCTTCCCCATAACGGGATACGGGAAACCACTCTCAGGGTGATTATCACTCGGCGTGCCGAGTGTGGCGATCGTTGACGCACCCCTGGTGACTGCCTACCTTCAAGGTGGCAGGTCAAGGACGGAGGGTCGGCGTGAGGATCACGGGCGACGGTACGACCGGGGGCACCCCCGTACGGAGTGACGCTGGGCCGTACCCGCTGCACGGTGGCGCGGTCGGTTCCGCGCGCCGTCAGCCGGAGTCGACGCCGGTCGGACCGGTGAGCGGTGACCCGGCGCCCGAGCAGATCGGATACCGCGGGCCGACGGCGTGTGCCGCGGCCGGCATCACGTACCGGCAGCTGGACTACTGGGCGCGTACCGGGCTGGTGGAGCCGAGTGTGCGCCCCGCGTACGGTTCGGGCACCCAGCGGCTCTACAGCTTCCGCGACGTCGTGGTCCTCAAGATCGTCAAGCGCTTCCTGGACACCGGGGTGGCGCTGCAGAACATTCGTACGGCGGTCCAGCACCTGCGTGACCGCGGGTTCTCGGACCTCGAGCGGATGACGCTGATGAGCGACGGCGCCACCGTGTACGAGTGCACCTCGCCGGACCAGGTCGTGAGCCTGCTCCAGGGAGGGCAGGGCATCTTCGGCATCGCCGTGGGCGTGGTGTGGCGCGATGCCGAGAGCGCGCTCTCGCAGCTGCACGGGGAGCGGGTGGACACCGGCGAGACCCTGGTCGGGCACAACCCGACGGACGAGCTGGCCGCCCGCCGCAACCGCGCCGTCTGATCCAGGCCGGAGAAATGATCCAGGCCGGAGAAATGTCAGTCCCGTAGGGCAGCATCGGTGCCGTGAGAGCCGCGCCGACCATTCTGCATCTGGACATGGATGCCTTCTACGCCTCCGTGGAGCAGGCGTCGAAGCCCAGCCTGCGGGGCAAGGCCGTCATCGTCGGCGGGCTGGGGCCGCGCGGGGTCGTCGCCACGGCTTCGTACGAGGCGAGGCGGTTCGGGGTGCACTCCGCGATGCCCACGGCGCAGGCGCGGCGGCTCTGCCCGAACGGCGCCTACCTGTTCCCGCGCTTCAGCCTCTACCGGCAGGTCAGTGACGTGGTGATGGCCCTGCTGCGGGAGCTGTCGCCGCTCGTGGAGCCGCTAAGCCTGGACGAGGCCTTCGTGGACCTGGAGGCGGGCGGGGTGGCCTTCGACTCGCGGACCGCCCGGTCGACGGGGGAGCGGCTGCGGGCCGACATCAGGGCCGCCACGGGGCTCAGTGGGTCGGTGGGGCTCGCCGGGTCGAAGATGCTGGCCAAGGTGGCGTCCGAGGAGGCGAAGCCGGCCGGGCTGCTGCTGATCGAGCCGGGGACCGAGCGCGAGCTGCTCGCGCCGATGTCCGTACGGACGCTGCCCGGAGTGGGGCCGGCCACGGGGGAGCACCTGCGCCGCGCCGGGATCACCACGGTGGGGAAGCTGGCGGAGGCCGGGGAGGACGAGCTGGTCCGGATGCTCGGGCGGGCGCACGGCGTGGGCCTGTACCGGATGGCGCTGGGGCTGGACGACCGGCCGGTGGTCGCGGAGCGGGACGCGAAGTCGGTGTCGGTCGAGGACACCTTCGACGTGGACCTGCACGACCGGGTACGGATCCGCAACGAGGTGCAGCGGCTCGCCGACCGGTGTGTGCAGCGGTTGCGGGGCTCGGGGCACTCGGGGCGGACGATCGTGTTGAAGGTGCGGCGGTACGACTTCTCGACGCTGACGCGGTCCGAGACGCTGCGCGGGCCCACGGACGACCCCGCGGTGGTGCGGGAGGCCGCGGCGCGGCTGCTGGAGGGCGTGGACACCACGGGAGGAGTGCGGCTGCTGGGGGTGGGGGTGACGGGGCTCGCGGACTACACGCAGGAGGACCTGTTCGCGCAGTCGCTCGCCACTGAGCCGGACGGGGCGGGCGGGGCGGGCGGGACGAGTGAGGAGGCCGGGACGGCTGTCGCCGGCGGGAACAGCGAGCCCGGAGCCGCTGCCGCCCCTGTGGGGGCTTCTGAGGCTCCCGGGGCCCCGGCGGCCGCCGAGCCGCCCGGGGGGCCGGAGCCGGCTCCCGAGCGGCGCTGGCCGGCCGGGAGCGACGTACGGCACGCGGTGTACGGGCCCGGGTGGGTGCAGGGCAGCGGGGTGGGGCGGGTGACCGTACGGTTCGAGCAGCCCGGATCGGAGCCCGGCCGGGTGCGGACCTTCCGGGTGGACGACCCCGAGCTGGAGCCTTCCGATCCGCTGCCGCTGGTGGGGGAGGGGGAGCCGGGAGCCGCCCGCCCGGCATGATCCGGAAGCCGGACGGCGGGGCATCGCGTGAGCCGGCCCGAGCACCGGCTCACGGCCGCCGGCCCCCTCCCGGGCCCGCTCAGCCCTCGTCGCTCGCTAGGCGGCCGAAGTCGCGCTGGAAGTCCGTCGGCAGGGTCGTGTCCAGGCCGTAGTGGTGGTAGAGCTGCAGCTCCTGTTCGGGGGAGAGGTGGCGGCCGACGCCGAAGTCGGGGGCGTCCCTGATGAGGGAGCGCTCGAAGGGCACCCGCAGGGTGTCGCCCACCATCTCGCTCGGCTCCAGCGGGACGAAGGCGTCCCGGCTGAAGAGGCCCGTACGGACGGCCGCCCATTCCGGGACGCCCGTGGCATCGTCGAGGTAGACCTCGTCCACGGTGCCGATCTTGGTGCCATTGCGGTCGAACGCCTTGCGGCCGATCAGGCTGCGCGGATCGATGTCGGTCTGCACGGTCCCTCCAAATGGTCGCAACTCCTCCGTAATGACTACAGAAGTGCATAACGGCAGCGGAGGCCACTCGGGGGAGGCCCCAGATCCTCGCTGGTAGGCTGGGTGATGGCTGTCGACCCTGTGCGGGAGAGTCCTCCGAGTGAGCAAGACGGAGGCGCCGAAGGAGCAAATCCTCCCCGGAATCTCTCAGGCATACGTACCGCACGGACGAGGCCACTCTGGAAAGCAGGGGCGGGTACCGGGCGAGCAGTGCCGGTCCCACTCCTCACCGACGGTGAAAGCCGGAGCTCTTGGGCGACCCCCGTGACTCCGGTGAAACTCTCAGGTGCAGATGACAGAGGGGGAGGCCGTCCGGGTGCCAGCGCCGTGGTGCCCCTCGCAGGTCATACGACCAGGAGGCCTCCGTACATGACCGCCAACCGCATTCCGCTCTCCCAGCTGGAGCGAGGCATCCCCTTCGAACAGCGCCACATCGGCCCGGATGCCGAGGCGCAGGCGAAGATGCTCGCCCATGTGGGCTACGGCTCCCTGGACGAACTGACCGCCGCCGCGGTACCGGATGTGATCAAGACCGCCGAGGCGCTCGACCTGCCCGAGGCGCGGACCGAGGCCGAGGTGCTTGCCGAGCTGCGCTCGCTCGCCGACCGCAACCAGGTCCTCTCCCCGATGATCGGTCTCGGCTACTACGGGACCTTCACGCCCCCGGTGATCCTCCGCAACGTCATGGAGAACCCGGCCTGGTACACGGCGTACACGCCGTACCAGCCGGAGATCTCGCAGGGCCGCCTCGAAGCCCTCCTGAACTTCCAGACCGTCGTCGCCGAGCTCACCGGGCTGCCGACCTCGGGCGCCTCGCTGCTCGACGAGGGCACCGCGGCCGCCGAGGCCATGACGCTGGCCCGCCGCGTGGGCAAGGCCAAGGGCAACGTCTTCCTCGTGGACGCCGACGCGCTGCCGCAGACCATCGCCGTGATCGAGACCCGCGCCGAGCCGATCGGCATCGAGGTCGTCGTCGCCGACCTGTCCGAGGGCATCCCGGCCGAGGTCGCCGAGCGCGGTGTCTACGGCGTGCTGATCCAGTACCCGGGCGCCTCCGGTGCCGTCCGCGAGATCAAGCCGGTCATCGACCAGGCGCACGAGCTCGGCGCCATCGTCGCCGTCGCCGCCGACCTGCTCGCGCTGACCCTGCTGACCTCCCCGGGCGCGCTGGGCGCGGACATCGCCGTCGGCACCACCCAGCGCTTCGGCGTCCCGATGGGCTTCGGCGGACCGCACGCCGGCTACATGGCCGTCCAGGACAAGCACGCCCGCTCGCTGCCCGGCCGCCTCGTCGGCGTCTCGGTGGACGCGGACGGCAACAGGGCGTACCGCCTGGCGCTGCAGACCCGCGAGCAGCACATCCGCCGCGAGAAGGCCACCAGCAACATCTGTACCGCTCAGGTGCTGCTCGCCGTCATGGCCGCCATGTACGCCGTCTACCACGGCCCGGACGGTCTGCGGACGATCGCCCGCCGGACCCACCGCTACGCGGCCCTGCTCGCCGCGGGCCTGACGGCCGGCGGGGTCGAGATCGTGCACGGCTCGTACTTCGACACGGTCACCGCCCGTGTCCCGGGCCGCGCTGCCGAGGTCGTCGCCGCCGCCCGCGAGGGTGGCATCAACCTGTACCAGGTCGACGCCGACCACGTCTCCGTCTCCTGCGACGAGACCACCCTGCGCGCCGACGTCGAGGCCGTCTGGGCCGCCTTCGGCGTCACCGCGGACATCGAGGCGCTCGACGCGACCACGGCCGACACCCTGCCCGAGGGCCTGCTGCGCTCGGACGACTACCTGTCGCACCCGGTCTTCCACCAGCACCGCTCCGAGACCGCGATGCTGCGCTACCTGCGCAAGCTCTCGGACAAGGACTACGCGCTGGACCGCGGCATGATCCCGCTGGGCTCCTGCACCATGAAGCTCAACGCGACCACCGAGATGGAGTCGGTCACCTGGCCCGAATTCGGCCAGCTGCACCCCTTCGCTCCGGTGGAGCAGGCCGAGGGCTACCTCACGCTCATCACCGAGCTGGAGGAACGTCTCTGCGAGGTCACCGGTTACGACAAGGTGTCCATCCAGCCGAACGCCGGCTCCCAGGGCGAGCTCGCCGGCCTGCTGGCCGTCCGCGCCTACCACCGCGCGAACGGCGACGAGCAGCGCACCATCTGCCTCATCCCGTCCTCCGCGCACGGCACCAACGCCGCCAGCGCCGTGATGGCCGGCATGAAGGTCGTCGTCGTCAAGACCGCAGACGACGGCGAGGTGGACGCGGACGACCTGCGCGCCAAGATCGAGCAGTACCGCGACGAGCTCGCCGTGCTGATGATCACGTACCCCTCCACGCACGGTGTGTTCGAGGAGCACGTCGCCGACATCTGCGCCCAGGTGCACGAGGCCGGCGGTCAGGTCTACGTGGACGGCGCCAACCTGAACGCCCTGGTGGGCCTCGCCAAGCCGGGTCACTTCGGGGGCGACGTCTCGCACCTGAACCTGCACAAGACCTTCTGCATCCCGCACGGCGGCGGCGGTCCGGGCGTCGGCCCGGTCGGCGTCCGGGCACACCTCGCCCCGTACCTGCCGAACCACCCGCTCCAGCCGACCGCCGGCCCGGAGACGGGCGTCGGCCCGATCTCGGCCGCCCCGTGGGGCTCGGCCGGCATCCTGCCGATCTCGTGGTCGTACGTGCGCCTGATGGGCGGCGAGGGCCTCAAGCGCGCCACCCAGGTGGCGGTGCTCGGTGCCAACTACATCGCCAAGCGCCTGGAGCCGCACTACCCGGTGCTCTACACCGGCCCGGGCAACCTGGTCGCGCACGAGTGCATCATCGACCTGCGCCCGCTGTCGAAGTCCACGGGCGTGAGCGTGGACGACATCGCCAAGCGTCTGATCGACTACGGCTTCCACGCCCCGACGATGTCCTTCCCGGTCGCCGGCACGCTGATGATCGAGCCGACGGAGTCCGAGGACCTCGCCGAGATCGACCGCTTCTGCGACGCGATGATCGCCATCCGCGGCGAGATCGAGCGGGTCGCGGGCGGCGAGTGGCCGGCGGACGACAACCCGCTGGCCAACTCCCCGCACACCGCGGCGGCGCTGGGCGGCGAGTGGAACCACCCGTACACCCGCGATGAGGCCGTCTTCCCGGGCGGCGTCACGGCCGCCGAGAAGTACTGGCCGCCGGTGCGCCGCATCGACGGCGCGTTCGGCGACCGCAACCTGGTCTGCTCCTGCCCCCCGCTGGACGAGTACGACCACTGACACCGAGCGGTGAAGTGACATGAACGAAGGGGCCGGGTCCGGGAGAATCTCCCGGACCCGGCCCCTTCGCCGTGGCTTCCGTCGGCCGGGCCGTCCTCAGCGCCTAGGCCGCCGCGAGCGGGCGGTGCGGGGCGATGATCTGGCCGTCCGGCAGCAGTTCACCGGTGTCCTCGAAGAGCAGGACACCATTGCACAGCAGGCTCCAGCCCTGCTCCGGGTGGTTGGCCACCGGGCGAGCAGCCTCCCGGTCGGCGGATTCGGCTGACGGGCAGGCTGGCTGGTGCTGGCACATGGATGCGTTCTTTCGCTGCGGTGTGGTCTGCGTGCTACGGCTCGATGCGTGATTCATGGCCGTCCCCCTGGGTCATCCCCGCACCCGCGGGGAGCGTGTCATCAGTCTTCCCCCACGACAGCCGCTTCGCAGGTATTTCCCCGCAGCTGTCCTCACAGATTGATGACGCATCACTCGTGCGGGCGGTTCAGGCCAACTCCCCTATCATTTCGGATGGTTCGCATCTGACCCGAGCGGACTAGGCCGAATGGGCTACTCGGGTCAGGCGGCGGGCGCGGCCAGCGACGGAGGGAGGGGTGCCGTGGCGGGGGTCAGCCGGTGGGTGAGCACGGGCAGCAGCTCGGATACCGGGTGCGGACGGTACGCGGCGATGCCGGGCGGGGCCGGGGCCAGCGGCACCAGCAGGTCCTCGCCGGCGGGCAGCCCGGCGGAGGCGTCGGCGCCCACCGCCCCGTGCAGCCACAGGGTCAGCATGTAGAGCTCCGGCACGGACAGCAGTCGCGGCTGGTAGTTCGTGGCGAGGGACTCCGCCTGGCGCAGGGCGCGTTCGGTGGCGGCGACGTAGGGCCCCTCGAAGAAGTGGGAGAAGGTCCAGCCGTCGGCGGTCAGGCGGGTGTCGGCTGCCGCGACGTGGCGGTCCCCGCTGCGGATCAGGAACCGCCAGCCCGTGAGCCGCGTGCGGGGCGGCCTGCCGCCGGCCGCGAGCGTGGACATGCCCAGCCGGTCGAGGACGTGCACCGGAAGGGGGAGTTCGGCGGTCAGCGGCCCCTGGATCGCGCGCAGGGCCGGGGTGTGCGCCTCGTGGACGGCGGTGGGAGAACCGAGTGCCGCGAGGACGCTGCGCAGGGCGGGCGCGGGAGCCGGAGGGACATGCAGCGGCATGGTGGGTCGCCTCTCACTTGGGAGACCTGTGGAATGGGGGCAGGTGCGGACGGCGCTGTCGCATTCTGGGGCCAGAGGGGGGCCGAGGGGCAATGGCCGCGCGCCAACTCTCTGCCTCGTTTGCGGAGTTTATACGACATGTGTTCACGCAGTGTTTCGGCTAGCTGTCCCGCCTATTGCCGACAAGACGCTTACCGGTCCCGCTGACGTGGCATTCATGCCGGATGTGCGCGAACGTGCCGCGCTGACCTCGGAGGTTACCGGACGGGGGCTCGGCTGGAAAGCACCGGTTTTGCGGCGCGCGCAAAGTCGAAGAGGAATTTGCGCGAAGCGACTTGCCAGGTGAATGTGCCGAAGCGCCCTTCGGCCAAACCGGCGCGCGCTCCTCGCCACGCACGCCCCCACCGCGTTATGGATCACGGAGGCGGGGCATCATCGACCGTAATGCGCGCCTGGGGGTCCCGGGCCGGGCCCACTCGAGGAGGGACGCTTCGATGGGGGAGAAGGTCGTGGCGGGCGGATTCGACCTGTCCGATCGGCAGCGGTATCGAAGGAAGCTTCACGAGTGTCTGGAGGGGCTGGAGCGACTCCTGGCGGAGAAGAGGTTCGATCGCCCGAAGAACATGATGGGACTGGAGATCGAGCTGAATCTCGCGGGTGCCGACGGGTTGCCGAGAATGGTGAATGCCCAGGTGCTGGAGCGGATAGCGAGTCCTGATTTCCAAACCGAACTGGGAATGTTCAATCTGGAGGTGAACGTCCTGCCCCACCGGCTCGGCGGCCGGGTATTCGACCAGCTCACCGAGGAACTCAGCGCGGGGCTGGGCTATGCCCACAGGCAGGCTACGGAGATCGACGCCGGTGTGGTGATGATCGGCATTCTGCCGACGATCTCCCGCTCCGACCTGGTCACCGCGAACCTGTCGGCGGTGGACCGCTACTCGCTGCTGAACGAGCAGATCCTGATGATGCGCGGGGAGGACTTCACGCTCGACATCGACGGGGTCGAGCGGCTGATCTGGACCTCCGGGTCGATCGTGCCGGAGGCCGCCTGCACCTCCGTACAACTGCACCTGCAGGTGACGCCGGCCCGGTTCCCGGCCGTGTGGAACGCGGCGCAGGCGGTGGCCGCCGCGCAGATAGCCGTCGGCGCCAACTCGCCCTTCCTGTTCGGGCGCGAGCTGTGGCGGGAGTCGCGGCCGCCGCTGTTCACGCAGGCCACCGACACCCGGCCGCCCGAGCTCCAGGCCCAGGGAGTGCGGCCGCGCACGTGGTTCGGGGAGCGGTGGGTGGACTCGGCGTACGAGCTCTTCGCCGAGAACGTCCGCTACTTCCCCGCCCTGCTGCCGATATGCGACGAGGAGGAGCCGCTGCGGGTGCTCGCCGAGGGCGGCGTGCCGGCGCTGCAGGAGCTGGTCCTGCACAACGGGACCGTCTACCGCTGGAACCGGCCCGTATACGGGGTCGCCGACGGGGTGCCGCACTTGCGGGTCGAGAACCGGGTGCTGCCGGCGGGGCCCACGGTCGCCGACGTCGTCGCCAACGCCGCCTTCTACTACGGGCTCGTCCGCACCCTCGCCGACGAGCCGCGCCCGGTGTGGACCCGGCTGCCCTTCGCCGAGGCGGAGGCGAACTTCGACGCGGCCTGCCGGTACGGGATCGACGCGCGGCTGCGGTGGCCGCGCCGGGGCCGGGCCGGGGGACTGGCGAGCGTGCCCGCCGTACGGCTGGTCCTGGACGAGCTGCTGCCGATGGCGGCGGCGGGGCTCGACGCCTGGGGCATCGAGCCCGCGGACCGGGACCACTACCTCGGCATCATCGAGGAGCGCTGCCGGCGGAGGGTCAACGGGGCGACCTGGCAGGTGGACACCTACCACCGGGCCCTGGCGGCCGGGCTGGAGCGGGACGAGGCCCTGGCCGCGACCACCCGGAGGTACAGCGAGCTGATGCACAAGGGCGACCCCGTGCACACCTGGCCCGTGGGACTGGGGGAGGAGGTGAGCGCCTCGGTGCCGGCGGCGCGCTGAGCCGGAGCGTGACCGGAGCCGGCGCGCGACCGGAGCCGTCCGGTGGTCCCGTTGATCCCGTTGTCCCCCCGCAGTGATCCTCCCCGTCGCCCGAGGAGGCAGTATGGGGTGGTCGCAACGGGATGGCAGGACGGGAGTCGGGCGTGCGGGCGGATCCGGAGCCGGTGTTCGTGAAGCTGGACGAGGACGGGCGGCGGGGTCTCCTGCGCAACGAGACGCTGCTCGTCCTCGCGCTGTCGCTGGGCGCGAGCGGTGTCTCGGCGCTCATCAGCTTCATCGGCTCGCTCACCAAGCCGGGGGGCCTGAAGGACCAGGCCGCCACGCTCAACGCCTCGCAGGCCCCGGGCCGGCCCTGGCTGGACCTGGCGTGGCAGCTGTTCGGCATCGCGAGCGCGCTGGTCCCCGTCCTGCTGGTGGCGCACCTGCTGACCCGCGAGGGCGCCCCCGGGCTGCGGGTGCTGGGCTTCGACCGCACCCGGCCCCTGGGGGACCTGGCCCGGGGCGCGCTCGTCGCCGCAGGGATCGGGAGCGCGGGGCTCGCCTTCTACCTGGGGGCGCGGGCCGCCGGATTCAACCTCACGGTGGTGCCGGAGGCGCTGCCCGACGTGTGGTGGAAGTTCCCCGTACTGATCCTCTCCGCGCTGCAGAACGCCGTGGTGGAGGAGGTCATCATGCTGGCCTACCTGCTGCGCCGGCTCGACCAGCTCGGCTGGTCGCCGATGGCCGCGCTGCTGGCCAGCGCGGTGCTGCGCGGCTCCTACCACCTCTACCAGGGCATCGGCGGCTTCATCGGCAACATGGTGATGGGCGTCGTCTTCGTCCTCGCCTACCGCCGCTGGGGCCGGGTGGGACCGCTCGTCGTCGCGCACGCGCTGCTCGACATCGTGGCCTTCGGCGGCTACGCGCTGCTCGCGGGCAAGGTGGGCTGGTTGCCCACGCCGTGATGCGGCGGCGCACCCGATCGGCCCTGCCGGGCGGGGGCGGACGCCGAACCGGTGCGAGGCTGGAGGGGAGTGAGGAGGCGCGCCCGGTGGCTGTTGTGGACTCCCTGGTGCCGTTCGCGCCGTTCTTCGTGCCCGTGGTCAGCGGACTGGTGGGCGGGGCCAGCCTCCTCATCCGGGACCGCCGCGAGGCACGCAGCTCAGACCACCACTACCGCAGGCGACTGGAGAAGGCCCAGCTGGAGATCCAGTTCATCACCGGCTGGATCCAGGCCAAGGAGCTGGCTCCGACGGACGGCCCGGCCCCCGAGCCGGACCCGGGACGCTGGCTGGACGACCTCTACGCGTCGGTGCGCCGCGCCAAGGCGGGCACGGGCGGCCGGCATCGGACGGGGCCCGTCTCGTTGCGGCGCCTGCTGCTGCTCGGCGAGCTGACCGGCCCGGCGAGGAGCATGCGGGTCGCGTACTGGATTGCCCTGGTCCTGTTCAACGGGGCGCTCGCGTGGTGGGTGAACGCCCTCGTCTCCGGCGTCCCGGGTTTCATGCACGACGAGGGCGTCCCGGAGTCAGAGGAGATCGGCTCCTACCTGGGGCTGGCCGTGGCCTTCTTCGTGATCTCGGCCGTCCTGTGGCTGTGGACGGTCCGCTTGGGCAAGGCGGAGCCGGAGCAGGTCTACCGCAAGCGCATCGACTCGGACGCCTGGAGGGAGAACGAGCGGAAGCGGCGCAGCGCGGCCGACGCCAAGGCGCGGTCGAAGGCGGCCCGCCGGGGGCGGGGCGGGTCCGCGGGCTGACCGCCCCCCCGTCGGGTGTCCGCGCCCCGGCCCGTACGCCGCGACCACCCCTCCCGTGCGGTCACGGGGCGGTGAGGAGCTCCCCGTCGACGACGGTGACGGCCCGGCCGGTCAGCAGCGTGCGGTCGCCCGCCAGGGTCACCCGTACGAGACCGCGGCGCGCGCCACCCTGGAGACCGGTCAGCTCGGTGCGGCCCAGGCGCTCGGCCCAGAAGGGGGCGAGTGCGGTGTGGGCGCTGCCGGTGACCGGGTCCTCGTCGATCCCGAAGGCCGGGAAGAAGCCCCGGGAGACGAAGTCGTACCCGCAGGAGGGATCCTCGGCGGCCGCGGTGACGATGACCCCGCGCTTGGCGAAGGCGCGCAGGGCGCCGTGGTCCGGCGTCAGCTCGCGGACGGTCTTCTCGTCGGCCAGCTCGATCACGAGGTCACCGATGTGCGCGGCGGTGTCGTGCACGGAGAGGATCGGCGCCCCGCCGAGCGCGTGGTCCACGGCGGGCGGCGCCGGGACCGGGGTCAGCGAGGACGTCGGGAAGTCCATGGTGATCGTGCCGTCCTCGGCGGCTTCGGCCGTGAGGATCCCGCAGCGCGCGGTGAAGCGGATCCGGCCCGTGGCGAGGCCTGCGGACGCCAGGACGTGCGCCGTGGCGAGCGTGGCGTGGCCGCACATGTCGACCTCGGCGGCCGGGGTGAACCAGCGCAGCGCCCAGTCGGCGTCCCCGCCGGGCGGCAGGGGGTGGGCGAAGGCGGTCTCGGAGAGGTTCACCTCGGAAGCGACCTGCTGGAGCCAGGCGTCCGGGGGGAAGGCGGAGTCGAGGAGCAGGACTCCGGCGGGGTTCCCTTGGAAGGGCCGGTCGGTGAAGGCGTCGACGATTCGGATGCGCATGGGGCGACGGTAGGGCGGTTCCTCGATGACCGACAAAGGCCAATCCGGGGTGACTGGACTGGCCGGTGCCCCAGGGCCGGCCGGCTCAGGTCCGGGAGAGGGCCTTCGTGCCCGACAGCAGGGGGATGGGGTTGACGTTCCCGTCACCGCGGCCGCAGGTCGGGGCGGTGTCGGCGGTGTCGGAGAGCTTCGTGCCGGTCGCGAACCGGCCGTCGCGGGTGGTCGGCGCCACCGTGGTGAAGTGGTCGTCGAAGCCGCGCTCGCCGTAGGAGTACACGCACTGCCGGAGGTTCACGCAGCGCGCGGCGGACAGGTCCAGGACCTCGACCTCGGACAGCAGGGGGACGAGGCGGTAGAGGCCGCAGTTCGGGGTCGGGTCCGGGGTGTTGGAGACGTTCGAGGCCGCCGAGAAGTCGTTGCCGCCGAGGTACGCGACCGTGGTGACGTGGTCGCGCTGGGCCTCTGAGCAGATAGACGCACTGGTGCAGGTTCAGGTAGCGGCCGTCGTGGCTCGCCACCACCGTCGCGAGAAGTCCACGCCCCGGAAGTCCCCTTTCGTCGGTGCTCCGGCCGCGCCCCGTGCTGCGGGGAGCGCCGCCGGAACAGCACCTCCGCACGATCCTCGACCAGGAGTTCTGTCAGGAATCCACCCCAAGGTGTGCACGGCCCTCGCTCATTGACGACAGTTTCCGATATATCGTTGACGCATCGCGATGGATCAGCGACAGTTGAGGCATCGGACAACCAATGCCGAAGAAATGACAACGTGACGAAAGGAGCGCAGTCATGCGTTCACGTGGACAGCACGACCACGGACATGAGCACGGACGGGGTCACGGCCACTGCGGGCCGGACCGTCGGGAGGAGTTCAGGGGGCTGCGCGCCGCCTTCGGACCGTTCGGGCCGCCCTTCGGCGGCGGGCCCTTCGGAGGGCGGGGCGGGCGCGGTGGGCGGGGCGGCGGCCGGGCCCGGCGCGGTGACGTGCGCGCCTCGATCCTGGCGCTGCTCGCCGACCGGCCGATGCACGGCTACGAGATGATCCAGGAGATCGGCGAGCGCAGCGGCGGGGCCTGGAAGCCCAGCCCGGGCTCGGTCTACCCGACCCTGCAGCTGCTCGAGGACGAGGGGCTCATCACGAATGAGAGCGAGGGCGGCAAGAAGCTGTTCACGCTCACCGACGCCGGCCGCACCGAGGCCGAGTCCGGCCCGGACGCGCCGTGGGCCGACGCCGGGCGCGGCTTCGACTTCGAGGCGATGCACGAGGTCCGGACGGCCGGAATCGGTCTGATGGAGGCCTTCGGGCAGGTCTTCAAGACCGGCTCGCCCGAGCAGCGCGAGAAGGCGCTCGGGGTCGTCAACGACGCCCGCAAGAAGCTCTACCTGATCCTGGCCGACGAGCACTGAGGGCCGGAAGGCCCCGGCTCCCGCGCAGCGCGCCCCGCGAGTCCTCTCGCGGGGCGCGCCGTCGTGTACGGGGGTGGGGGCGGGCGGTCAGGCCACCAGGGCGGCCAGCTTGCGCAGCGACTCGTTCAGTGCGGCGGTGGCCGAGTCCTTGAGCTTGCCCGCCATCAGCGAGACGGCGGCCCCGGTGAACTCTCCGTCGATGCGGACCGTGGTGGCCCCGCCGGCCGGGGTCAGGGTGTACCGGGTGAGGACGGCCACGCCCATCGGGCCCTTGCCGGTGATGGCGAAGAGGCGCTCGTCCTCCAGCTCCGAGACGGTCCAGACGACCTCGGCCGGGAAGCCCATCATCTTCATGTTCTCGGCGAAGGTGGACCCGACCGCGAGGGTCTCCGGTCCGCCCTTCGGGAAGTTCGTGTGGGTCATGCTCCACTGGCCGTACGCGTCCCAGTCCGTGAGCTGGGACCAGAGCTTCGCGGCAGGCGCCTCGATGCGTGATTCCGCGGTGACTTCAGCCATGCGACCACCCCTTCTCGTCGGGTACGTGCGGCGGAAGGTAGCCCCGGCGGGCGGAACATTCAATACTGACGACCCGTCAGAAGCCGTAGGGGGCGGCGGGGGGTGATATCGACTCCGTCTCAACAGGTGTCACGGCCGTGACGGTGCTGACCGCCCCTGTCATGATGACGGAATGCAAGCGTCAGGGAAAAACGCCGGACTGGGCCTCGCCCTCGTCTCGGCGTTCGCGTTCGGTGGTTCCGGAGTGGCGGCGAAGCCGCTGATCGAGGCGGGTCTGGACCCCCTCCACATGGTCTGGCTCAGGGTGGCCGGGGCAGCGCTCGTGCTGTCCCCGCTGGCCTGGCGCCACCGTGACCTCGTCCTGCGCAAGCCCCTGCTGCTGGCCGGATTCGGGCTGATCGCCGTAGCGGGTGTGCAGGCCTTCTACTTCGCCTCCCTGTCCCGGATCCCGGTCGGCGTGGCCCTGCTGCTGGAGTACCTGGGCCCGGCGCTGCTGCTCGGCTACATCCGCTTCGTGCAGCGCAAGCCCGTGACGCGGGGCGCGGCCGCCGGTGCGGCCGTGGCCGTCGTGGGCCTGGCCTGCGTGGTCGAGATCTGGGCCGGGCTGAGCCTGGACCCGCTCGGCGTGCTCTTCGGCCTCGCCGCGGCCTGCTGCCAGGCCTTCTACTTCGTCTTCGCCGACCAGGGCGCCGACGGGGACGACGCCCCCGACCCGCTCGGGGTGATCGCGTACGGCATGCTCGTCGGCGCCCTGGTGATGACGGTGATCGCCCGGCCTTGGGAGATCGACTGGCAGGTGCTGGGCGGCCAGGCCTCCGTGGGCGGCACGATGATGCCCGCGCCGGTGCTGCTCGCCTGGGTGGTGCTGGTCGCGACCGTCTTCGCGTATCTGACCGGTGTGGTCTCGGTGCGCAGGCTCTCGCCGCAGGTCGCGGGCGTGGTGGCCTTCCTGGAGGCGGTCGTCGCCACCGTGCTTGCCTGGATCCTGCTCGGCGAGTACCTCTCGACCTGGCAGATCGTCGGTGGCGCACTGGTGCTGGGCGGAGCCTTCATCGCCCAGTCCTCCCGGCCGGCCCCGCCGGCCCCGCCCGCCGTGGGCGGTCCGGCCCTGCTGGACCGCGAGACCACGACGGCCTAGGGTGGCGATCATGCATTCGACCGTGCTTCCGCCTCCCGCCGCCTAGCGCGGGCGGCGCCTCCACGACCACGACCCGGCCCGGGGAGTTCCCGGGCGGGTTCGCGCTGCCCGCGAAGCGATGACCTGCTTCCTTCATCCTTCACGCATGCGCGGAGAGTTTCGTGTCGAACCATTCGCCCGCCGCCGGGCGCAGTCTGCTGTACCTCGTCGTCGCCGGAGCCGCCTGGGGCACCGCCGGGGCGGCCGCCTCACTCCTCTTCCTGGCCAGTGACCTCGGCCCGCTCGCCCTGTCGTTCTGGCGGTGCGCGGGCGGGCTCGTGGTGCTGCTGGGGGTGCTCGCCGTACGGGGGTCCCGTCCCGGGCGGGGACGGACGCGGCCCTCGGCGGGCTCGCTGATCGGGACCGGGCTGCTGTTCACCCTCTTCCAGGCCGCGTACTTCGCCGCCGTGCGCGAGACCGGCCTCGCGGTGGGCACCGTGGTCACCCTCGGCGCCGGGCCCGTGCTCATCGCGCTCGGGGCCCGGTACTGGATGGGCGAGCGGCTCGGCCGCGGCGGCGTGGCCGCCGTCGTCGGCGCGCTGGCGGGGCTCGCCGTCCTGGTGCTGGGCAGTGGCGGCGGCGAGGTGCGGCCGCTCGGCGTCGGCTGGGCCCTGCTGTCCGCCGCCGGCTACGCGGCGATGACCTTGCGGGCCCGCTGGCTCGGGCAGCGTGGCGCCGGCGGGGACCCGCTGGTGACCACCGCGTGGTCGGTCGCGGTGGGTACGGTGTGCCTGCTGCCGCTCGCCGCGGTGGAGGGTCTGCTGCCGCACACCGCCGACCTCGGACGGGTGCTCTGGCTGCTCGTGTACGTGGCCACCGTGCCGACGGCGCTGGCATACGCGCTCTACTTCACGGGGGCCGCCGCCGTACGGGCCGCGACCGTGTCGGTGATCATGCTGATCGAGCCGGTGAGCGCCGCGGTGATCGCCGTCCTGCTCCTCGGGGAGCGGCTGACCGCCGCCGTGGTGCTGGGCACCGTACTGCTGCTGACGGCGGTGGGCGCCCTGATCGCGGCGGAATCGCGCCGCCCGGCGGAGGCCGCGCCCGCCGCCGTCCGGCGCAGTCCTCAGAGCGCGGTGACGTAGTCCGGAACGGCGATGCCGGGGGCCAGGTCCGCGGCGGGCACCGGGGTTGCGAACGCGGGGGCGACCGGGACCACGCCCGCCCAGTAGGGCAGGCCCAGGTCCTCGGCGTCATCGCTGCTCGGGCCGGTGCGCAGCTTCGCCGACACCTCGGTCAGATCCACGCGGATCACCGCCGTGGCGGCGAGTTCCTTGGCGTTGGCGGGCCGGATGTCGGCGGAGCGGCCCGGCACGGCGGAGTCGACGAGGGCGTCCAGGGCCATCCGGCACTCCGCCTCGTCGGTGACCTGGTAGGCGGTGCCGTGCACGACCACCGAGCGGTAGTTGAGCGAGTGGTGGAAGGCCGAGCGGGCCAGTACGAGACCGTCGACGTGGGTCACGGTCACGCAGACGGCCAGGCCCGGATCGGCCTTGCCGGCCGCGAGCAGCGGCCGGGAGCCGGTCGAGCCGTGCATGTAGATCGATTCGCCGACCCGGGCGAACAGCGTGGGCAGGACCACGGGCGCGCCGTCGCGGACGAAGCCGAGGTGGCAGATGTAGGCCTCGTCGAGTATCGAGTGCACCGTCTCGCGGTCGTAGCGCGCCCGGTCGCGGGACCGGGTGGGGACCGTGCGGTCGGTGGGCTCGTACGCGCCGGTCGTCCCGGTGCTCTCGGTCGTCGTCTCCGTGGCGGGCGTGGCGGTCATGATGCCGACTCCATTGCACTAGTGCATACTCGGGTTTGTGCTAGTAGAGTATCGGATCACAGGGCGCGGCACAGCGGATATCGCGGCCAGCGTCGAGGCGGGCGTGGCATCGGGCGCGCTGCCGCCCGGATCGCTGCTGCCGCCGATGCGGGAGCTGGCGGGCGAACTGGGCGTCAACCCCAATACCGTGGCGGCCGCCTACAGGACACTGCGCGAGCGCGGGGTCATCGAAACCGACGGGCGGCGGGGAAGCAGGGTGCGGCCCCGGCCCTCCAGCACGCCGCGGGACGCATTGCGGATGGCGGTGCCGGCGGGCGTGCGCGACATCGCGGAAGGCAATCCGGACGTGTCGCTGCTCCCCGCCCTGGACGGGGCGCTGGCGGCCGCGGCCCGGAGGTACGCGCAGGCCCCGACCCTCTACGGAGCGGACCCGGTCGCCCCGGACCTGGCCCGGCTCGCCCGGGCGGACTTCGATGCGGACGCCGTGCCGCCCGGCCCGGTCGCGGTGACCTCGGGAGCGCTGGACGCGATGGAACGGGTGCTCGTCGCCCACCTGAGGCCGGGCGACGCGGTGGCGGTCGAGGACCCGGGCTGGGGAGGCTCGCTCGACCTGGTCCCGGCGCTGGGGCTACGGCTGCTGCCCGTGGCGGTGGACGACGACGGGCCACGGGCCGACGCGGTGGCCCGGGCGCTCGCCGCCGGGGCCCGGGCGCTGGTGGTGACCTCGCGGGCGCAGAACCCGACCGGCGCCGCGGTGAGCGCGGCGAGGGCGGGGGAGCTGCGGGAGCTGCTGGGACGCCACCCCGGGGTGCTGCTGATCGAGGACGACCACGGCCACGGGATCGTCGACCTGCCGTTGCACCCGCTGGGCGGGGTGACCAGGCACTGGGCGCTGATCCGGTCCACGGCGAAGGCCTACGGGCCCGACCTGCGGCTCGCCGTGCTCACCGGCGACGCGGTGACCCTGGACCGGGTGCGGGGGCGCCAGCGGCTGGGCCCGGGCTGGGTGAGCCGGCTGCTCCAGCACACGGTGGTGGAGCTGTGGACCTCGGACGCCGTGGACCGCGCCGCCGTGGCCCGCGCGTACGGGGAGCGGCGGGACGCCCTGGTCGAGGCCCTGCGGGAGCGGGGGGTGCGGGCGCACGGGCGGAGCGGGCTGAACGTGTGGGTGCCGGTGGCCGACGAGACGGTGGTGGTCACGAGGCTGCTCGCCGCGGGATGGGCGGTGGCCGCCGGGGCGATCTTCCGGGTCGAGGCGGGACCGGGAGTACGGCTGACCGTGTCGCAGCTGGGGGTCTCGGAGGTGCCGGGCCTGGCGGACGCCGTGGCCGCGGCGGTCCGCACGGGGGTGGCGGGCGGGCGCAACGACTGACCGCACAGGGCGGCACCCCGCCCCGCGGCCCGGTGCCGCCCGGCCCGGATCGGTCCTGCCGACAGGACTGGAGGCGGCGGTCCGGGCGGGCCGGGGTCAGGCGAGTTCGAGCAGGCCGCCCAGGGTGAAGACGACTCCGCACAGGGCGATCACCGAGCCCACGTAGCGGTAGAACTGGGCGGAGGCGACCCGCGGGGCCGGGCCGAGGTCTCCCCGTGCGTGCATCGCGAGTTCGGTGGTGGCGGCCGCCCGGCGCTCCAGCGCGGCGGCGGCGCCGCGGATGTTCAGCGCGACCCAGCTGCCCGCGACGATCGCGGTGGGTCCGGCGGTCAGCAGGACGACGGCCAAGCTCAAGTGGTGCCTCCGGGCGGTGTGATGATCGCCCGGAGGTTAGCACTGGTCAGACGGGCTTCCGCGCCCCGGGTCGGGTCTGGCTGAGGGCGGCTCCGGCCAGGACGATCGCGGCGCCGACCGGGGTGTTCCAGTGCAGCTGCTCACCGAGGACAAGGACGCCCGCCGCCGTGGCGATCACCGGGATGAAGTAGGTGACCATCTGGGCGGTGGTCGGGCCGACCTCCGTCACCAGGCCGTACTGCATCTGCAGGGCCATGCCCGTGCCGAGCGCGCCCAGGGCGATCACCGAGAGGGTCGGCCAGAGCGGGAACGAGGTCGGCGCCGCGGTGAAGAGGGCGCTGACCAGCGAGAGCTGGAGCGTGGAGACCATGAGCTGCCCGCCGGTCAGGGCCACCGGGGAGCCGGCCAGCGTGCGGCGGACGTAGATCCAGCCGATGGGGTAGCAGAGCGCGGCCAGCAGGGCGAGCGCGGTGCCCCGGGCGTCGACGCCGGCGAAGCCCTGCCAGGCGCCGAGGACGATGAGGACGCCGAGGAAGCCCAGGCCCAGTCCCGCGAAGCGGCGGCGCGTGGGGCGGTCCTCGGACAGGGCGACCACCGACAGCGCCATGCCCCACAGCGGGGAGGTCGCGTTGCAGATGCCGGCCAGGGCGGAGGGGATGGTCAGCTCCGCGTACGCGAAGAGGGAGAACGGGACGGTGTTGAGCAGCAGCGCGGCCACGCTGAGGCGGCCCCAGGTGCGCAGGCCCCGGGGGAGCTTCTCGCGGCGGACCAGCAGCACCACGAGGAGGGTGAGCGCGCCGAACAGGACCCGGCCCAGGGCCACTTGGAAAGGTGCGTACGCTTCCGTGCCGACCTTGATCAGGAGAAAGCTGAAGCCCCAGACGACCGAGAGGATCGCGAACCGGACGCGCCAGTCGAGGAGCCTGGTGCGCCAGCCGGCGGCGGTGGTGCCGGTGGCCGTGGCGTTCGAGGGGATGGCGGCGGTCGCAGGGGTGGCGGTGGTGGAGAGGGTGGGCCGCGGGGCTGTCGGTGCGCTCATGGCCTTTACTGTGCTCGCGTCAACTTCGTAGGACAAGCGAAAGTTTCTCCAGTTCACGGCGTAGCATTGCTTACATGTTGAACCTGGAGCGGCTGCGCACCCTCGATGCCCTCGCCCGCCACGGCTCGGTCAGCGGCGCGGCCGACGGTCTCCACGTCACCACCTCCGCCGTGTCCCAGCAGATGGCCAAACTGGAGCGCGAGATCGGCCAGCCTCTGTTGGCCAGGAACGGGCGCGGGGTCCGGCTCACCGACGCCGGACGGCTGCTCGCCGATCACGCGGCCCGGATCATCTCCCAGGTGGAGCTCGCCCAGGCCGACGTCGAGGCCCAGCGCGGGTGCGCCGTCGGCGAGCTGCGGATCGGCGCCTTCCCGACCGCCATGCGCGGGCTGCTGCCGCAGGCCCTGTCCGCGCTGCGCGCCGGGCACCCGGACGTGCGGGCCCGGGTGCGCGAGCAGGAGCCCGAGGACAGCATGGCCGCCGTGGTGCGAGGGGACCTCGACCTGGCGCTGGCCATCGACTGGCACAACAAGCGGATGCCGGTGCCCGCCGAACTCACCCGGACCCACCTGCTGGACGACTCCGTCGACATCGCGGTCCCGGCCGGTCACCCGCTGGCCGACCGGAGCAGGATCTCGCTCGCCGACTTCGCGGACGACGACTGGATCTCCTGGAACGAGGGGCAGTTCTGCCACGAGTGGCTGGTCTTCACCCTGCGCGGTACGGGCGTCGAGCCGCGCATCGCGCACATCGCCGAGGAGCACCACACGCAGCTGGCCTTCGTGGAGGCCGGACTCGGCGTGTGCGTGGCGCCGAGGCTGGGCCGCGGCCCGGTGCCGCCGGGGGTGCGGCTGCTGCCGGTCTGCGATGCCGTACGCCGCCACGTGTACGCCGTCTGGCGCGCGGACGCCGACCGGCGGCCCTCGATCCGGGCCGCGGTCGACGCCCTGCGGGAGGCGGCCGCCGGACTCCAGTAGTCCGCCCGCCCCCTCCCCGGCTCTACAGCTTGCGGAAGTCCCAGGAGACGATCAGATCGGGGGTCAGGCGGATCCAGGCGTGCCGCCCGTCGTGCGGCATCTCCTCGATGCCGAAGTTCTTGACCGGGAAGATCCGCTCGGCCTCCGCCAGTTCGGGGCACGGCTCGCCGGTGCGCGGGGCCTCGCCCACGAAGACGGCGCTGCCGGACAGCTCCACCCCGCGCAGTTCGTCGTACGACTCGCCCGAGTCCACGACCACCGAGATCCGCGGATCCTTGCGCAGGTCGGACCAGCGGCGGCTGCGCGTGATCGAGTACAGCCACAGCGAGCCGCCGTCCCAGGCGAACCACAGGGCGCCCACGTGCGGGCGCCCGTCGGGGGAGACCGTCGCGACCCGGCAGGTCTTCTGCTCGCGCAGGAAGGAGTCCACTTCTGCGTCGCTCATCATGATGCGCCGGCCCCGCCGCTGTGAGGTTCCGGTTCGTGACTCGTCCATCCGCCCTGCACCCCTTCACATCTGACTGTGTGTCAGGAATCATGAGGGCTCTTCCGTCGCCACGCCAGGGGGAGCCATGCCGGATCTCGATCCCGCCACCACCGCGCTGCTCACCGTCGAGTGCCAGAACGGTGTCGTGGGCGAGGAGAGCGCGCTGCCCGAGCTCGCCAAGGAGGCCCGGGACTCCGGGATGCTGGGGCGGGTGGCCGCGCTCGTCGACGCCGCGCGCGGGGCCGGCGTACAGGTGCTGCACGCCGTCGCGGAGCGGCGGCCCGACGGGCTCGGTGCGAACACCAACGCCCGGCTGTTCCGGGCCGCGGGAAAGCTGCCCGTGCGCCAGCTGACCGGAAGCCGGGCCGTGGAGGTCGCCGCCCCCATCGTCGTCGCCGGGCAGGACCTGGTGGTCCGCCGGCTGCACGGGCTCTCCCCGATGGCCGGCACCGATCTCGACCCCCTGCTGCGCAACCTCGGCGTCCGCACCCTCGTCGTCGCCGGGGTCTCCTCCAACATCGCCATCCCCAACACCGTCTTCGACGCCGTCAACCTCGGCTACCAGGTCGTGGTCCCCGCCGACGCCATCGCCGGAGTGCCCGCCTCCTGCACCGCCGAGGTGATCCGCAACTCCCTCGCACTCGTGGCGTCCATCACCACGGCCGAAGACCTCCTCAAGCAGTGGGCCCCCGCGCACTGATCCCCGTAACCTGGGCGGATGCTGTCCGAAGTGATCGCGACCCGTTACGTCACGCCCCTGCGTGAGGGCGGCTCGCTCCCGGGGATCGTCGAAGCCGACGACCTCGGTACCTACGTCATGTAGGCCCCGTGGTCAGCTCCTTGACCTGCGAATATCTGCCGCAGCGTGGTGCTGACCTGCAGGGATGCTTCTTTCGGATCCATCACGGGCTTTCCTGCTTACGCGGCTCAAACTCCCCAGAAACTCCCCGAGCGGCGGTGAAACTCCCCAGCCGCTCCCCAGCGGGGCGGCTGGGGAGGGTCGAGGTGGACCCTGTTTGGCGGACACGGCCTGGCCTTACGTGACCCGTCCGTCCCCGGCTCTTGGCTGCGGATCCTCTTGCCGCAGATGTTGCCTGGGACGGTGTTGCGTGTTGACCGGCTCCCAGCGGGCGACATAATCGGCCAAGGCGTACGGCATGGCGAGAAGCATGCCATAGCTCGTATCTGTACGGCCTTGTTAGGTTAATGGGGACGGACTTGGCTTTCCCCTCGAGCTTCGCCAACTTGGTTCGGATGACCCACCACGTGGAGTGCGTGGCGATCCTTGAACAGGTCGCGAAGAGCTCCTGACGCGTAAATAGCAGCAGGTCAGGGTGGGTGTGGGCAGGGCTCGGTGCAGCCCGGCTGCGTGATCCACAGTGACCGCGGATCGGAATACACCTCCGGCCAACTACACACCAGAGTCGGCGAGTTGGGACACCAGCAAAGCATGGGGCGGACCGGGAGCTGCTTCGACAACGCCGCCGCGGAGAGCTTCTGGGCCGTACTTAAAGAGGAGATCGGCACCCGCTTCTGGCCCGACCGGGCCACCGCCCGCGCCGACATCTTCGACTTCATCGAGACCTTCTACAACAGACGCCGCCTACGCAAGCACATCCACTGGGGCTACCTCACACCCCACGAGACGCGCCTGCGCTACTGGCAAGATCAGGCCCTCGCGGCGTAACGACAACGTGTCCAAGATCATGGGGAAACTTCAATCAGTACGTCCACCCTGCGGTCGTCCACCAGCTGGGCCGAGGTCAGCCATAGTTCCGATTCCGGTGCCAGACCCGGCGATGTCAGACGCATGTCCATGTGCGTCAGCTCTCCTGTGCGAGGCGGAGGAACGGTGCGTGACTGGACAGGGTAAAGGGGTGCCGGTAAGAACGCTGTCTCTAGCCGCACATGACCGGGGGTCACGTCCGGCGGGCGAGCGCCGGGGTCACGTTCGGCGACGTGCGAGAACCGTGACGCAGAGGCCACTAGCTCCCGGGACTGACGGCTACCAGGTCACCAGCAGTTCCTGGAAGCCCGCGAAGGTCCGGTCCCGGCGCAGGGTCAGCTCGCTTGCGGGCACAGCCAGTCGCAGCCCGGGGAACCGGTGGAACAGTCGTGCCAGAACCAGCCGCAATTCCAGCCGGGCCAGCTGCTGCCCGACGCACTGGTGCGGCCCGTGTCCGAAGGCCAGGTGCGGCGTGACGGGCCTGGTGGTGTCGAACTCCCCGGTCCTCGGCCACAGCCGCTCGTCGCGGTTGGCCGACGGCAGGTGGGCCACGACCCGGTCACCGGCGGCGATGTCCACCTCGCCGAGCCGCACGGCGACCAGCGCCGTGCGGTCCACGCCGTGCTGCACGATCGTGCTGTGCCGCAATACCTCCTCCACCAGGCGGTCGAGGCGTTCGGCCGGTCCGGCCAGGGCCCGGGGCTGCTCGGGGTGGCACAACAACAGGGCAACAGCGGTGCTGATGCTCGCCGCCAGAGAGTCGAAACCGCCCATCAGCACGGTCGCGCCGAGGTCGGTCACCTCCACGTCGGTCAGCTCACCGTGCCCGAGCAGCTCACTGAGCAGATCCTCCCCCGGCGCCGACCGCCTTCGCGCGACCAGTTCCCGCAGGTAGTCCAGCAGCCAGCCGCTCGTCCGCGCCGCCTCCTCGCGGGTGAGCTCCACCGACAGCAGATCGCTTGCGGCCTGCCGCAGCGCGGGCCAGTCGGCCTTCGGCAGGTCCATCAGCTCGCCGATCACGGTCAGCGGCACGGGCACCGCCAGCGCCTCCACCAGGTCCACCGGCCGCTCCTGCTCCGCCATCGCGGTCAGGTGCCGCTCGACCACCTCGGCGATCCTCGGCTCCCACGCGGTGATCCGCCGTGAGGTGAACGCGCGGCCCATCGGCCGCCGGTAGCGGGCGTGCTCGGGCGGATCGGTGTGCGGCAACCGGCCGATGCAGGGCGCGTCCGCGCCAGGGCTGGCCCGGTGCAACGGGTCGCCGCTCGCGCTGAAGCGGCGGTCGCCGAGTACCGTGCGCACCTCCTCGTACCGGGTGACCAGCCATACCGTCTCGCCGCCGGCCAGCCGCACGGAGGTCGCCGGCCCGCCGGAAAGCGTGGCCGAGAACGGCCAGTCCGGCTCAGACTGCGCCACGGCGCTCTCCTTCCCTTCCGGAGACCTGGTAGCGCCGGGTGCCGGGGCTCCAGTGCAGGGGCCCGGACATGATGTGGGTGAGGTTGTCGAAGTACTCCTCCAGTCCGGGCTCGCCCGCGAGCTCCCCCGCCCGTAGCGCGGCAACCCGGTCCAGGAACTCGCGTTCCTGTGCGACGACCCGCTGCGCGATCCACGCCACGCACTCCTCCGGCGACGTGCCCTCCAGCCGTTCCAGCAACGGGATCAGGCTGATGTACTCGCCGCCGCGCCGCTCCTTCGCGCAGGAGTACATGTCGTTGGTCAGCCACAGGTGGTCGAGCACCACCTCCCGCAGCGCGAGCACGCGCTCGTCGGTGGCCACCCGTTCGGACATCGGCTCGCCGTGGCCCAGCTCGGCCACGGTGAGGTACCACTTCATGGCCACGGTCACCCGGCGCCGCCTGGCGTAGGCGTCCAGGTCGCTCAGGCCGTCCTCGCCTCTGGTGCTGACCTCGATCAGGTAACCGTCGAGCATGTCCTCGAAGTCCACGAGGAACCGGCGCCACCGCGGTTCGTCGAGGTGCGGCCGCAACCGGTCCACCGCATCGCGCGCGGCGCGGGTGGTGTCCTCGACCCGGCCCCAGCCGGAGACCGCGGCCATCACCTGCTCGACCACCAGCCGAGAGGCGTGCACACTGCCGCCGACCCAGCCGGCGTCGCCCAGCGCGTCGTCGATGACCACGATGTACTGGAACAGGTCGCACATGGGCCGCGCGACCGCGTACGGCATTCCGGGCAGCATCGCGCAGCACACGGCGGCGATCTCCCCGTCGAGATACCGCTCCATCCCGGCCGTGTCGCGGAAGCATGGGCGCACCAATTCCCGTACCCACGCGTCGGACTCGGCGATCAGCTGGTCGGTGGCGGGGTGGAACCGCACGGGCAGCACGCTGGCCACCTGCGCCCCGGCGGGACTCACCACCGGGTTCATGCCTGCCCCCGTTCGCGCAGGCGCAGGCGCAGATTGCGCGGTTCGAGCATTCCGCTCGCTCTCGCCCCGACCGGGGCCATGGTGAGCGGCTCCAGCCGCCACCGCCGCAGCATCGTGGCCAGGGTCAGGACGAGGTTGTTCACCGCGAACTCGTCGCCAATGCACTTCCGGGCGCCCGCGCCGAAGGGAAACATCGCGATGCCGCGGAACCGGGAGTCGTCCTCGTCGGCCCACCGCCCCACGTCGAACCGGTCGGGGTCGTGGACCAGGTCCGACCGGTTCTGCAGCAGGTACGGGCTGATCAGCATCGCCGCTCCGGTGGGCAGATGATGGCCCGCCAGCTCCGTGTCGGCGACCGCGACCCGGGTGTACATCCAGGAGGCGGGCCGGATGCGCAGGCTCTCGGTGATGGTCCGGCGCAGCAGCGCGAACTCCGGCACGTCCTCGTAGCCGATCGGCCCCTCCGGGCGGATCTTCCGGACCTCGGCCGCGACCTCGGCGTCCAGCTCGGCGTCCCGGGACAGGAAGTACAGCGTCCAGCACAGGGTCGCTGCCGTGGTACCGATCCCGGCGATGAAGAAGGTGATCGCCTGGTCCCTGATCTCCTCGTCGGACAGGCCGTCACCCTTGTCGTCCCGGCTTACCAGGATGGACAGCAGGTCGCCGTGGTCGGTCTCGCCGGCGCGGTAGGCGCGGACGGTGGAGTCGATCCGGGCGTGCAGCTCTCTCTTGGCCTGGTCGAAGCGCCGGTTCACCGGGATCGGCAGCCGGCTGAGCGCGGGCGCCACTGTCCGCAGAAACGCGCTTTGCACCAGCGTCTCCACTGCGGCCAGCACCCGTTCCTCGGAGGCGGGCCCTTCAGCGGCCCAGCCGGCGAACATCGTGTTCACCAGGATCTGCATGGACAGCTGCTGCATGTCATGCAGGGTGTCGATGACCTGTCCGCCTCGCCAGCTGTCGGCCATGGTGGCCGCCTGGGCGGCGGCCAGCTCGCTGTAGGCGGCCATACGGGAGCGGTGGAAGGCGGGCTGCACCAGCCGCCGCTGCCGGGTGTGCTTGGCGTTGGGGCAGGTGACCAGGCCGTCGCCGAGGAACTCGCCGAGGCTGTCGAACAACGGCCCGCCCTTGTCGAAGGCGTGGTCGGCGTTGAGCAGTACCTTCTCGGCCAGGTCCGGGTGGCACACCGCGTAGGTCGGCCGGGTGCCCAGCATGATCTGCACCAGGTCCCCGTGCTCGGGTAGGGAGGCCAGGAACCGGTCGGGGGAGCGCATCATCTGACGAAGGTGCCCTATGACGGGAAGGGCACCTGGAGCGCGGGTGATAACCATGTCTGCTCCAAGTGGTGTCCGAGAGGCAAGAGGACGGCCTTGAGCGGGGGCCGCACCCGGTTGGTGGCGCTCAGGGCTGCCAGGCGGTAGACCTGGCTGAGGATCGGGACGTCGTAGACGAAGGGCCGTGGACCCAGTGAGTCGGGATCGGTGCTGGCCGCGCCCGGCTCGACCAGCCACGGCAACGCCGACGCGATCAGGTCGGCGTAGGGCACGGGCAGCTCGCCCAGTGCGGCCACCGCGTGCGCCGTGGTCAGCAGACTCACATCGGTGTCCTGCGGTGTGTACCGCCAGCCCGAATCCGCCGAGACCGACCGGCGCAGGAAGTTGGCACAGCCCTCGCGGACCGCTGCGACGGACAGCCCGGGCCGTTCCCCTGCCGCGGTGACCGCGCGCACCACGTGGAGCACCGGGAACGCCGGGCTGCGGCTCCACTCGCCGTCAAAGCCACCGTCGGGCCGCTGCCGCGTGCTCAGCCACCGCCAGCCCCGCTCCACCGCCAGCGCCGCCGCATCCCCGGGGAAGGCGGCCAGGGTACGGATGCATTTCGCGGTGATCTCGACCTCCGACGGCGCGCCTCGGGCGAAGGTCGGGAAACCGCCGTCGTCATTCTGCAGCTCCAGCAGGTGCCGCGCCCCGCGCTCCGCTGCGCCTGCGGCACCGGGGAAGCCGGTCAGAAACAGGGTGATCACCGAGGTGTCATCGGCGTCGGCCTGGCTGACCGTCTGAGCGTAGCCCCAGCCGCCGTCGGCCAACTGCTGGGACAGCAGATACTCCGCGGCGCGCTCCAACCGGCCGGACTGGATACCGCTCTCGGCAAGGGTGAGCGCCGTCAGCCCGGTAACCCAGGTGTCCTCGTCGCTTATGAACGGGAACCCACCGTCGGCGCGCTGCTGGGCGAGCAGAAACCGCACACCGCGCCGCACCGCGAGGCTGTCCGCATCGTATGCGGACAGAGCCAGCAGGACGGTCACCGTGGCGGGCAGGTGCCGCTCCCAGCCACCGTCCGGGCCTTGGGCTTCGGTGAGCTCCCGCGCCATCGCGGCGCGGTCACCACCGTCGGGCGCCAGCAACCGCAGTGCCGTCGTGATCAGCTTGATCCACCGGTGCGCGCCGGGGCTGGGTTCGGGCAGGCACACCTGTGGCCACGGACCTCTCGGCGCCAGCTCCTGGAGCAGGGCCAGCAGGAAATCCTGTTTGCGGCCGCGGGAGTGGTGGTCGAGCCCGCCGAGGAGGTCGAGCACCCGCTCGGCCTGCCCGGTAGGCACATCCTGGCCCAGTGCGCTCGCCGCGATCAGCCGGGACAGCTCTCGCTCCAGCCTGCCCTGTTCCGGCGGAGCGGATGCGGCCAGCTCGGCCTCGCAGTAGCGGGTGAGCTTACGAAGGGCCGCCCCTGACTCGCCGAGCCTGCGCAACAGGTGCAGGACCAGGCCGGATTCCAGCAACCGGCTGCGGCAACCGCCACGCCACCGCCCTTCGACGGTCAGTACGGCCAGCAGCTCCTCCTGCGCCTCGGCGAGCACGGCGCCGAGGCTCTGCGTTCTCAAATGCCAGCCACCCTCTCCGGTATGCGGCAGCTGGTCCTGCCGACAGGCTGCGATGATGAGTCGCCCAAAGTCTGCAACCCATGAACCGCTCGACGCTCCGGCGAGGTTGGCTCATTCTGCTGTGGAGAACAGGGCTTATCTCTGGTATGAGCATGCCAGTTGTGGCCAAAGTGTCGCAAGAGGGTTGCCCGGGCGATCTTCACGGAATCTTCGGCGCAAGCCTCCGGCTCTCGTCCGGATCTTCACCCAATCAGCCTTTTCCGTAGTCGGGTTGAGCCGTTTGAGCTGGGTGTTGCAACGACCACTAGCCTCAACCTGGATCGGGTGTAGCTCTTTCAGAGAGGCCGGTTCGATGTGGGCCGGGTGACTGGCGCCTGTCCCATACGGCGGTGAGGGCGGCGACCGGGTCAGGGGCGCAGGGCGCGCACGGCCACCACTCTCCGTCCTCGCGTGCGTACGGGTACCAGTGGGCGTCCGGGCCGAGGCGGAGCTGGAGCCCGGCATCGTCGAGGGTGAGGCGGTTCCGCCAGGACCGCAGGCGGGGCGGGGCGGCCGTGTCGTCCATCTCGGCCAAGGCCCGGTCGAGCGCGCTCCGGGCCGCAGCCATGAGCGCGGGCTCGGGCGTCAGGGGCTCCAGGGCGGTCGTCACACCGGTGTCGCCGCCGTGCCGCCAAGCGCGCACCAGGCGGGCGAACTCCAGCGGGCGCAGTCCCGTACCGGCCTGGAGACGGTGGAACCACTCCACGCTCCGATGGTCAGCGGCCAGCCGCAGGGCGTCGGCGCGCCGGGTGAGGTGCGCGGAAGAGGTGTCGCCGGCCATGAGGCGGGCGGCGCGGGCGGCGGTGTCCGCGGCGAGGCCCCGCAGTCCGTCGGTGGTCAGGCCGGAGTCCGGGGGTGGGTCCGTGGCCAGGGCGGGTGCCCGGTACGAGGCGGGGGCGGGCGGCTCGGGCAGCACGGGGTGTTCGGCGGCCCAGCGGGCATAGGCCGCCGCCGCGGGGACACCGGCCGGGGCGGCGGGTGCGGCGGTGGGGGCGGGGATACGGCGGCGGCGCAGCTCGGCGAAGACCTTCTCCTTCGTACGCCCGCGCAGCGCGAACAGGACGAAGGGGTCCGCATCGATGCCGGAGGCGATCGCGTAGCACAGGGCGGCGGCGTGCTTGCAGGGGTAGCCCCAGTCGGGGCAGGAGCACCCGGGGTCGAGTTCGGTGGGAAGGGGAAGCAGCGGTACCCCGGCGGCGCGGGCGTCCTCGACGAGGTCCTCGGGCATCTCCCCGTCCAGCAGCGCGGCGGTGTGCCCGGCGCGGGTGGCGATCGTGTTCAACAGCGTGTCCCACTGAGCGTCGGTCAGGGCGGGGACGCGTACGGAGGTGCGGTACGGGTAGAAGTCGCTGCCCTGCACGGGCGCCTTCACCACACCAGGGGAGACGGTGACCTCGCCGACCTTGCCCTGGCGGGCGTACGTACGGCCGCGCGAGAGGCGCCCCGCGTCCAGGGTTGAGTCCTCCAGGGCGGCGACCCAGGCCCGGCCCCACCAGGTGTCGGCGAAGGCGCGCCTGCCGCGGGCGGGCGCGCGCCGTGCCGCCGGGCTCATGCTTGCCCACTCAGGGCGACGAGCTCGGCGAGCTCGGCGTCACCGAGCTCGGTGAGCGCCCCCTCGCCGGAGCCGATCACCGACTCGGCCAGCGCCCGTTTGGCATCCAGGAGCCTGGCCACCTTGTCCTCCACGGTCCCTTCGGTGACGATCCGGTGCACCTGTACGGGCCGGTCCTGGCCGATGCGGTAGGCGCGGTCGGTGGCCTGGTCCTCGACGGCAGGGTTCCACCAGCGGTCGTAGTGCACGACATGGGTGGCGCGGGTCAGGTTGAGTCCGGTGCCCGCGGCCTTGAGCGACAGCAGGAAGACGGGCGCCTTCCCGGCCTGGAACTCCGCGACCATCTCCTCGCGGCGAGCCACGGGGGTGCCGCCGTGCAGGAAGAGCGGCGCCGTCCCCCGCTCGGCCAGGTGCTTTTCGAGGAGCTTCGCCATGCCCGTGTACTGGGTGAAGACCAGGACGGACTCGCCCTCCGCGGTGATGGTCTCCAGCAGCTCGTCGAGGAGGTCGAGCTTGCCGGAGCGCCCGTCCAGCGGCCCGGACTGGCGCAGGTACTGGGCGGGGTGGTTGCAGATCTGCTTGAGCGCGGTGAGGAGCCCCAGGACCAGGCCACGACGGGCGATGCCCTCGCTCCCGCGGATACGGTCCATGGTCTCGCGCACCACCGCCTCGTACAGGCTGGTCTGCTCCGTGGACAGCGGCACGATCCGGTCGGTCTCGGTCTTCGGCGGCAGCTCGGGCGCGATCCCGGGATCGGACTTCTTGCGGCGCAGCAGGAAGGGCCGGACAAGGCGGCCCAGGTGCTCGGCGGCCTCGGGGTCCTCGCCGGCTTCGATGGCGCGGGCGTACCGCTCGCGGAAGGCGGGAAGCGTGCCGAGCAGCCCGGGGGTGGTCCAGTCCAGCAGGGCCCACAGCTCGGAGAGGTTGTTCTCGACGGGGGTGCCGGTCAGCGCCACTCTGGCCTTGCCGGGCAGGGCGCGCAGTTCGCGGGCGGTGGTGCTGTACGGGTTCTTGGCGTGCTGGGCCTCATCCGCGGCGACCAGGCCCCATGCCGCTTCGGCGAGCCGCTCGCGGTCGCGCCGCAGCACTCCGTACGTCACCAGGACGATCTCGCCGGGGGCCAGGTCGTCCAAGTGCCGGTCGCCGCCGTGGAAGCGGCGCACGGGGATGCCGGGCGCGAACTTCTCGGCCTCGCGCTGCCAGTTGCCCAGCAGCGAGGTCGGGCAGACCACCAGGGTGGGACCTGCGGTCGCCGGGTCCTGCATGCGGTGCAGATGCAGGGCGAGCAGGGTGATGGTCTTGCCCAGGCCCATGTCGTCGGCGAGGCAGCCGCCCAGGCCGAGTTCGCACATGTCGGCGAGCCAGGTCAGAGCGCGCATCTGGTAGTCGCGCAGGGATGCCTTCAGTGCGGCGGGCTGCGGGACGGGTTCGCGGGCCTGAGGGGCGCGGATACGGTCGATGAGCGCGGCGAAGGCTCCGGTCGCGATGACGGACACGGATTCGCCGTCCACCTTCACCTCGCCGGTCAGCGCCACGGCCAGGGCCTCCATGGGGGAGAGGGGTTTCCCGCGGCGGCGCTTGGCGCGGGCGACCAGCTTGGGATCGGCGATCACCCACTGGTCACGCAGTCTGATCAGCGGGCGGCGGGCTTCGGCGAGCTCGTCCATCTCGGCCTCGGTGAGCGCCTGGCTGCCGAGTGAGATCTGCCAGCGGAAGTCGAGCAGGGCATCGGCGCCCAGCAGCGAGGGCGCGGCGGAGCCGGGGGCTCCGGGCTGCCCGATCTCGGCCTGTGCGGTGAGCGCCTTGACCAGCTCGCGGGGCCAGTGCACGTCGATGCCCGCGCCGCGCAGGGCGTCCGTGGCGTCTCCGAGCAGGTCGAGAGCCTCGTCGTCGCTCAGGTACAGCTGGTCGGGGGCGGTCTCCTGGAGCAGTCGGCCCAGAGGCGGCCAGGCGCGGGCGCCGCGGCGCAGCGCGAGCAGCGTCTCGGTCTCGGCGCGCGGCCCCAACTGCCGCTGCACGGCGGCGGGATCGGCCCACAGCCGGTCGGCCTCGACCACCAGTGCCGGGTCGTCGGCGGTGTGCAGCTGTACGACCGCGCGGAACTGCCCCCGCCGTCCGGCGGGCGGCTCGACACGCAAACTGACTGTGACCTTCGCGGACAGTCCCGCGTCGGTCTCCTCGGCCCACTCGCGCAGGGCCGGCACTGCGCGCACCTCGCGCCACGCGTAGGGGAGTCGGCCCACGGCGAGCGCGGCGGCGGGGGTGCGGGCCAGCGCGTCGGCGACAGCATCGGCGAAGTCCCGGACGAGCGGGGCGGGTTCCACGATACGTACCGGGGAAGTACCCGGCAGCGGAAGGCAGTGGGCGTACGGCGGGAAGGCGGCCGCCAGTTCATCGACGGCCTGCCGGGCCGCGGTGTCGTATGGGCCGATCCGCCAGGTGTCGTACGCCTGTGCCGTGAGCGCCGGATACAGCCGCCCCTCGGCGAGCATGCGCAGCGCGAGACGGGCGGCCGCCGCCCAGGCGGCGGCGGAGGGGTGGAGCGCTGCGACGTGCGGCGGCATCTGCGAGTGCGGGGGTGCGTCCGTACAGATGTCCGAATGCGGGAACGCGGCGGCACTCGACGGTTCCCCGGGGTGAGGCGGCGGACAGGCGTGCAGCAGCGCGATCGCGGCCGTCGCGGGCGGCACGGCGTACGACTCGACGGTGCGGCGGCGCACGGAGCGGCCGTGCGGCAGCACCAGTTCAATCCGCTCCACGCCGACGCCGACGGGATGCGGCGTTTGTGCCTCCGGGGCGCCGACGGGCCGCCACAGGTGCAGTCGCCCGAGCCGGTCCGGCTCCCCTGGCACGAACACCGCGGCCCAGCCCGTGCTGAGCAGCCCCCGCACCCAGGCCGCGCATTCTGCGTTCACCAGTGGCTCGGACGCGGGGGCATGAGAGGGCCCGACCGGAACGATGACGCGGGCCATACGAAGGTTCCGTCCCCCCTGCCGACGGCCGTTGCCGACCATCACCAACACGACGAAACGATTGCAGCACAGCACGCAGACGGCGGACAAACTCTGCCCAGAACTGGGACTGGGCCGGTGCCGGCCCAGCCGGGCGGCCAGGACCTCCGTAGGGGAGGCGTCTTGTTCCTGAGGGCGGACTGCGCATCACGACCACACTGCTGCGTCGTGTCCCCTGGCACCCCTGCCCTACACGGCCGCGGACTACCGGGCGGCGGCCACCACGGCCATCCGCCCCCACCCCCTGCCGGGCCCGCCGTCCGAAGCCTCCGGGGATCCAGGACCTGTCATGGGCACTCGCCGAACTCGGCGTACGGGTCGAGGAGGAGGCCGTACCGGACCTCCTCCTGGGCGACCTCGCGGCATCCTGATCCGGTTCCTCGGCACGCCAAGCCCAAGCCCTGTGGGAGTCCTGCCTGCGAGGGTCCTTGGCGAAGCCACCGGCGTCGGGACTTCCTGTACCCCGTCGATGACGCACCGGACGTTGTGATCGCACAGGCGGATTCTCCGAAGCCCGGAGAGTGGAATGCAGATCCAAGTACCGTGGCCGGGGTACCGGCCGGTCAGGGGGATCGAGGCGTGGAGATGTCGGCGGAATTCCGTGGCGCGGGCGTTCCACGGCAGCCCTTCTGGGCCTCGGTCGCCGACGAACTGGAGGACCTCCGGGCGAAGGGTCTGTGGGTTCCCGGACCCGCGACCGCGCTGGAGGTTCTGGGGCTTCGTCACCTTGAACGGCACCATCAGGCGCTGATCGCTTGGCTGCTGGACCCGAAGGGTGCTCACCAACTCGGCGCTCGTGTTCTCGTGGGCTTGCTGCACCGGCTGGGGCGGGGCGAAGTGGCCACCGGCGTGCTGTCCGGCTCGGCCCGGGTGGCCAAGGAGGTGACCCGGGCCCAGAGCCGCGCCGACATAGTGGTCGCCATGGACACGGCGACGCTGGTGATCGAACTCAAGATCCACGCATCCGAGGGTCCGGACCAGACCAGACGTCTCGCGGCGGACTACGCGAGCGATCCGGACCCTGTCTTCGTCATCCTCACGCACCGTGCTGCCGCCCCGGGAAGTGAGCACTTCCGCGCCTTGCGGCTCCCAGGCTTCGCGGACGTCCTCCGCGGCGCGCTCACCGCCGCGCCGTCGCCGGTGGACCACAACGGAATCGTCGGGAGGGCCACCGCGGAGAACTACCTGGCCGACGTGGAGAGGATGAGTGGAGTGGCCTCGTTGAACAGCGAAGCGGCGCGGTTCTGGCTCGCGCACGGACAGCGGATGCCGGAGGCACAGGCCGCGGCCCGCGCGCTTCTGGCGGAGCTTCCCGAGGCGACCGGGCGCGCCTTGGAGGACCTGGTTCCGGAGCTGGCCTCCCGGACTGTGGTCACGACCTTCGACTACCTCGCGCAGGGGCAGCGCGACAGCTTCGATGAGCGGGCTGTGCTGCTGTCGCGGCCGGAATGGATCTCGGCGGACGGGAGTCCCCTTGCCGGTTTCGGGCTGGGGCAGTCGCGGGGGGCGGCGGATCCCTTCAAGGATGTCCAGCGTCCCTTCGTAGGTGTCTACGTTGCCGACCCGTTTGCGCACGTGGCGCTCCGCGAACGCTGGGACAGTCAGCCGTGGGACAAGTGGGTCTGGTGGGAACACCTTGATCTCACCCCGCCGGCGCGCCCCCACGAACCGATCGACACCTACGCGGCCCGCGTGGCCCTCCGGGTCCGTCAGTGGTGGGATCAGGACTCGGGTGCCGTCGACGAGGCTCTACGCGACGCCGAAAGGGGCTGAGGTGGCGCCCTCTTCTTCCACCTCTACGGGATCAATCGCGACGACGTCGAGTACATCCTTGACACCTTCACCCTCATCAAGCGCAAGGACGAGGCCAAGTGCGGCACGTACCACACCAAGGGCCTCATCCTCGCCGAGTACGATCGCACGGCGGCGGCCGACGTCAGCCTGACCAGGCCCTACTAGCCGTGCCGTATCAATGGGCCGGACATGAAACTGCCCCTCACCATCCACCGGGCCCGGCTCGGCCCGGCGGAGTTCAAGGTGATCCGCCCGACCCGACCGCCGGCCCGTGCGGTGCTGTCGGACGGCGACTGGTACCTGGAGGCCCAGGTCGACCAGCGGGCCGCGCAGCTGATCGCCGGGCTGTGCTCCCCGCGGTGTAGGTACGGGTGCGGCCCGCACGGTCCTTGACGCTCGCCAGCGCGGCGGGCAGGCCGTCGGAGTCGACCAGCGCGCTCAGGCCCCGCTGGACGGCGTCCCGCCCGGTGCGGGCAAGGTGGAGCTCGGGCAGACGCACGTGCCGCAGGACCTGCGCTGACGCCGGCTCTGCCGCGACGAGAGCCTGATCCCACCTTCGCCAACAGAGCCAGATCACACTGGGCGTTAACTCCTTCGGACACGCTCGAACGGGTCAGAGCGCTACCCTCCGAATCCATGAGCAACGTTCAGACGATTTCGGAGACCTTGACCCGAGCGGTCGCCCTCGGCATCAGCCACGTCGTAGCTGAAGACGATCAGCTCGACGGCCGCACTGTCGTCATCGACGGCAAGCGCGTCCTCAACTTCAGCTCGTGCAGCTACCTCGGTATGGAGCTGCATCCCGCGATCCAGACGGCCGCGGCAGACTCGGCGCGCCGCTACGGTACGCAGTTCTCGATGAGCCGCACCTACATGAGTTCGCCGGAGTACCCCGCCGCCGAGGCGGCGCTGCGCAGGATCTTCGACCGGCCGACGCTCATTGCCGCGAGCACGACGCTCGGCAGCATCGCCTTCATCCCCACGATCATCAGGCCGGGCGCGGACGCGGTGCTGCTCGACGCCCAAGTGCACGCGAACGTGCAGCTCGCGGCCAAGATCTCGCAGGCGGACGGCACCGAGGTGCAGATCGCGCCACACGGCAACCCCGCAGTGCTGGACCGCAAGATCACCGAGTTGTCGCAGCGGTACGAGCGGGTCTGGTACATGGCCGACGGCCTGTACAGCATGTACGGCGACCTGCCGCCCGCCGACGAGCTGAACCGTCTCTTCGAAAAGCACGACAAGCTGTGGATCTACGCCGACGACGCGCACGCGCTCTCGTGGTACGGCAGGCACGGCCGCGGCTGGACGCTGGAGAACCTCGATCCGAAGTTCCACGACCGCGCGGTTGTCGTCGGATCGTTGGCGAAGTCGTTCGGCGTCGGTGGCGGTGTCCTCACCTTCCCGACCGAGGAGATGCGCCAGACGGTGCTCGAATGCGGTATGCCGATGCTCTTCTCCGGCCCGGTACAGCCGCCGATGATCGGCGGCATCCGCGCGTCCGCGGAGCTGCACATGACCGAGGAGGCCGAGGAGCGCAGGCGCACGCTGCGGTCCCGGATCCGGTTCTTCAACACCCGGGCGACCGAGCTGAAGCTGCCGCTGGTGAGCCTCTCCGAGGCGCCGATCCGCTTGATCGCCACCGGCAACCCGGAAGCATGCTTCGGGCTCGTCAGGCGCCTGCTCGACGCCGGCATGTACACGAACTTCGCAACCTACCCCGCAGTGCCCGCGAACCGGTCCGGTGTGCGCGTTCCGATCACGGTGAACCACACCGAGCAGGACATCAACTTCCTCCTCGACACCGTCGCCGAGCAGCTGCCGCTCGCGCTGGAGGAGGCGGGTCAGTCGTTCGACGAGCTCAAGCGCGCCTTCCACCGCCAGTTCGCCGACCGCGACATCGCGCTAGCGGTGGTTTGTTGACGGCGGGTCAGGGCTGCGGTAGGCCGGTAGCAGAGGAACGTCGCCTCGCTGCCTGGGAGTTTGTGATGACCCGTCGTCTGCCGTGTCCGCCCGCTCCGGGCCCGCTGGAAGCCTACGCCGCACGCTTCGCAAGCCCTGGCAGTGGGAGGCGGCGCACAGAGACGGCTTCCATGCCCTAAGGCACACCTACGCCTCCGTCGTTCTGGAGGCCGGCGAGTCGGTGGTGACGCTGGCCAGGTGGCTGGGGCACTCGTCCCCGACGATCACCCTGGACCACTATGCTCACTTCATGCCGGAGGCTGGTGGCAAGGGGCGCCGCGCCATCAACGGCCTGCTGGGGGAGCAGGGGAGCGAGCCGCTTAGCCGGAACTCCCCAGATTCTCCCCAGGGCTGATGGTCGGCTTCCGGGTGTCAGCGGCGACTCGGGGAAAACCTTGGATCGTGAACTGTGAACGCCGGATAGCCTGGGAAAATGCTCACAGAAGTGATCGCGACCCGTTACGTCACGGCTTTGCGCGAGGGTGGCTCGCTCCCCGGAATCGTCGAGGCCGACGACCTCGGCACATACGTCATGAAATTCACCGGAGCCGGCCAGGGTCGCAAGACCCTGGTCGCCGAGGTCATCTGCGGCCGCCTGGCCCAGCGGCTGGGACTGCGCGTCCCGACCCTGGTCCAGATGCAGCTCGACCCCGTCATCGGGCTCGGCGAGCCCGACCAGGAGGTCCAGGAGCTGCTCAAGGCCAGCGGCGGACTCAACCTCGGCATGGACTACCTGCCCGGCTCGATCGGCTTCGACCCGCTCGCCTACCAGGTGGACCCGGTCGAAGCGGGACGCGTGGTCTGGTTCGACGCCCTCATCAACAACGTCGACCGGTCCTGGCGCAACCCGAACATGCTGGTCTGGCACGGGGACCTCTGGCTCATCGACCACGGCGCCACCATGATCTGGCACCACAACTGGCCCACCGCCAAGGCCGCGTCCGCCAAGCCCTACAACGCCTCCGACCACGTACTGGCCCCCGTGGGCCCGGACATCGAGGCCGCGGCCGCGGCCCTCGCGCCGCTGGTCACCGAGGAGCTGCTGACGGAGGTCGCGGCCGACGTCCCCGACGAGTGGCTGGTCGACGAGCCGGGCTTCGACTCCACCGACGCGCTCCGCCGCGCCTACGTGGAGGCGCTGCTGCCGCGGGCGGCCACGATCCACGAGAAGATCACCATGGAGGCCGAGGTCAAGCAGCGGTCCGGTCCGCCGGGCTGGCTGGCCGAACGCCTCGCCCCCCTGCCCCACAAGAAGAAGAGCGACGACGAGTGACCAAGCGGGACGTGTTCGAGTACGCGCTGGTGCGTGTGGTGCCCCGGATGGAACGGGGTGAGTGCTTCAACGCCGGCGTGATCGTCTACTGCCGGGCCCATTCGTACGTGGCGGCGCGCACCCATCTCGACGAGGCGAAGCTCCTCGCGCTGGATCCCCGGGCCGATGTGGCCGGGGTGCGGGCGGCGCTGCGCGGGGTCGAGGGCGTGTGCGCGGGCGGGGAGTCCGCCGGACAGGCGGCGGGTGACGACGCCGGGCGGCGGTTCCGGTGGCTGATCGCTCCGCGGAGCACGGTGGTGCAGCCGGGGCCGGTGCACACCGGCCTGACGGCCGATCCCGCGGCGGAGGTGGAGCGGCTGCTCGACCTGCTGGTTCGCTGACCGGGGTCCCGCCGGTGGGCCGGTGCGGCTCCGTTGCGGGGGCTCCGCCCCCGAGCCCCCCGCGCCTCGAACGCCGGCGGGGCTGAACGTGTCCCCGTCGCCTCGAACAGCGGCGCGTCCCAAAGTGCCGCCGTTGACACCGGGTGCCGCGGCTCCTAGCGTCTCCTCAGCTGAAGCTACTAAGCGGTTGCTCACCTCTGGGCGGCCGTCTCTCAAGGGCGAGGAGATCCAGCATGTCCACCACCGAGCAGCGCGTCGCGATCGTGACCGGGGCGGCCCGGGGCATCGGCGCGGCCACCGCCGTACGCCTGGCCGCCGAGGGCCGGGCCGTCGCCGTACTCGACCTCGACGAGGCGGCCTGCAAGGACACCGTGGAGGCGATCACGGCCGCCGGCGGCAAGGCCCTGGCGGTCGGCTGCGACGTCTCCGACGGCGCGCAGGTGGAGGCCGCCGTCGCGCGCGTCGCGAGCGAGCTCGGCGCCCCGACCATCCTGGTCAACAACGCCGGTGTGCTGCGCGACAACCTGCTCTTCAAGATGAGCGAGACCGACTGGGACACGGTCATGAACGTGCACCTGCGCGGTGCCTTCCTGATGTCCAAGGCCTGTCAGAAGTACATGGTGGAGGCCAAGTTCGGCCGCATCGTGAACCTCTCCAGCAGCTCGGCGCTCGGCAACCGCGGCCAGGTCAACTACTCCGCCGCCAAGGCAGGTCTGCAGGGCTTCACCAAGACCCTGGCCATCGAGCTCGGCAAGTTCGGCGTCACGGCCAACGCCGTCGCCCCCGGTTTCATCGTCACCGAGATGACCGCCCAGACGGCCGCCCGCGTCGGCATGGGCTTCGAGGACTTCCAGGCGGCGGCCGCCACCCAGATCCCCGTCCAGCGCGTCGGCCGCCCGGACGACATCGCCAACGCCATCGCCTTCTTCACCGGCGAGGCGGCCGGCTTCGTCTCCGGCCAGGTCATGTACGTCGCCGGCGGCCCGCTCAACTGACGAGCGAAGAGATCACGAGAGGCAGGGCGCACGTCATGACGTACGACGGTATCGACAGCGGCAAGGTCGCACTGATCACCGGCGCGAGCCGGGGCATCGGCTACGGCATCGCCGAGGCGCTGGTCGCGCGCGGCGACCGGATCTGCATCACCGGACGCAACGAGGAGGCACTCAAGGAGGCCGTGGAGCGGCTCGGTGCGGACCGGGTGATCGGGGTCGCCGGCAAGGCGCACGACGAGGCACACCAGGCCGTCGCCGTCGAGCGCACGATGGAGGCCTTCGGCCGCGTCGACTTCCTGGTGAACAACGCGGGCACCAATCCGGTCTTCGGGCCGATCGCGGACCTGGACCTCGGGGTGGCCCGCAAGGTCTTCGAGACCAATGTGATCTCGGCGCTCGGCTTCGCCCAGCGGACCTGGCACGCCTGGCAGAAGGACAACGGCGGAGCGATCGTGAACATCGCCTCCATCGCCGGCATCTCGGCCTCGCCCTTCATCGGGGCGTACGGGATGAGCAAGGCCGCCATGGTCAACCTCACCCTCCAGCTCGCCCACGAGATGGCACCGGGTGTCCGGGTCAACGCGATCGCCCCCGCGGTGGTCAAGACCAAGTTCGCGCAGGCGCTCTACGAGGGCCGGGAACAGGAGGCCGCTGCCGCCTATCCGCTCGGTCGGCTGGGGCACCCGGAGGACATCGGAGGGGCCGCCGCGTTTCTTACATCTGCACAAGCGGAATGGATCACGGGCCAAACTCTGGTCGTCGACGGTGGGATGTTCCTCAATGCTGGAGTGCACTGACCGATAATCGGACACATTTACCTCCGAAAGGGAGGCAAATGTGTATCGAATGTGCACGGAACCGGTCAAGTGCCCCACGAAACCACCCCATTGGATTCGTGGGGCACTGCGGTAGGGTCTGCCGCACCCCTGGCTGATCGAGGAGCGTGCACGTGTTCAACCGGACCAGATGCCTGCAGATCACTGCGGCCCTTGCGTCCATATCCCTGCTCGCCGGATGCGGCCTGCTGTCGGAGGACAACGACGAGGACGCCAAGAGGATCGTCGTCGGCACCACGAGCGCACCGAGCACCCTCGATCCCGCTGCCGCGTGGGACGGCTCCTGGGAGCTGTACCGGAACGTCTACCAGACGCTGCTGGCGTTCCCCACGGGTTCCACCAAGCCCCAGCCCGACGCCGCCCAGAACTGCGAGTTCACGGACGGCGCGAGCCAGGCCTACCGGTGCACCCTGCGCAAGGGCCTGAAGTTCTCCAACGGCGAGCCGCTCGACGCCAAGGCCGTCAAGCACTCCCTCGAGCGCATCAAGACGATCGGCTCCAAGGTCGGCCCGAAGGACCTCTTCGGCAGCCTCGACAAGATCGAGACCCCGGACGCCCTGACGGTCGTCTTCCACCTGAACACCTCGGACGCCACCTTCCCGTACGTCCTCGGCTCGCCCGCCGCCTCGCTGGTCGCGCCCAAGGACTACCCCGCCGACAAGGTGCGCCAGGACGGCAAGGTCACCGGCTCCGGCCCGTACGTGCTCGACTCGTACAAGGAGGGCAACGAGGCCGTCCTCAGTGACAACGGGAGCTACACGGGCTTCGCCAACCGCCGTAACAAGGCAGTGACCATCCGCTACTTCCAGGACTCCCAGAAGATGGTCTCGGCCCTGAAGGCCAAGGAGATCGACGCCACCTACCGAGGCCTGTCGGCCACGGAGGTCACGGACCTGCAGACCCCCGCGGCGCACGCGCAGGGCGTCCAGGTCGTCGAGAACGTCGGCGCCGAGATCCGCTACCTGGTCTTCAACCCCAAGGACCCCGCCGTCAACAAGCTCGCGGTCCGCCAGGCGATCGCCCAGACCGTCGACCGCGGGACCCTCGTCTCCAAGGTCTACCAGGGCACCGCGGAGCCGCTGTACTCGATGGTTCCCAAGGGCGTGGTCGGCCACAAGACGCCGTTCTACGACAAGTACGGCGCCGCGGACGTCGCCAAGGCCAAGAAGATCCTCAAGGACGCCGGGGTCCCCACGCCGGTCGACCTGACCTTCTGGTACACCACCGACCGGTACGGCTCCTCCACCGCCGAGGAGTTCACCGAGCTCAAGCGCCAGCTCGACGAGAGCCAGCTCTTCCGGATCACCCTGCGCAGCCAGCCCTGGAAGGCCTTCCAGGAGGGCTACAAGGGCCAGGAGTACCCGGTCTTCGGCCGAGGCTGGTTCCCCGACTTCCCCGACCCGGACAACTTCATCGCGCCGTTCGTCGGCAAGGAGAACGCGGTCGGTACCCCGTACGAGCCCACGGAGATCCTGACCGACCTGCTGCCCAAGTCCCGCCGCGACGGAGACCGCTCCGCCGGGGTCCAGCAGTTCGAGAAGGCACAGCAGATCTTCGCCGAGGACGTCCGGCTGCTGCCCCTGTGGCAGGGCAAGCTGTACGTCGCCGCGCAAGAGGACATCGCGGGCGCCGAGCGGGCGCTGGACCCGCAGACCGCCATGCAGATGTGGGAGCTGTACCGCAAGACCAGCTGGTAGCGGCCCCGCCCGGGGCACCGGCCCCGGGCGGCCGACGCGTTGTCAGTGGCCCCCGGTAGGTTCTGGAGCAGTTGCACGAACTTGTACCGGAGGTTTTCGCCGTGACCCAGATGCTGCCCGAGTCCTGGCTCCCCGTCCTCGGAGGGGAGCTGGACCAGCCCTACTTCAAAGAACTCACCGAGTTCGTCGAGAAGGAACGGGCGAACGGGCCGGTCTACCCGCCCCGCGAGCAGGTGTTCGCGGCCCTGGAGGCCACTCCCTTCGAGAAGGTGAAGGTGCTGGTCCTGGGCCAGGACCCCTACCACGGCGCGGGCCAGGGTCACGGCCTGTGCTTCTCCGTGCAGCCCGGGGTCAAGACCCCGCCGTCGCTGCGCAACATCTACAAGGAGATGAAGGAGGAGCTCGGCCTGCCGGTCCCGGACAACGGGTACCTGATGCCGTGGGCCCAGCAGGGCGTCCTGCTGCTCAACGCGGTCCTCACCGTCCGGGAGGCCGAGCCCAATTCGCACAAGGGCAAGGGCTGGGAGAAGTTCACCGACGCCGTGATCCGCGCGGTGTCCGAGCGGCCCGACCCGGCCGTCTTCGTCCTCTGGGGCGCCTACGCCCAGAAGAAGATCCCGCTGATCGACGAGGAGCGGCACGTCGTGGTCAAGGGGGCCCACCCCTCCCCGCTGTCGGCCAAGAAGTTCTTCGGATCCCGGCCCTTCACGCAGATCAACGAGGCCATCGCCGCCCAGGGCCATGAGCCGATCGACTGGCGGATCCCGGACCTCGGCTGACGTCCGACCGCGCCTCGGCGCCATTGCCGCCACCTCCGGCTAGCTTCGTGATGATCAGACCCGGAGCAGGTCTGGCGGAGCAAGCCGGAGGCCGCGGTGACGGAGCAGCAGGAGGCGTCGGAGGACGCCGTCATGACCAGGATCGGCCAGGCGGTCATCCTGCTGCACGCCGGGGACCGCGAGGAGGCCCGCAACCGGCTCGGTGCGATCTGGTCGGAGATCGGCGAGGAGGGGGACGACCTCCACCGCTGCACCCTCGCCCACTACATGGCCGACGCCCAGGACGATCCCGCCGACGAACTGGCCTGGGACCTGCGGGCCCTGACCGCCGCCGAAGCCCTGGGCGACCGGCCCGCCACCGGGGCCCGGGACGGGGGGACGGCGCCGCGGGAGCCGCATCTCGCGATGCGCGTGTTCTACCCGTCCCTGCACCTCAGCCTGGCCGCCGACTACGTGAAGCTGCAGCGTCCGGAGGCCGCCCGGGTCCACCTGGCGCGGGCCCGGGCGGCCACCGGGAACCTCCCGGACGACGGGTACGGGAACGGCGTGCGCGAGGCCATCGCACGGCTGGACCGGCGCCTGGCCACGGAACCGGGCGCCGGGCCCCGGCCGTTCCCGGAGCAGTCCCCGTAGGGGCGCCGCGGCGCGGCCCGATCCCGAAGGGCGGGCCCTGGCGGTCAGCCGTCGCGGACGCCCGCGCAGATGCGGGCCTCCGGGCTGTCCGGGTGCCAGCGGCCGTGCCGGCGGCCCAGCGCGCACACGTCGGCCGGCCGCACCGGCAGCTTCCGTACCAGTTCGCGCTCCACCTCGCCATCGCGCCGGGAATGCTCAGGGCGGCCGCCGGGACGCCCGGACGCGGGCTCGGCGGGCTTCGGCGGCTCCGGGATGTCAGGGACCGGCGGCACGTCCGGTGCGGGCCCGCCGGAGGGGCCCTGGCCGGGCTGCCGGGCGGACGGCCGGGCGGGCGCGGGGGCCACCGGGTGAGCGGGCTGCTCCGGGACCGCTTTCAGCGCCTCCAGGGCGGGCGCCTGGACGACCACGGGGGCGGCCCCGGGCCTGCCGCGCGGCTCGTGGCGGGGCGCCTCGCCGGCGGGGACCGCCGCCGGCTGCACGGGACCGGGGCTCACGTTCACACAGCCGGAGACGGCCGAGACGGCACAGGCGACTCCGAGGAGCAGGGTTGTCGTGGTTCGGGTTGGATGCACCCGCGCAACTCTGCTGTGCGGGGACCTCGTTGCGGAAACCCGGAGCGGATATTCACCCCGCACGGGTGACGGCGAGCGGGGTGTCCGGCGGATCCGGCCCGGCCCGGAAGCCGGGTTCTAGTCGCCCGTGGCTCCGTCTATCTGCTCGCGCAGCAGGTCCGCGTGGCCGTTGTGGCGCGCGTACTCCTCGATCATGTGGGTGTAGACCCAGCGCAGGCTGAAGACCTCGCCGCGGTGGTGGCTCTCGGCCTGCGACAGCAGGTCCAGCGAACGGCCCGAGGCGGCCTGGCGCGCCAGTTCGACCTCGGTCTGCCACACCTGCTCGTTCTCGGCCCAGGTGGCGTCGTCGCTGAAGTGGAAGTCGCCGTCCGGGTCCTCGTCGGTGCAGTACAGCTCAGGAAGGTCCGCGCCGAGCATGATCTCCCGGAACCAGTACCGCTCCACCTCCGCCATGTGCCGTACGAGGCCCAGGAGGCTCAACTCGGAGGGCGCGAGCGGGGTGCGGCGCAGCTGCTCGTCCTGGAGCCCCTCGCACTTCCAGGCGAGGGTCGCGCGGTGGTAGTCGAGCCAGCCGTCCAGCATGTCCCGCTCGTCGGCGGTGGTCGCGGGCTCGGTGCGATGTGATCCAGAACTGGTGGTCATGAGGGACATCCTCGGTGAACCGGGCCCCTGCCACCAGGGATTAAGCTGCTGAAGTCCCACAAGGATCAACCTGGAGGTCTCCCGGTGAAGGTCGGCTGCATCGGACTCGGCGACATCGCGCAGAAGGCGTACCTGCCCGTCCTGACCACCCGCCCGGGCCTCGAGCTGCACCTGCAGACCCGCACTCCCGCCACGCTGGAGCGGGTCGGCGAGATCCACCACGTCCCCGCCGCGCGCCGGCACACCGACCTCGACGCGCTGCTGGCCGAGGGGCTCGACGCCGCCTTCGTGCACGCCTCGACCGCGGCCCACCCCGAGATCGTCACGCGACTGCTCCGGGCCGGCGTGCCGACGTACGTGGACAAGCCGCTCGCCTACGAGCTCGCGGACTCGGTGCGGCTGGTGGAACTGGCCGAGGAGCAGGGGGTCTCGCTCGTCGTCGGCTTCAACCGCCGTCACGCGCCCGCCTACGCGCAGTGCGCCGACCACCCGCGCGATCTGATCATCATGCAGAAGAACCGGGTCGGGCTGCCCGAGGACCCGCGCACGCTGGTCCTGGACGACTTCATCCACGTCGTCGACACCCTGCGCTTCCTGCTCCCCGGCGCGACCGACCACGTCGACGTCCGGGCCGTGGTGCGCGAGGGGCTGATGCACCAGGTCGTGCTCCAGCTGTCCGGCGACGGCTTCACCGCGCTCGGCATCATGAACCGGCTGTCCGGCTCCACCGAGGAGATCCTGGAGGTCTCAGGCCGGGACACCAAGCGGCAGGTCGTCAACCTCGCCGAGGTCATCGACCACAAGGGCCAGCCGACCGTGCGGCGCCGCGGGGACTGGGTGTCCGTCGCCCGCCAGCGCGGCATCGAGCAGGTCGTGGACCACTTCTTCGAGGCCGTCGAGACCGGCAAGACCCTCAGCGCGCGGGACGCACTGCTCACCCACCAGTTGTGCGAGCAGGTGGTGAAGTCGGCTCTGGAGCAGGCCTCCTGAGCGAACGGACGCCCGCCACCGCGCAGTACACCGCGAGCGCGGCGAGGGAGGCCCCCACCGGCCAGTCCCCGAAGCGGCCGTAGAGGGTCGTGCCCCGGGCGAGCGGGACCTCGTACACCGCCGCCGCGCTCGCGGAGGTCGGCAGGGCCGCGCCGATCCGCTCGCCGGAGGGGCCGTGCACGACGCTGATGCCTGTGAGGGTGGCGTGCACCATCGGGCGGCCGTTCTCGGCGGCGCGCAGGGCCGCCAGCGAGGCGTGCTGGGCCGGGGCCCAGCTCTCCTGGAAGGTGGACGTCGCCGACTGGGCGATGAGCAGCGAGGCCCCGTCGAGGGTCAGGCGCCGGCTCATGTCGGGGAAGGCCGACTCGAAGCAGACCAGGGGACCGAGGCGGACACCGGTGGGGGCGCCGGCCCCGTCCGGTCGCGCGGGCAGGTCCATGACCACCGGGGCCGCGCCGGGCACCCGGTCCTCGCCGGCCGCCTTTCCGACCGAAGTGGCCCAGCCGAGCAGCGCCCGGGCCGGTACGTACTCCCCGAAGGGGACGAGCCGCATCTTGTCGTACCGGTCGCCGGTGGGCCCTCCGGGGCCCACGAGCACCGCGCTCTTGTAGATCCCCGGCCGGTCCGCCCGCCGCGCGTCCACGTTGACCAGCAGCGGAGCCCCCACCTCCGCCGACAGCGAGGCCAGCCGCCGGGCCAGGTCCGGGCGGGCCGTCAGGTCCTCGCCGACGCTGCTCTCGCCCCACACCACGAGGTCGACCCGCTGCCCGGCCAGCGGCCGGGTCAGCCGCTCACCGACCGAGAACCGTCGCTCCACGCTGTCCGGGCCGTCCGGCACCGGGCCCGGCTGTACGACGGCCACGCGCAGCCGGCCGGACTCCGCGGGGCCCGCCGCCCACACCCACACCACCGCCGTCAGCACCGCGCACCCCGTGATCCCCGCCACCGCCGGGATCCGCGCCCCCGGCACCGCCAGCAGCAGCACCAGGGCACAGTTCACCGCCACCACCAGCAGGCTGACCAGCCACACGCCGCCCACGGAGGCCAGCCGCAGCGCGGGCGGCACCTGCCACTGACTGGCTCCCAGCAGCCCCCACGGCCCGCCCAGCCCCTGCCAGGACCGGACCAGCTCCGACAGCAGCCAACCCGCCGGTACGAGGACCAGCGCGGACACCGCCCGGCCGGCCGACGGGACCCCCCCGAGCAGCTCCCGCACCAGGAGCGCCCAGGGGATCCAGAGCAGCCCCAGCAGCGCGGCCACCGGAATCAGGAAGACGTGCAGGCTGGGCAGCAGCCAGTGGTGGACGGCCACGATGAACCCCGCGCCGCCGAGCCAGCCCTCCAGGGCAGCCCGCCGCCCGGTGGGGGCCGACCTCAGCAGCAGCATCCAGGGCGCGAGGGCGACGTACGCGAACCACCACAGCGCGGGGGCGGGGAAGGCGAGGGCGGGCAGCGCTCCGGCGGCGACCGCGGCGGGCGCGCGCCACCGACGCATCCACTCGTTCCGCATCGCGATCATGGCGCCTCCGCCTCCAGTCTGGCAGTGCAGGGCCGGGCAGGCTCAGGCGGACATGTGCCGCCACGTCTCGTGCACGGTGACGCGGGTGAGCCGCCAGCCGTCACGGGTGCGGGCCAGCGCGAAGGCGTAGCGTCCGGCGGCGACGAAGTTGGGAGCGGTGACGGCAGGATCGGACTCCGGCCCCGCCAGGCGCATCGGGTTGAGGAAGTCCGCCCGGACCTCGGCGCTGTCGCCGGGCGAACCGCCCAGGTCCTCCAGCCGGACGAGCCGGTTGACGATCAGGTGCTGACGTACGGGGAAGAGCTTCATGGTCTGCGCGAGCCAGTCCGCGACCTCCCCCGCCGAACCCTCGATCCCGCCCGCCGAGCTGTAGTCGACCCGCCCGGAGGCGGTGAAGAGGGCGCGGTAGGCGGCCCAGTCGCCGTCGTCGACGGCCACCGCGTAGCCCGTGACCACTTCGTCGATCGCCAGCCGGTCCATTACCGTCGCGAGATCCACACGCTGAGTCATCGGGTCAGTGTGGGGCTGCACGGGCCCGAGGCCAAGGGGCGTGCGCGGACCGGATCTTCCCGCGGGCGCTCAGTGACCGGAACGGGCCTCCCGCTGGCGGACCACGACGAGGAACGCGTCGCTGTCCAGATCCATGACCACCTCGGCCGGCACCCCCTCCCGCATGCGCTGCGCCGCGTACTCCTCGGCGGGCCAGCTCCCCCTCGGACTTCCGGCCGGAAAACGCTCCAGCACCACTCGACCCATGGGACACCCCCTGCTTGCTTGCCTTCCGGTCTCTTCAGGTCTCTTCAGGCACAACGACGCGGAAGCCGCCCGGGAACGTTCCCGAGCGGCTTCCGGTTCACGCGAAGGGGTAGATCGGTCCTGCTAGGAGCCGGACTCGCCCGCGTGCGGGCTCAGCACGTCCGCGCCGATCAGCACGAACAGCAGGATGCCGAGCAGGATCCGGTAGATCACGAAGGGCATGAAGCTCTTGGTGGTAATGAAGCGCATGAACCACGCGATCACGGCGTAGCCCACGAAGAAGGCGATGACCGTGGCGAAGATCGTCGGACCCCAGGAGATGTGGCCCGGCTCCTCGACCACGTCCAGGATCTCGAACGCTCCCGAGGCCAGGACGGCCGGGATGGCGAGGAGGAAGGAGTACCGCGCCGCGGCTTCGCGGGTGAAGCCCAGCAGCAGACCGCCGGAGATCGTCGCGCCGGACCGGGAGACGCCCGGGATCAGGGCCATCGCCTGGCAGGCGCCGAAGATCAGGCCGTCCTTGACGCTGAGCTCCTTGAGCGTCTTGCGCTCGCGGATGGCGCGGTGCCGGCCGCCCTCCTCGTCGCGTGCGGCCAGCCGGTCGGCGACGCCGAGCACGATGCCCATCACGATGAGGGTGGTCGCCGTCAGCCGCAGGTCACGGGCCGGGCCCACGATCGCGTCCTTGAAGACCAGACCGAGGACGCCGATCGGGATCGAGCCGACGATCACCAGCCAGCCCATCTTGGCGTCCTGCTCGGAGCGCAGGGCCTTTGTGTACAGGGAACGGAACCAGGTGGAGATGATCCGCGCGATGTCCTTGCGGAAATAGATCAGGACGGCGGCCTCGGTGCCGATCTGGGTGATCGCGGTGAAGGCCGCTCCTGGGTCGTGCCAGCCGGCGAACGCCGCGGTCAGCCGCAGGTGGGCGCTGGAGGAGATCGGGAGGAACTCCGTAAGCCCCTGGACGAGACCGAGGATTAGGGATTCGAACCAGCTCATGTCGGGGTGCGCTCGTCCTTGTGATCGTCGGGCAGTTCGCGTCCGATGCTAGAGCCCGTGCGAAGTGCCACTGACCACGGGGGGGTGCTGGGGCGTCAGTTCGTACGCCGAATCCCGGGATCGCGGGGGTGCCAGGCGGTGCCGCTTGCGCCAGGCGACGGCCCCGGCCGCCACCACCGAGACCACGATGAAGGCGAAGGAGACCAGGAAGGCGGGCGAACCGGGGGAGGAGGCGCTGGCCCCGGCGATCACGTACGCGGTGGTGTTCGGCACGACGCCGAGCGCCGTCGCGAGGAGGAAGGGGATCCAGCCGCAGCGGGACACCGCCGCGCAGTAGTTGGCCACCACGAAGGGCACACCGGGAAAGAGCCGGACGGCGAGCATCGAGCGGAAGCCGTGCCGGCTGAGCTGGCCGTCCGCCGCCTCGAGCCAGCGGCCGCGCAGGTACGGGCGCAAAGCCTCCTGGCCCATGATCCGGCCGAGGCCGAAGGCGATCCCGGCGCCGAGGACGGTGCCGCCGACCGCTGCGACGAGGCCGAACTGGGTGCCGAAGACGGCTCCCGCGGCCAGGTTCAGCAGGGGGCGCGGTACGAAGGCCGCGGCGCACACACCGTACGCGGCTGCGAACAGCAGGACCGCCGTGCCCACCGGGAGGCCCGGGGGCCAGCCCTCCGAGAGCAGGCGCTGGGGCTCGAACAGCAGCACGCACACGCCGGCCGCCACCAGCAGCACGACGAGCAGCGACAGCCGGGTCCACGGCGCGAGGAGGAGGGACATCCCGGGAGAGTAGCCGACGTATGCGGCGTCGCGCCGTAATCTGGGCCTCATGCTGTCGAACGACCGGCGGCCCCCGAGGGTTCCCGGCAGCCCCCTCGCGGACACCCTCCTGGACCGGCTGACCAGGACGTACGCGGCAGCCGCCGACCCCGCGCGGGCCGCGGCGATGACCGCGTACATGAAGGGCGTCGCACCCTTTCTCGGCATCCCGACGCCGCGGCGCCGGGAACTGTCGAAGGCCGTGACCCGGGACACCCCCACACCGTCGGAGGGGGACTGCACGGCGCTCGCGCTGCGCTGCTGGCGGCTCCCCGAGCGCGAGTACCACTACTTCGCGGTGGACTACCTGCGCCGCCACGTCCCCCGGTGCTCCTCCGGCTTCCTGCCGGTGATCCGGCATCTGATCGTCACCGTCCCCTGGTGGGACACCGTCGACCTGCTGGCCGCGCACGCGGTCGGCCCGCTGGTGGCAGCCGACCCGGAGCTGGCGGAGGTGATGGACGAGTGGATCGAGGACGAGGACCTCTGGCTCGTCCGCGCCGCCCTGCTGCACCAGCTCCGCTACAAGGCCGCCACCGACACCGGGCGCCTCTTCGCCTACTGCCGTCGCCGGGCCGGCCACCCGGACTTCTTCCTGCGCAAGGCCATCGGATGGTCCCTGCGGGAGTACGCGAAGACCGACCCCGGCGCGGTGCGCGCCTTCGTCGAGGCCGAACGCGCAAACCTGGCCCCGCTGTCCGTGCGCGAGGCGCTCAAGAACCTTCCCGCCGCGTAGGGATCGGCCCTCGGCGCCGAAGGGGCTATCGGCCCTCCTGGACCGCCAGCTCCTTCCGGACGTCGGGAGTGTCCTCGTGGACGCGCCACTCGACGACCTGACCGTCCCGGATCCGGGCGGTCCAGAGCGCGGTCCGGCGAGGCCCTGTCGATATCGCACGTCCGCTGATCCACCACATGCGCGAGGTGGCGTCAGAGGTGGAGTCCGCTTCGGACACTCGGGCAACTCAGCTCCTCTCGCTGGCTTCACAGTTCGACGCCTTCCGTGCCCCGCTGAACGATCCGGCGTCATGGGTGCGGAACCTTGGCTCTGCGCCGCATGGCGTGCACGTACGTACCACTGCGGCATGGGAAGCGTTCGTGACTGCGGAACCCGTCTTGGCTCGTTCGCTGGGTGCAGTGACGGGGAAGCGCGCTCTGTTCGCTGCGATGGACAAGCGGTTTGGTGTGCGCCGGAAGCTGGCCGGCTATGAGGGTTGGCGGGGCGTCGCGCTGCCGGAGTGACCCCCCCAGGGGGGGCACCCTCGGGCCGTCTCAGCCATGAGCGGCAGTGAGAGAAAACTCCCTGATGGCTAGTCAGGACGTTTGCGCGGGATGATCGTTGCAGTGCGTGACCGCCGATGAGGCGTCCATCAAACGATGGTTTATGAGACGGTCGCGTTGACGATGTCAGGGGCCCGAATTGGTGTCCACTACCCGTCTCAAAACCTCCCTGAAACCCTTGAGGTTCTGAGATGAGTTGTGAGACGATGTGGTCATGAACACGAACGCGGGACACCTCATCGGTTACGCACGGGTCAGCACGGATGACCAGGAAGCTCAGCTCCAGCACGACGCGCTTGCGGCAGCGGGTTGCGCACGGGTCTTCACGGACAAGGCGAGCGGCAAGAACACGGACCGCCCTGAGCTTGCCGTCGTTCTCGACTACGTGCGCGCCGGGGACACCCTGTGTGTGTGGAAGCTGGACAGATTCGCTCGCTCGCTGATCGACCTGGTGAACATGGTGGACGCTCTCGCTGCCCGTGGGGTCGGGTTCAAGGTGCTGACGGGTGCGCTGGCGTCGATCGATCCGAACACGCCGGACGGACGGCTCATGCTTCAGGTGGTGGGCGCCATGGCGGAGTTTGAGCGGAGCCTGATCAAGGACCGGACGCGTGCGGGTCTGGACGCTGCCAGGGCTCAGGGGCGTGTGGGTGGCCGTCCGGCCGTGATGGACGCTGACAAGCTCGCTGCGGCGAAGGCTCGCAAGGCTCAGGGCGAGAGCGTCACAGCCATCGCCAAGGCTCTCAAGGTGTCCCGCGCGACGCTGTACCGGGCGCTGGACGAGAGCAAGTAGTCCACCTTCCGAGAGACCGTCTACCCCTCTGCGGGTGGACGGTTTTTCTGTTGTCCGGGCGGGGTGGGGCGCTGCGAAAGTTGAGCCGGCGAACCGTCCGGCGATCCCGGCTCAAGCTCGGAATGCGTGCGCTAGGTGCAAGCCTTTTTTCCGGGAGCACTGGGCACTTGATCAGCGGGAACACCCCGCAAGCCACTTCAGAACGACCCTGTTAAGGGGCGGGGAGGGGGTCCGTAAGGGGTAGATCAGGGACCGCAACGTGATGGCGGGCCGCTCCCCGTACGGGTTTTGACGTCGATCACACAGACGCGCCGCTCGGGCGTAGCTTCTGTTTCATGGCTACTGAGCACCTGGGCGACCGCATGGCCAGACTGCGCCGCCTCGCTGACCTCACCCAAGAGGGACTTGCCGAGCGCTCCGGCGTGTCCGTGGACGTGATCCGAAAGCTAGAGCAGCACCGGAAGCACAGCGCACGCCTGCCCACCTTGCATTCACTCGCCAAGGGGCTCGGCGTGGAGCTGACGGGTCTGCTGGGAGATCCGCCCGGCGTACCGTCCAGCGGCGATGCCGAACCGCCTCAGCTCGTTGCCGTACGACGCGCGATCATGCCGCCCCTGTTCGCTCCGCCCGTTGAGCCGACGGGGGTTGAACGGCTCTCGCTGCCCCTTCTGCGGGCTGAACTGGCGGAGGGGTGGACGCTGTACCACGCAGCTGAGTTCGGCCGTCTCATGGACGTTCTGCCGGGCATCATCGCTGACGCGCGCCTACTCGCTGCGGTAGGAAACCCGGAGCAACGCGCTGCCGGTCAAGCAGCACTCGGCAAGGCGCTCCAGCTCGCCGGACACCTGGCGATCCGGCTCGGGAAGACTGACCTGGCACTGTCCGCACTGGAGCGCGCCTATGCTGCTGCCGGAGACTCGTCAGACCCCCTGCTGGCCCCGATGGTCTCCAACTCCGTGGCGTGGGCCTACCAACGCCAGGCCCGGCTGGACGACGCCCGGAGCCTGGCCGTACACGCGGCGGACGGGGTGGAGCGCGAACACACGGGCACGTCGGAGGGTGTCCGTGTGTGGGGCGGCCTGTTGATGTCTGCGGCTACGTCGTACGCCCGCAGCGACGACTACGAGACCGCCAACGACATGATGGTCACGGCGGAGAAGGCAGCCGGCCGCCTGGCGACGCTCCCGCCCCCCGCTGACAGCAAGCTCGTGTCGGTGTTCAACCGATCGTCAGTGCGCATTGAGCGGGTGCGCCTGGCCGTCCAGCACGAACGGCCGGAGGAAGCCCTTTCCTTGGCCAAGGGGATGCGGCTCAGCCCGGACACTCCCCCGTCGTGGCGGACGTGGCTGCTGCTGGACGTGGCCCGAGCCCATACCGACATCGGGGACGCAGCCGGAGCCGTCAAGGCGCTTGAGAAGCTGCGGCAGGTGGCCCCAGGGTGGATGAGGCACCACACCTTGGCCGTAGCGATCGTCTCTGATCTCTGGGCAGGGTCGGCAAGGCCCCCGGGGCTGCGGAAACTGGCGACGTTTCTGGGGGTCGCCTAAGGGCGGAAAAGTAGGACGTTGCGTCCCTGTGTGCTCGCGCTGACCGGCGGGACGATCTCCGGCACGGGCAGACGACCGAAGGGCGCAGCGATGGCGACCGGCAGTGAGACCGACGCAACCCGATTCGAATACGAGACCTTTGCTCCGGCAGGTGAGACGTGCCCCGCCTGTATGAGGCCGATCAAGACACTTGAACGCTGCCGGAGGGGGAGCCTTGAGAAGCCCAAGGGGCCGGACGTGGTGGTCTATTGCCACATCGACTGTGACGACCCGCAGGGGCTCAAGCGGGGGCGGAGGCGGTGAGCGGCTTCAAGCTGGGGGAGAAGGTGTTCGACCGGCAGCAGCAGAGCCGGGGCGAGATCGTCAAGCTCTACCCGGCCCCGACCGTGGTGCGCCTGATGGACGCGGGTGGCTTCCAGTGGATCGCCCGTACGGCGTGCTGTGTACCCCTCAGGCGGCGCGCGCCACGGGAGAAGCCCCCGGTCCGCATCCCGCCGGGAACGGCCCCCGTGGACTGTCCGCCGCATGAACTCAAAGTCGGTGATCACGTCTTAGCGGGTGGCCACCTGATCCCGATTGCCGATCTTCGCTACCGGGCCGGAGCAACCCGAACGATGATCCTCCGCAACGGGGCTGTGTGCGTCGCTGAGCGGACCATCCGCGTCTATCGCAGGTACTAGGCTCCCGCCCCGCCGAGCGACGGCGAGCAGGACCGTTGGGCGGGCTCTTCCCACGCCTACATGCCACAGATACAGTCATGCAAGGGTGAACCAACCACATACATCAAGAACATGGTCACCGGGGCCGCGCAGCTCGACGGGGCGATCCTCGTCGTCTCCGCCCTCGACGGGGTCATGCCGCAAACGGCCGAGCACGTGCTCCTCGCCCGGCAGGTCGGCGTCGACCACATCGTCGTCGCACTGAACAAGGCCGACGCCGGGGACCCCGAGCTGACCGACCTGGTCGAGCTGGAGGTCCGCGAGCTGCTCACCGCGCACGGCTACGGCGGGGACGCCGCGCCGGTCGTACGGGTCTCCGGGCTCGGGGCGCTGGAGGGCGACCCGCGGTGGACCGGGGCGATCGAGGCGCTGCTGGACGCGGTGGACACGTACGTGCCGACGCCGGTGCGGTACACGGACGCGCCGTTCCTGCTGCCGGTGGAGAACGTGCTGACCATCACCGGGCGCGGGACTGTCGTGACCGGCGCCGTCGAGCGCGGCAGCGTCCGCCTCGGCGACCGCGTCGCGGTGCTCGGCGGCGACGGCGAGCCGGCCGAGACGGTCGTCACCGGACTGGAGACCTTCGGGAAGCCGATGGAGTCCGCCGAGGCCGGGGACAACGTCGCACTGCTGCTGCGCGGGGTCCCGCGCGACGGCGTGCGCCGCGGTCACGTGGTGGCCGCGCCCGGCAGCGTGACGCCCAAGCGGCGCTTCACCGCGCAGGTGTACGTGCTCTCCGGGCGCGAAGGCGGCCGTACGACGCCGGTCGCCACCGGCTACCGGCCGCAGTTCTACATCCGCACCGCCGACGTGGTGGGGGACGTGGACCTGGGCGAGGCCGGCGTGGCCCGGCCGGGGCAGACGGTCACGATGACCGTCGAGCTCGGGCGGGACGTCCCGCTGGAGTCGGGGCTCGGCTTCGCGATCCGCGAGGGCGGGCGGACGGTCGGCGCGGGAACCGTGACGGCCGTGCTGGGGTGACCCGGCCGACCTGAGGCGGACCCCTCTGTGGTGACGGCGGAGCTGCTGCGCCAGACTGCCGTCACCACAGGCAGGCGCGAAGCAGAGGGGCGGGCGGCGATGGGCGGCGACACGGCACTGGTGCTGGGCGGCGGCGGACTGACGGGCGTGGGCTGGGAGTGCGGAATCCTGTACGGGCTCGCCTGCGCGGGCGTCGACCTCACCACGGCCGACATCGTCGTCGGCACCTCGGCGGGCTCGGTGGTCGGCGCCCAGCTCACCTGCGGGCAGCTGTCCGTGCGGGAGCTGTACGAACGCCAGCTCGGCGACGCCACCGGGGAGATCGCCGCGAAAATGGGGGCCGGCGTGATCGCGCGGTACGCCGTCGCGATGGCCCGCTCCCGCAACGCGACGGCCTACCGGCAGCGGGTCGGCGCCATGGCTCTGGCCGCCGACACCGGGCCCGAGGCCGATCGGCGCGCGGTGCTCGCCGCCCGGCTGGTCTCGCACGAATGGCCCGAGCGACGGCTCGTGGTCACCGCCGTGGACGCGCTGACCGGCGAACCGGCCGACTTCGACCGGGAGAGCGGCGCGGGGCTCGTCGACGCGGTCTCGGCGAGCTGCGCCGTGCCGGGGGTGTGGCCGCCGGTGACGGTCGGCGGACGCCGGTTCATCGACGGAGGCGTCCGCTCCGCCACCAACGCCGACCTCGCCGCGGGGTACGCCCGCGTCGTGATCATCGCGCCGATCTCCCTCGGCTCAGGGCTGGTCCCCTCGCCGGCCGCGCAGGCCGCGCGGCTGCGGGAGGCTGGGGCGCGGGTCCTGGTGATCAGCCCGTCGGCGCAGGCCCGCAAGGTCTTCGGGCGCAACGTACTCGACCCCGCCCGGCGGGACCCCGCGGCGCGGGCCGGTCTGGCGCAGGCGGTGGAGCACGTCGAGGAGGCGGCCGCCGTCTGGTCCGCCTGAGCCGGGTCCGGTCCGGTCGCACCCCCTGGCGGACCGTCCCGTTGCGGACCGCCCGACAATGGTGGGGTGAGCGACGAACAGATCCCGGTCGTCCGGGACGTGGGCCAGGGCACTGCCAAGCTGATGCCGGACGTGGACGCGGAGCGGGCCTGGCTGCTGACCGTCGACGGGTCCCCGCAGTCGTATGTGGACCTGGACGATCCGGAACACCTGGAATTCGAGTACGTACGCCGCCTCGCGCACGTGCTGGACTGCGCGGCGGAGCCCGGGCGCGCACTGGACCTCCTGCACCTGGGCGGCGGCGCGCTCACCCTGCCCCGCTACGCGGCCGCGACCCGGGCGGGATCCCGGCAGGCGGTCGTCGAGTTCGACGCGGGCCTGGTCGAGCTGGTCGCCGAACACCTGCCGCTGCCGCAGGGGTCCGGGATCACGGTGCACACCGCCGATGCCCGGGCCTGGCTGGAGGCGGCGCCGGCCGCGAGTGCGGACGTGGTGGTCGCCGACGTCTTCGGCGGCTCGCGGGTGCCGGCGCAGCTGACGTCGGTGGAGTACGCGCGGGCGGCGGCTCGGGTGCTGCGGCCCGGCGGGCTGTACGCGGCGAACCTGGCCGACGGGGCGCCGTTCGACTTCCTGCGGGCGCAACTGGCGAACTTCGCGGAGGCGTTCGGGGAGCTAGCGCTGGTCGCGGAGCCGGGGGTGCTGCGGGGGCGGCGGTTCGGGAACGCGGTGCTCCTGGCCTCCGATGCCGGGATTCCGGTGGCTGCGCTGGCCCGGCGGTGCGCGGGTGACGTGTTTCCCGCGAGGGTGGAGTACGGGGACGGGCTGGTCCGGTTCATGAAGGGCGCGGCGCCGGTGGCTGACGCGGACGCGGCGCCGTCTCCGGCGCCGCCGGAGGGTGCGTTCTCGATCGGGTAGCCGGCGTGCTGCCGTGCCGGGCCGTGCCGGGCCGTGCCGGGCCGTGCCGGGCCGTGCCGGGGCTCCGCCCCGCGCCTCAAACGCCGGCGGGGCTGGAGGGGGTCGCCGGGGCGGACGGGCTGGAGTGCGGGGTGGGGGGCTTGGGGAGGGGGGTTGGTTTGGACTTGCGGGTCATGTGGCGGACGTCCGGGATCAGGAGGACCAGGGCGGTGGCCAGGATGACCAGGGCCGCGCAGCCCCACAGGGCCTGGGTGCGGCCGAAGGCCGATTCGGCCGGGCCGGCCAGGGCGGTGGCCAGCGGGAGCATCGACACGGAGCCGAACCAGTCGTAGGCGGAGACCCGGGAGAACTTCTCCTCCGGGATCTCCTGGTGCATCGTGGTCATCCAGCTCACGCCGAAGACCTCGATCGCGGCTCCGCTGACGAACATCACCGTGCACAGCCCCCACACGGGCAGCGGCACGGCCAGGCCCGCCGACGGCAGCGCCAGCGGGAACACGCACAGCGTGCCGATCAGCAGCAGCCGGCGCGGCTTCCACACCATCATCAGGACGGCCCCGGCGATGGTGCCGACCCCGAAGAAGGCGAGGGCCACGCCCCAGGGAGCCGCCCCGCCCAGTTGGTCCCGGGCGACCAGCGGACCGTAGACCGCCTCCGCGGCGCCCACGACGGCGACGACGACGGAGAACTGGAGCACAATGCTCCACAGCCAGGGGCGGGTCCGGACCTCCGTCCAGCCCTCGCGCAGGTCGGCCACCAGGCCGCCACCCGGGGCCCGGCCGGGGACGTGGCTCACGTCGAGGAACGCGCGCAGCAGGCCCGCGACGGCGAAGGCGGCCGCGTCCACGGCCAGGACCCAGCCCGGCCCCATCGCGGCGATCATGGCCCCGCCGAGGGCGGCGCCGCCGATGCCCGCGCCGTTCATCGCCATGCGGAACAGCGCGAAGGCCCGGTTGGAGTGCTCCCCGGAGACCGTGGAGAGCAGCATGCCCTCGGCCGCGGGATTGAAGAAGGCGGTGCCGGTGCCGCACAGCGCGGTCAGCAGCATCATCTGCCACAGCTGGGGGTCGCCGGTGAGGACGAGCAGCGCGAAGGCCGCCTGCGAGAGGCAGTTCAGGGCGTTGGCCGCGACCATCACGCGGTGGCGCGGCAGCCGGTCGGCGACGGCGCCGCCGATGAGCAGGAAGAGGACGAGCGGCAGCGTACGGGCGGCCGCGACCAGGCCGATGTCCCCACTGGATCCGCCGGCCTCCATCACCGCGAAGGTGGCCGCGATGAGGGCTCCGTGGCTGCCGAGGTTGGTGACGACCGCCGCGCCGGTCAGCAGGGAGTAGTTGCGGCCCGCCCAGTCGGGACGGCGACGGCGTGCGGGCGTACGGGGCGCTGCGGCGGGGGGAGAACTCACCCCCGGACTATCCCCGCCCCGGGCCGAGAATCCAAACGGATTGCCGGACCGGGGCGGGGAGGGGCGATCAGCCGGTGGAGAGCCGGATGGAGCTGAGCATCTTGTCGGAGACGTCGGTCGGAACCTCGTCCTTCACGCCCGCCGCGCCGACGATCACGAAGCTGGCGAAGTCACCGACGGCGTTCTTGAAGGCGAAGCCGATCGCCTTGCCGTCCGAGGAGCACTTGTTCTCCTTCTTCACGTTCGGCGCGGTCGCGACCGCCGTGTGGCCCTTGATGCCGGAGGCGGTCGTGTACTCCTTGGGCTCGGTGACCTTCACCGTTCCCTTGGGCTCCTTCTGGGCGTATGCCGCCCAGACCCAGGTGCCGGTGTTGTCGCTCGCCACCTGAGCCGTGTCCTTGGCGCCCTGGGCACCCTTGACGCCGGTGTCCGCGAGCGAGTACTTCTCCGGGGTGCCGTCCGCGTTCTTGTCGACCGTGCACCACTCCTGCTTGAGGGTGGCGGTCCCGGACATCGTGACGACCGGCTTGCCGTCGGCCTCGTCGTGGTTGGAGAGGGACACCCCGGAGTCGTTGACGTTCCACTCGGGGGGCACGTCGTAGGCGACGTTGTACTTGGTGTTGACGACCACCTTCCAGCCCGGGATGACGGGCTGCATGCTGCCGCCGGCCCGCGGGTTGGCGCTGCTGCCGGCCGGGGCGGGCGTCTCGGCAGCCGCCGGGGAGCTCGCCGCCGGCGGCTTGTCGTTGGCCTCGGTCTTCTTGTCGTCCCGGGTCAGGACGTACGCGCCGGTCGCGGCGGCGGCCACCACGACGGCGGCCGCCGCGACGATGGCCACGGTCTTGGTCGAGTACGGGCTTCCGCCGCCGCCCTGGGGCTGCTGCTGCGGCTGCTGGGGCGGGCCCCATTGCTGGCCGGGAACGCCTGCGGGCGGCTGGTACCCCGGCTGCTGCGGGTATCCGTAACCGGGCTGCTGCTGGTACGGGTTCGGCTGCCCGGGCTGCTGCTGGTACGGGTTCTGGTGCGCGTCCTGGGGGTTCTGTTCGCCCCCGGGCGGCTGCTGCTGTCCTGGCCACATGGCCGGTAACGATAGTGGGAGCGGACCTCGGGAGCCACGGCCGCCCCCTGGAGAAGCTCTGGCCAAAGATGTCTACTCGCGGGTAACATCGCCGCCCATGAGCGCAGATCAGATGAACGTGGGCGAACTGCTCGCCGCGACGGTGCCGATGGCCCAGACCCTGAACCTCCAGTTCCTGGAGACCACCCCCGAGCGCGCGGTCGTCCGGCTCCCGGACCAGCCCGACTACCACAACCACGTCGGCGGCCCGCACGCCGGCGCCATGTTCACCCTCGCCGAGTCCGCGAGCGGCGCGATCGTCCTGGCCGCCTTCGGCGACCAGCTCTCGCGCGCCGTGCCCCTCGCTGTCAAGGCCGAGATCGGCTACAAGAAGCTCGCCAAGGGCGTCGTGACCGCCACCGCCACCCTCGGCCGCCCGGCCGCGGAGGTCGTCGCCGAACTCGACGCGGGCGGCCGCCCCGAATTCCCGGTCACCATCGCCATCCAGCGCGAGGACGAGGCCGTGACCGGCGAAATGACCGTCGTCTGGACCCTGCGCCCCAACGCATAGGTCCCGGCGCCGCTGCGAAGGCCCCCGCCTCTGCCGGGCGGGGGCCTTTTGCCTGCCGCCGCGACGGCAGGACGCACCCGCGGGGGGTGAGCAGGGAGCCCGTGGTCCCGTCGGCCGGGCGAGCCGGCCGGGGGAGTCGGCCGGACGAACGGGCGGAACCACGGATTCCGAAGGTGTGCGGCGGCTAGAGTCCGTCGGACGACGATGGAGGGAGCGCCCGTGGCCAAGGTCAACATCAGCCTCGATGCCGAGCTCGTGGTGGAGGTGATGGTGCTCGCCGGGGTCGGCTCGCCGCAGGACGCGGTGGAGGTCGTCGTACGGGACTACATCGCGCGCGGGCACCGCACCGAGGCGCGGGTCCAGCGGCAGGACGAGCCGCGCCGGACCGCCGACACCATGCCGCCGCTGCCGGAGGGCTGAACCTGGGCGTCCGCGGTGGCGCGTCTCGGCCGGGCACGCCGGCGCGCGGCGCACAGTGGGCGGGGGAGCGGTCCGGCGCGGGCCGCTCCCGCCGAACCACGCCGCAGGGAGCGCCGATGAGCGAGTCCGTGTCCAGACGTTCGGCGATGCGGCTGCTCGCGGCGGCGGGCGGGGTGGGAGCGGCCCTCGGCGCGGGGGCCTGCGCCCCCACCGTGCCGCCAGGTGCGGGACTCCCCACGGCGACGCCCGCAGCGGGACCCGCCGGGGGATCCGCCGCCGGGCCCGGGCCCGGGCCCGGGGCCGGGGCCGTCGGCGCCGCCCGCATCGACGCCCTGCTGGAACGGCTCACCCTCGAAGAGAAGACCGCCCTGCTGCACGGAGCCCGGGACCCCGCCCCCCTCGGCCAGGCCGGCTACGTGCCCGGCGTACCGCGCCTGGGCATCCCGGCGCTGCGCCTCGCCGACGGGGCCGCCGGAGTACGGGTCGCCCAGCACGCCACCGCACTGCCCGCGCCGGTCCTGCTCGCCTCCGCCTTCGACCCGGCGCTGGCCCGCGAGTACGGCCGGGTCCTCGGCCGCGAGGGCCGCGCACTCGGTCAGGACGTCCTGCTCGCACCCATGGCCAACCTCATCCGGACCCCGTACGCGGGCCGGAACTTCGAGACCTTCGCCGAGGACCCGCGGCTGACGGCGGACCTGGTCGCGGAGGTGATCCGGGGCGTCCAGGAAGAAGGGCTCATCGCCACCGTCAAGCACTTCGCCCTCAACAACCAGGAACACGGCCGCGACACCGTCGACGTGACCGCCACCGAGCAGACCCTGCACGAGACCGAGCTACGGGGCTTCGAGGCCGCCGTGGCCGCCGGCGCGGGCGCCGTCATGGGCGCGTACAACAAGGTCAACGGCGTCCACGCCTGCGAGAACAAGCCGCTGCTCGACGAACTGCTGCGCGGGAGCTGGGGGTTCGACGGCTGGGTGATGTCCGACTGGAACGCCACCCACAGCACCGTCGCCGCCATCGGCGCCGGCCTCGACATGGAGATGCCCGGCGGCACCCACTTCGGCGGGCCGCTGCGCGAGGCGGTGCGCGGCGGATCCGTGACCGAGGCCGCCGTCGACCTCGCCGTCCACCGGATCCTGACCACCATGGACCGCTTCGGGCTGCTGGCGGCCCGGCCCGCCGCCCGGCCCGCGCGCGACGCCACCGCCGGGGCCCGCGTCGCCCGCAAGGTGGCCACCGCCGGGGCGGTGCTGCTCCGCAACGAAACCCGCACCCTGCCCCTGACCGGCGCCGCCGCCCGCTCCATCGCGGTGATCGGGCCCACCGCCCAAGTGCCGTTCGTCGGCGGCGGGGGCAGCGCGCACGTGGTCCCCGACGGGGCGGCCGCCCCGCTCACCGCCCTCCGCCAACGGGCCGGGAACGGCTCCACCGTGCGCCACGCCCTCGGCGAGGACCTGTACGGACGGCCTCTCCCCGCGCAGCTGCTGACCCCGGCAGCCGCCCTCGACGAGCAGAGCGTGGCCCCCGGGCGCGAGTGGAGCCACGAGGGCGAGTTCCGCCTCGCCGCGGACGACGAGTGGACCCTGATCGTCCACTACACCGGGCAGCGGCCCGCCGTGCGCCTAGACGGCGAGGAACTGTTCCCCGTCCGGCAGGGCATGGCCGAGCACTTCGCCGGCGGACTCCTCGGCTCCGCCCCCGACGGGATGGCCGTCCGCCGCCGCACCCTCGCCCTCAAGGCGGGCATCCACCGGCTGGCCGTGACGGCCGGGGGCGGAGACGGGGGCCAGCGCTTCCGGCTCCGGCACACCACCGGGGCGAGCCGGGCCGCGGACCTCGCCGAGGCCGTGAGGACGGCGAAATCGGCCCGCAGCGTGGTCCTGTTCGCCTACGGGGACGCCACCGAGGGCAGGGACCGGACCTCCCTGGCCCTCCCCGGCGGGCAGGAGCGGCTGATCGAGGCGGTGGCCGCCGCGAACCCCCGTACGACGGTGGTGCTCAACACCTCCTCCGCCACGACCATGCCGTGGCTCGCGCGCACCGGGGCCGTCCTCCAGATGTACTACCCGGGGCAGGAGGGCGCGGGAGCCACCGCCGACGTCCTCTTCGGCGACGTGGACCCGGGCGGCCGCCTCACCCAGACCTTCCCGGCCGACGAGCGGGCGACCCCGGTCGGCGGCGACCCGCTGCGCTACCCGGGACTGGGCGGCCGGCAGGAGTACTCCGAGGGCGTCCACGTCGGGCACCGCTGGTACGACGCCCAGCAGGTGGAGCCGCTGTTCCCCTTCGGGCACGGGCTCTCCTACACGACCTGGCAGTACGAGAAGCTCACGGTCCGGCCGGAGCGGGGCGGGCTGCGCGCGGAGTTCACCGTCCGCAACACCGGCCGCCGCAAGGGCACCGAAGTGGCCCAGGTGTACGTCGGCCCGTCCCCGGAGCTCCAGCTCGACCAGCCGGTGCGCGCACTGGCCGGCTACCGGCGGCTCACCCTCGCGCCCGGCGAGGCGCAGCGCGTCGCCGTCGACGTCGACGCCAGGGCGCTGTCGTCCTGGGACCCGGAACGGCATGCGTGGGTGCTGGGTTCCGGCCGCCGGGAGGTGTTCGCGGGCCGTTCCTCCCGCGAGCTGCCACTGAAGTCAAAGGTGGTGGTGGCGAGCCGATAGGCTGCCCGTTCGGCGTGTCACAGGGGGCGCGCCGGGGACGACACGGGAGGACGTACCGGTGCACATCCAGGAATGGCTGGAGACGATTCCGGCGGTCAGCATCTATCTCCTGGTGGGTCTGGTCATCGGGCTGGAGAGCCTCGGCATTCCGCTGCCGGGTGAGATCATCCTGGTCAGCTCGGCGCTGCTGGCCTCGCAGCACGGCGAGATCGACCCCGTGGTGCTCGGGCTCTGCGCGATCACCGGGGCGATCGTGGGTGACTCGATCGGCTATGCGATCGGCCGCCGGGGCGGCAAGCCGCTGCTGGAGAAGCTCGGCCGGCGCTTCCCCAGGCACTTCGGGCCGCAGCAGGTGGCCCTGGCGGAACGGTCCTTCGAGAAGTGGGGCATGTGGGCCGTCTTCTTCGGGCGGTTCGTGGCGCTGCTGCGGATCTTCGCCGGGCCGCTGGCGGGCGTGCTGCACATGCCGTACTGGCGGTTCCTCGTCGCCAACGTCCTCGGCGGGATCCTCTGGGCGGGCGGCACCACGGCCGTCATCTACTCGGTCGGCATCGTCGCGGAGCCGTGGCTGAAGCGGTTCTCCTGGCTGGCCCTGGCTCTTGCCGTGCTGTTCGGGCTCGCGGTGACCCTGGTGATGCGCAGCCGGATGAAGAAGGCGGCCGCCGAGGCGGGCGCGGCCGGGGCCGGGGCCGAGATCCCCGCACAGTCGGAGGCCCGGGCCACGGTCGGCGAGTGACGGCGGCGCGACGGGAAAGCGAGTCGTCCGACTGGTCCGGCGCGGGTCGGGAGGACCACTACCACCCGCTGGTGAACGGGCTGGGACGGGCGGCGGAGAACGGCGACACGGCCCTGGCCGAGCGCCTCCTGGCCGAGGGAGCCGATGCAGACGACTGGGTCCAGGGCGGCCGCAGGGCGCTGGACCTGGCGGTGTGCGCGGGGCACGCGGACATCGTGCGGCTGCTCCTTGCCGCGGGCGCCGAGCCCCGGCACGTCGCCGGACCGTACGACGAGTCGGGGCTGCTGTCGCTGGCGGCGATGAACGGGCACACGGACGTCGTGCGGGCGCTCCTCGACGCGGGCGTCGACCCGGACGGTCCGGAGGGGAAGCTCAACCACGTGCCGCTGATCCTCGCGGCCACCTCCATGGAGGCCGGGCACCCGGACACCGTGGACCTGCTGCTGGAGCGGGGCGCCGACATCGAGGGGCGGATGAAGGACAGCACCGCCCTCGACCTGGCGGCCGCCTGCGGATACCCCGCGATGGTGGACCAGCTGCTCGCGCGCGGCGCCGCGGTCACGAGGCGGACCGTGCTGGGCGCGATGGCGGGCCGCAACCGCAACGCGGACGGCGGCATCACATACGGCTGGCGCGACCGCGACCCGGAGTACGCGGCCGTCCTGTCCGCACTCCGGGTGGCGTGGGACGCCCGCTAGCCCTCCACGGTGACCGAGGCCCGGTGCTGCTTGGCCAGCTCCACGTACATCGCGGCGTTGATCCGGATGTGCTCGCGCTCCTCCTCGGACAGCTCACGGCGCACCTTGGCCGGGACGCCCGCCACCAGCGAGCCGGGCGGGACCACCATGCCCTGCGGGACCAGCGCCTGCGCGGCCACCAGGGAACCGGCGCCGATCACGGCGCCGTTCAGCACGGTCGCGCCCATGCCGATCAGGCAGTCGTCCTCGACGGTGCAGCCGTGCACGACGGCGTTGTGGCCGATGGAGACGCGCTCGCCGATCGAGACCGGGAAGCCCGGGTCCACGTGGATCGTGCAGTTGTCCTGCACGTTGCTGTCGGCGCCGAGCGTGATCGGGCCGCAGTCGGCGCGCAGCACCGCCGAGTACCAGAGGCTCGCGCCGGCGGCGAGGGTGACGTCGCCGACCACGACCGAGGTGGGCGCGGTGAAGGCCGTCGGGTCGATGTCCGGGTTCTTGCCGCCGACACCCGCCACGAGTGCCTGGGCCGCCTGGTGCGTCATGTTCTCTTCCTCTGCCGTCTGTCTGTCGTCCGGGTGCCGCGCCAACAGCACCGTAGGGCACGCGGCCCGCGGCACCCGCGATGGGGTGAAGATCACAGGATGGTGGTCCGGACGACCGACGCCGGGCGCATTAACGTGGCCGGGTGCCGAAGAAGCAGAACACGTTCTCATCTCTGACGGCCCTGCGCCGCCGGCTGGCGAGCCGCGCGGTCCACACCGGCTGGCGCTGGATGCAGCAGGCCGGCGCGGTGACCGCGCAGACCCCGGGCCAGCTGCGGTTCGGCGCGATCGGGGACGGCACCCGGCTCGCCTTCCCGCAGGGCACCGTCTTCGGCGAGGCGTGGATCCGGCTCGGCGCCCACTGCATCATCGGCGAGCAGGTCACCCTCACCGCCGGCATGATGCCGGACCTCGACCTGGGCAAGGAGCCGATGCTCGTGCTCGGCGACGGGGTGGTCATCGGCCGGGGCAGCCATGTCATCGCCGACGCCCGGATCACGATCGAGGCGAACACCTTCTGCGGTCCCGGCGTCTACATCACGTCCACGAACCACAGCTACGACGACCCGCACCAGCCCGTCGGCCGGCAGTGGCCGCGCAGCGCGCCGGTGGAGATCGGCCCGGGGTGCTGGCTCGGCACCGGCACGGTGATCCTGCCGGGCGCGCGGCTCGGCCGCAACGTCGTGGTGGCCGCGGGGGCCGTCGTACGGGGCGAGGTGCCGGACCACGCCGTGGTGGCGGGGGCGCCGGCGCGCATCGTACGGCGCTGGGAGCCGGAGACGGGCTGGCAGCCGCCGCTGCGCACGCCGGCGCCGGTGCCGGTCCCGGACGGGATGACCCCGGAGCAGCTGCGCGGGCTGGCCGAGCTGGCGGAGGCGGAGCAGGCGCAGGTCGAGCCGGCTTAGGGGTGTTCGCGGCCGCCGGGCCGGCCGGCCGGTCAGCCCGCGGCCAGGAGAACCGTTCCCGCCAGGGCCAGGCCGGCGCCCGCCGCCTGGATGCTGCGCAGCCGCTCCTTGAGCACGGCGAAGGCGGCGAGCGCGGTGACCACCGGGTAGAGCGAGGACAGTACGGCGGCCATGGTGACCGGGCCGCTCTGGGCGGCGATGGAGTACGTGCCGTTCGCCGCGACGTCCGCGAGGCCGACGAAGGCCAGCGCGGGCAGCAGCCCCCACAGGATCCGGGGACCGGTGCCCGCCGGCAGGGCCGGGACGCCGCGCCGGGACTGGGCCCACAGGGCGGCGCCGCCCACGGCGACGTTGGTGACCCGCTGGACGAACAGTGCGAGGAACAGTCCGGTGAGGGTGGCGGACGCCTCCGCGATCAGGGCCATCACCGCGCCGAACCCGAAGGCCGCGACCAGGGTCAGGACGACGGCCTGCCGCTGGACGGGCGCGCCGCGCAGCTCCGGGCCGCCCGCCAGGACGATGCCGACGACGGCCACCGCGATCCCCGCGAACTGGCCGAGGCCGGGCCGCTCGCCCAGGACCAGGCCCGCGGTGACGGGCACGACCACCCCGAGGGAGCCCAGCGGGGAGACCACTCCCATCGGTCCGAGGGCCAGAGCCTTGTAGAAGCTGAGCATCGCGACCGGCCCGACCAGACCCGCGCCGACCGCGAACCACAGCTGCGGTCCGGCTTCCCGCCAGGCGCCGGTGCCGAGGACCACCGCGCCGAGTACGAGGACCGCGACGACCTGCGAGACGACTACCACCGTGAGCGCCGGTATCCGGCGGGTCAGCAGCCCGCCGCCGAAGTCGGCGAGACCCCACAGCACGGCTGTGGCCAGGGCGAAGAGGGCGGTCATGCGGAGCCTCGCAGTACAGTGCAGTGAACGGTGGAGTGCAGCATTGATGACACCGGATGATAGTTCAGTCTATTGGACTGCGTCATCCAAGATATTGGACGAAATGGAGTGGGGAGTCCGTGTCCGATCTCGAAGAGCTCACCCAGGCGCTCGCCCGCAACCTCAAGCGGTGGCGCGGGGAGCGCGGATTCACCCTGGACGGGCTCGCGGCCCGGGCGGGGGTGAGCCGCGGGATGATCATCCAGATCGAGCAGGCCCGTACGAATCCCAGCGTCGGGACCACGGTCAAGCTGGCCGACGCCCTCGGCGTCAGCATCACCACGCTGCTGGACCACGACCGCACCCCGCAGGTGCGGGTGGTGCTGCCCGGGCAGGGGGTGCGGATGTGGTCATCCCAGGCGGGCAGCGGTGCGAGCATGCTGCTCGGCGACGACAGGCGCGGTCCGGTGGAGATGTGGATCTACCGACTCGAGCCCGGGGACGGGACCGCCTCGGACCCCCACCCGGCCGGCGCCTTCGAGATGCTGCACGTCACGGAGGGGGAGCTGACCCTCGAAGTGGACGGCGAGCGGTACGCGGTCCCGGCGGGCGGGGCCGTCTCGTTCGAGGCGAACCTGCCGCACGCCTACCGCAACGAGGGGCCGGGGCCGATGGAGATGACGATGGCCGTCTCCATCCCGCCCGTCCGTCCGGTCTAGAGCGCGGGGATCTCGATCGCCGGGCAGCGGTCCATGACCATGGTCAGCCCGGCCGCGCGGGTGCGGTCGAAGGCGGCCTCGTCGATCACTCCGAGCTGGAACCAGACGGCCTCGGCGCCGATGGCGGCCGCCTGGTCGGCCACCGGGCCGGCCAGCTCGCTGTTCACGAAGACGTCCACCACGTCCACCTTGAACGGGATCTCCTCCAGCGAGGCGTACCCGCGCTCGCCGTGCACCGTCTCGGCCTTGGGGTGTACGGGGACCACGCGCTTGCCGAACCGCTGGAGCACGCGGGCCACGCCGTAGGCCGCCCGGTCCTGGTTGTTCGAGAGGCCCACCACGGCCCAGGTGTCGCCGAGCTCGGTGAGGATCTTGCGGATGGTTGCCGGGTCGCCGTACACGCGCGCCGCCTCCTGTGGTTCTCGTCCGTCGTTCAAGCCTGCTGCGGTTGCCGTTCAGCCTGATCAACCGAAAGGACACATGTCCGATTCCCCGTAGACACCTCAGGGCCCTAACGCGTCAAGTCGCACACACATGGCCGCTGTGTAGCCTGTCGATCTGTTCGAACGGGATGAGGGGGCGCGGGTGGATGTCGAAGGGGCGCATGCCGCGATCCAGCTCCCTGAAGGGTCCTGGTGGGACTGGGACGTCGTCGGCTGGGATGGCGGGGAGCTCAGGCTTGCCGCCGGCCACGACCTGTCCTACTACCACAGCCTGGAGCTGGTCTTCGGTGATCCGTTCTTCGTCAGCTGCCCGTCCACCTTTTACGATCCGGTCTTCCGCGCACCGACGCTGGACGAGCTCCTGAAAGTCACTCGTCAGCTCGGCGAGGAGCCAGCCGTCGTGGTCGCCTTTGAGGCCGATGCAGCGACTCTGTTGCTCAATTCCGGCTGCGTGGTTCGGTTGGTGCGTGATGATCTATCGTGCGGTCGCTTCCCTGTCGTGCGGCCGTGGGGGTGATGTGGATGTCGCTGCGGTCGAGCGGGTTGCCGCCAGTGCCGGAACGGACGGCGCGGGTGGCCCGGGCCGCTTTCCCGAAGGGGAGTCTGCCGATACGGGTGCGGGATCGGCTCGGTGAGGTGTTCGCGGACGAGCCGTTCGTCGAGGCGTTCGGGGTTCGTGGGGCCCCGGGATTGTCGCCGGGGGTGTTGTCGCTGGTCACGGTCTTGCAGTTCGCGGAGAACCTGACCGACCGGCAGGCCGCGGTGATGGCGGTGCGGGCGATCGACTGGAAGTACGCGCTCGGGGTGGAGCTGGAGGATCCGGGGTTCGACTTCAGCGTGCTGTCGAAGTTCCGGGCCCGGCTGGTCGAGCATGACATGGAGCGGGTGGTCTTCGAGAAGTTGCTGGAGCACTGCCGGGAGGCGGGGCTGGTGGCGGCGGGCGGGAAGCAGCGCACGGACGCGACCCATGTGATCAGCGCGGTGCGGGACCTGAACCGGCTGGAGCTGGCCGGGGAGAGCGTGCGGGCCGCGCTGGAAGCCCTCGCGGCGGCCGCGCCGTCCTGGCTGGCCAGCGTGGTAGACGTGCCCGAACTCGCCCACCGCTACGGGCAGCGGATTGAGGGCTGGACGCTTCCGGCCTCGAAGACGAAGCGGGAGCGGCTCGCGCTGGTCTTCGGGCAGGATGCGCTGGCCCTGTGCCGGGCGGTCTGGGCACCGGGGGCGCCCGGGTGGCTGCGGGAGATCGAGCCGGTCGCCCTGCTGCGGCAGGTCCTGGTCCAGACGTACGTGATCAGCACCGATACGCGCGGGCGGGAGGTGGTCAGGAAGCGGGAGGCCGACACGGACGGCGTTCCGCCCGGTCATCTCCGCCTCGCCTCGCCCTATGACGCCGACGCGCGCTGGGCGGCCAAGGGCGAGGATCTGTTCTGGCTGGGCTACAAGGTCCACCTCACCGAGACCTGCGACACTCCCGCCGAAGCCGAAGCCGAAGCCGAAGCCGAAGCCGAAGCCGAAGCCGAAGCCGAAGCCGAAGCCGAAGCCGAAGCCGAAGCCGGGGCGGTGGGGAGGCAGGAGCCGGTCCGGGCGGTGAACCTGATCACGGATGTGCTGACCACGGTGGCCACCGTCCCGGACGTGAAGGCGACCGCCACCGTCCAGGCCGCGCTCACCGCCCGCGGCCTGAAGCCGGCCGAGCACTACCTCGACTCCGGTTACCCATCGGCCGACCTGATCACCCAGGCCGCAGGGCAGGGCATCATCATGGTCACCCCCGTGCTCCTGGACCACTCGCCCCAGGCCAAGGCGGCCGCCGGCTATGACAAGAACGCCTTCGGCATCGACTGGAAGACACGCCAGGCCACCTGCCCCGAAGGCCGCACCAGCACCGGGTGGCACCCGGTGAAACAGCACGGACGCGACGCCATCGTCGTCGAGTTCGCCCGCTCCGACTGCCGCGAGTGCCCCGTCTTGAAGCTGTGCACCCGGTCCCGGCGCGGCAACCGGATGCTCACCCTCTACCCCGAACACCTCCACGCTGCCCTGACCACGGCCCGCGCCGAGCAGAAGTCCCGGACCTGGAAGGACGAGTACGCCCTGCGCTCGGGCATCGAGGGAACCATCAACCAGGCCCTCGACCTCACTGGCCTGCGCAGGGCCCGCTACCGCGGCCTCCCGAAGGTCCGCCTCCAACACACGTTCTCCGCCACCGCGATCAACATCGTCCGCCTCGACGCCCACTGGACCACCACGGACACCCCACCCCGAACCGGCCGCCTCGCTCGCCTCGGCTACCAGCTCACAGCCTGACCCCGGAATTGAGCAACAGAGTCTGCAGCTCCATCAAAGTCCCTGACCGGGAACGAAACCGCAGCTGGCTGGGCCGTCCGAACAGCGGGTGGGGCTGGGCCGGATACCCGCTCGTGCGGCTGATGGTCCTGTGCGAGACCGGCACGCGGGGCCTCCTTGGAGCGGTCTTCGGTCCTACGCGCAATGGCGAGAAGAGGGTCTATGCGGCCTATCAGCGACCGAGGCATTCCGCCTGCGTGTGCCCGCCACAGAAGAGCAAGGTGCCTGTTTGGGCGGGCCCGTTGGGGCAGAAGGTACACACAAACCCTGAATGATCATGAAACGTCAGAACGCCATGATCGGGGACCGTGCCTGCACCGCTCCACCCGCCTACTTGTGCACGTTCTCAATGGACTCGCCCGGGAGCATGCTGGGGTCGTCGTCTTTGGTGACGTCTTCGGGGTCGATGCCCGCGTAGCGTGCCAGGGCGAGCACGTCGCGTGCCTGGAGTAGCGGGAGTGCCTCGGTGATGCGTTCGTCAGACCAGTTCCACCAGGCGATGCGCCACAGGAGCTTGCGCCGGAGCGGATCGAAGCGGTGCCGGACGGTCGTGTTGTTGCCGACTACCACGGCGTAGGGGGCGATGTCCTTGCTGATGACGGCCCGCGCTCCGATAACGGCTCCCGTGCCGATGGTCACTCCGGGCAGAATGACTGCCTCGTAGCCAATCCACACCTCGTGGCCGACGACCGTGTCGCCCACCGGAGCCCAAGTGTTCGCGGCCCCGATGGAGAAGCTGTTGACGAAGCCGTACGGGGTGACTGCCTCGATGTCGTGCCCCTGGTTGCCCCCGAGTAGGAAGGCCATCCCAGAGCCGAACTGGGAAAAGTTGCCTATCCGAAGGCGGTCGATGGGTATGCCAGCGTACTCGTCGCGGTCCGAGAACGCATAGCGTACGCGCCTGACGAAGCTTTCTTGGTGGTGGTATCCGCCATACACACTGTGGCGGCCTTCCTCAAGCACAATCGCCCGGTGGGCGGCGACCTCTGGGTCCTGGTCGAGTCGTTGCACCTGGATGAAATCAGTCAGCATGCGGACGACGCTAGCAGGAGTTCCAGTAGTATTCACCGAAAATCGACAGCCCCACCAGCCGAACCCACTCGGCGACGGGTAATGGTCAAGGTGGGGTTTGCCCAAGGCCAGGTAGTTAGGGCTCGCAGAGGATTAACCCGTAGCTTCCCGATCTGGCGGTCGTTGGCGTGGTATGGAAGCGGCGGAAGAGATAGCGGCGGCCTTGGTGGCGAAGTTCACGGTGCTGTTCCCGCATCTGGACGAACGTCAGCGTCGTCTCCTGCTGGCGGCCGAGGCCCGGGTACTGGGCCATGGCGGGATCAGGCTGGTCGCCCGGGCGGCTGGAGTGCGAGAGGCCACGGTGTCGCTTGGTGTCACTGAACTGGACTCCGGTGAAGCCCCGTTGGGGCGGGCGCGCCGGGTCGGTGGTGGCCGCAAGCGGGTAGTGGACCTGGACCCGGGACTGCGTCCGGCACTGTTGGCCCTGGTCGAGCCGGACATGCGCGGGGACCCGATGTCGCCCCTGCGGTGGACGACGAAGTCCACCCGCCACCTCGCCGCCGAGCTCACGCGCCAAGGCCACCGGATATCCGCCGACACCGTCGCCGACGTGCTGCGCGAGGAAGGCTTCAGCCTCCAGGGCAACGCCAAAGTCATCGAAGGCCGGCAGCACCCGGACCGGGACGGCCAGTTCCGCTATATCAACGAGCAGGCCAAGGCCCACCAGGTGGCCGGCGACCCGGTGATCAGCGTCGATACGAAAAAGAAGGAAGTGGTGGGGCCGTTCAAGAACGGCGGCCGGGAATGGCGGCCCGCAGGCAACCCCGAGCGGGTCAGCACCCACGACTTCCCGGACAAGGAACTCGGGAAGGCCGTGCCCTACGGCATCTACGACCTGGCTGCGAACACCGGCTGGGTCAGCGTCGGCACCGACCACGACACCGCCGCCTTCGCCGTCGAATCCATCCGCCGCTGGTGGAATGCCCGCGGCAAGGAGGACTACCCGCAGGCCAGGCGGCTGCTGATCACCGCCGATGCCGGCGGCTCCAACGGCTACCGCACCCGCGCCTGGAAGGCCGAACTCGCCGCCCTGGCCCTGGAAACAGGCATGGAGGTCACTGTCTGTCACTTTCCTCCGGGCACATCGAAATGGAATCGGATCGAGCACCGGCTGTTCTCACACATCACCATGAACTGGCGCGGCAGGCCGCTGACCAGCCACGAAGTCATCGTGCAGAGCATCGCCGCGACCACCACCCGCACCGGGCTGAAAGTCCACGCCGAACTCGACACCGCTACCTACGAGACCGGGGTCCGCATCGGTGACGGGCAGATGGACGTCCTCCCCGTCACACGCCACGACTGGCACGGCGACTGGAACTACACACTCCGCCCCGAGGCATACACCCAGGTCAACGACGCACCAGACCCGTTCGATCAGCCGAGCCCCGACCTCGCCTGGCTATGCCACCCCGCCCTGACCGTACTGCCGCCCGCCGAGTGGGACACCCTCATCACCGCGCTGACCATCCTCCACGACGCCCAGCGCGAGACTCACCTGGACCAACGACGCGGCCACCGACCTCGCGTCAAGGGCGACGGCACCACCGGCCGACGCCCCGTCCTCACCCTCGCCGACCGGCTCCTAGCCACACTCCTCCACTACCGGCTCGCCCTGCCCCAAGTCGCCGTCGCCGCCCTGCTCACCGTCCACCCCGGAACAATCAACAGACGCATCCGCGACATCCGGCAGCTCCTGGAAACAGCCGGGCACCCCATCCAGCCCGCCGACGACCGACTCGCCACCCTCGACGACCTCTACGACTTCGCCAGCACCCGTGGAATCACCCTCCCAGCAGAGATCAAACCAGCGAGTTAATGATCTGCGAGCCCTAACTACCTGACCTTGGGTCAAGGCCCGAGCCGGCTTCACCCTCCACCGTCACCGCCGCCTCCTCGGATAGCACCACCCTCCGTCACCACCCAATGTGAGATAGGGCCGTCCACCGGACGGACCCGGCCCATCATCGTAAAGAGTCTCAAGGCGACCACCATCCACATCGGGATGAAAGTCCACGCGGAACTCGATCCAGGCACCTATGACAGCGGCATCAAGGTCACCAACAGAGGCTTCGACGTTCCTGCCCATGCACCGGCACCGCTTCCACGGCGACTGGAACCATGCACGAGCTCGTCAGTCGTTTCGCAGGTTGTCGAGACGGTCGGCAACTTCCCGACGGCTAGCGACGCCGAGCTTGGCGAGGGCGGCCGCTACGTGCTGCTCCACGGTGCGCACCGACAGCACCAGCGCCGCCGCGATCTGGGCGTTGGTGAGTCCCTGGCGGATCAGTTGCGTGACCTCCGCCTGTCGGCGGGTGAGGCCGTGGGGGTTCTGTCGGGTCGTTGAGGCGGGGCCGCGCGGGGCGCGGTGGATCCCAAGTTCGCGCATTCGGGTCCGTACGATCCGGGTGAGCGGCTCCGCGCGGAGCCCTTCGAGGAGCCCGAGCGCGGTGATGAGATCGTCCTGGTGGCCTGTTTCTGCGAGCGCGGCGGCACGCTCGTACGAGTGGCCTGACTCCCTCCACGTGGCAGCCGCCTTCGCCCACTGCCCGGCAGCCTGAAGCGCGTACGGGTGGGTGTCGCCGTCCATTTCGATGGGAACGTTCATTCGAATAAGCCAGTATGTGAGCTCGTGTCGTGGCCGACTGTGGCCAGCCTGGCGCGCCCACCTGTACGCCGACTCGGCGTGAAGTCGGGCGGTGTCCCTGTCTCCCCTCAGCCACGCTGCCTCGGCTAGGCCTGCAGCCGCTTCCTCAACCCCGTGCACGTCGCGGATTTCCCGGGCGATGTCGGAGGCACGGGTGAGTAACTCCTCGCCGCCCGAACCACCACGTCGTACGAGTACTCGCCCGCGGACCGCCAGAGAGCCCCAGCGGGACACCAGGCACTGTTCGTCCGAGGTTCGCTCCGCGCTCTGGACCGCCAGGTCCCAGTCGCCGGCGCTGAAGGCCACGAAGGCGCCTGCCATGTGCATGCGACCGAGAAGGCCGAGGTGCTCCCTGCTCTCGGCCAGCTTGACGCCCTGCGTGAGGTAGTGCTGGGCCTCGTCCAAGTGCAGGTCACTGAGCAGCATGTGCGCCAGGGTCAGGTACGCCTGACAGGCATGCTCGATCTCGTTTGCCGCGAGTGCCGTCTGAAGGCTCTCCTCGACCACGGAGCGGCCGGACACTCGCGAGCCCCGCACCCACTGCACTGTTCCCATACTGGTCAACGCGTGTGACTCAATCGCGCGGTCTCCCAAGTTCCTGGCCAGTTTCAGAGCCCGTTCCCCGTACTCGATTCCTTCAGAGGTCTGGGGGTCTGCTACATGCAAGCGTGACTGGTTGCTGTACGCGAGGGCCAGCAGGCGCTGGTCTCCGACGCCGCTGACTACATCGATGGCCTGCCGTGCGGTGCGTTCGGCCGCCTGTCTCTGGCCATTCCACGAGTACATGCGCGACAGCCAGCACAAACTGGTTCCCAGCATACGTGGATCGCCCAGGCTTCGACGCAGCTTTACCGCTGAGACCTGGGCTTCCATTGCGTTGTGGCCTTGCCCGATCGTGTAGCACTCGACCGCGTACTCCTGTAGCAGATCCGCCTGCTGGACCGGCCTGTATCGGGCGAGCAGGTTCAGCACCGACTGATAGCGCGCTACTGCCTGGCGATGCGAACCGCACCGGGAAGCCTCACGGGCGGCCTGCGGGCCGTAGTAGGCCATCGCGTCCATGTCGCCGGCCTCGGTCGCGTGATGGAGCAACCGCGACAGGTCCACCCCCTTGTGGATGACCATCGCCGCGAGGACCCGTGCGTTGAGTTCCATCCTCCGCGCCCCAGGCAGCGAATCGGCTATCGCTTGACGGGTCAGTTCGTGGCAGAACGAGATGCCTTCGGGGGAGACTGAGATCAGGCCCTGCCCCTCAGCGGCGTCCAAGCCGCCTGTTTCCCCGGCGAGGAGCACGTGGGCAAGCCACCACTCGACAGGCGTGGGAATGACGGAGAGTTGCTCCACAGACCTGCGAACTTCCACTTCAAGCCGGCGTGTACGGGCCAGAAGCGCGTCGGCTACCGATGGCGGTACTTCAACATGGGCGCCGTAGGACAGGACTTCGGTGACCAAGTATGGATTGCCGGAGGTCGCTGCATATAACTGGGCTGCATCGATTGCGCTGTTGGCGCTGAGCTGTCGTACGGCATGGAGCGAGAGTGGTCTCAGCTTCACCCGGCGCGGTCGCGTAGTGGTCGCAACCTGACCGAGCAGCGGACTCAGCCGACGCCGGCAGTCGATGACGTCGTCACGATAGGTCAGGACGAGAGCCACCGGCAGTGCGGCGATGCGTCGGACTACGTAGTGCAACACATCGAGTGTGGCGTCGTCAGCCCAGTGCACATCCTCGATGACCACCATCACTGCCCCGGGGCGCTTCGGCTGCGTGTCCAATACGAGGTCCAGCACGCTTTGGGCGTCCATGTCGTCTTGCAGTCTGCTCGCCGATCCGGCGTCTGTGATCAGATCCCGGATCGGTCCGAGAGGACGGGGCGCTGCCAGGTCATGGCAGTAGGCGAACCTGAGTCGGAGGTTGACCGGCACGGTCTGCGGCAAGGCTGCCACTAGGCTCGACTTTCCAATCCCTGCCTCGCCATGGATCAGTGTGACGGAGCCGCATCCCTCAGCCGCCTCGTACGCCACGGAGGCGAGACTGGCCAACTCCGCCTCGCGTTCGAGAAGAGGCCGAGGCAACTCGCGGCGGCGTGCATCGCATAACCGGGAATCGGTGACGACGGGCAGGCTCGAAGAATCAGTGGAATCCATGCCATGAAAGATGCGATATGCAGTCGAAGCCAGGCCCGTCGAGCGGCGGGTTCTCTGGTTCCGGAGATGCCACACGTTCTCAACTGCTCCGCTGTCCACGTCATTTCCGCCGTCTCCGAACACATCGAAATCGGAGCGTCTCTTTTGCAATTCCGTTTCCCTCTCGGTCGCGTCGGATTTCTATTCGAAAAAAGCCTCTTGGCTAGTATTTGGTCAATCGCGTTAGTGCGATGCTGCGCCCCAAACTTCGCAGAGAGAAAATCTCCTCAGGGTTCGGTGATGGAGCGTAGAGGAGGGCACGCAATATAATTGCTGCTCCATCAGCTCTACGGACATGAGCTCAACCATTCACAACTATGCTGGAAGGCTAACGGTTCCCGTCCGGCCCGTGGACCGCAATCCTGGGCAACGCAATAATGCGGACGCAAGGAGTCGGCTCCCTCGTGACAGAGTCGTGATCACGTCACATGGAGTCAAACCATATACTCTGGATAACTCTTGAGGCAATCGCTTGGATGTCAAACCGCGCCAACCGGGCCACGCAGAATGCTCGATTGAGCTCCAGTCGGAAAAATGGGCGCTCAATCGTGCAGTAGCCCATTTGGCGTGGGGCGCCTGAGGCGATTGTGTTGATCTGCGGGAGCTGGTACAGGTTCCAAGCGGCGATTGACCCTGGCTATTCAACGAAATCGAGTCCGGCCTGATCTTGAGCAATGAGAGGTGTGCCAGCCTGCAAGGCTACGATTGCCGAGACCGCATGCAGCGTCAGGATGCTTATCTGGTGGCAGAGCACACTGGATGTGACCGGCGGTTGACCGTGGCCGCCGATGGCAAGGGGCTGATCGGGCACGCGGGGGCGGCGCGGTTGCGCCGGTGTGCGGACCGCACGGGGCTGACGGCCACGCTGGGGCCGGGGTTGCCTCACGGCGGTGGCGCCGACTGGCGGGAGGGGGCCGAGGAGCTGATCACCCTCCGGCGCGGAAGAGGTCCGCCCACCGGTCGGCCTGCGCCTGCGCGCGGACCGCGCACACCGTGAACTGAACGCGTTGCTCACCCCGTCCGTGGCGAGCAACTCGCCGAGCTGGGGCCGCTCTCCCTATACGAGCACGAACTACACATCGGAACGGAGCATCTACCCCTCGCGGGAATCGCCGCGCACTGCGAGCCCGCCCGCTCAGGCAAGAATACGCACCCCTGCGTTACGTGCCCTGGCGGCCAATCTGAACTCCACCCGGTGGATACTGGCGATCACCCCAAGGACGCTGTCCGACAGTCAGCGTCCGTCTTCATAACGCCATCGTCGCCGGCGCGTTCGACGCCTCCGTGGTCGTTGCGAGCAGGCAGCGTTCGCGACTACCGGCCGGTGGGCCGCGAACGCCCCGCAACGACCACGTTGACGACGGGCGGCCTGCAGCAGCCCTCGGTCAGACAATTCTCAACGCGCATCGACTCGCTGCCCTTCAATACACACAAAGAGACCGACGAATTTCACTTCACAGCTCTTTTGCTCGAACGAGAATTACTGGGGGCACGCTTCCGATCCGTGCCGCCACTGGCATCACCTTCAGCCCACGCCCTTCACGCTCGCCGCGGTGATCAGCACGGTGAGGAGGAGCCCGAGGCAGGGCGGTTTCAAAGCCCGAGCGGCTTGGCCGGCTCGCCAGGTCGCAGTGGACCATCGAGAACCGGCTCCACTTCGTCCGCGACACCGTCTTCGGTGAGGACGCCTCGAAGATCCGCACGGCCACGGCCCGGAGAACATGGCGACCTTGCGCAACCTGGCGATCAACACCCTCCGCACCATCGGGCACCACAACTTCGCCGCTGGCCTCCGACAAGCCTCCTACGAGCCCTTCACCCGCCCGCTCCATCTCCTGGGCATCGCCTGACCAGCAGGCTCACAAGATCATGAAACTTTGCAACATCCCTGGAGCCCGAGGGTGTCGGTGACGATGTTCCACTTCCTGCCGACGATCTTCTTCCCGGCGTCGATGCCCTGGCTGGAGGCGAGCACGCTGGTGGAGGTCTTGGCGCTCTGGGCATCGATGACGCAGGCCGATGGCTCTGCGTCCCGGCCCTCCTTCTCCCTCAGGGTTTGCCTGAGCAGGCCGTTGAGCTGGGCGAACACGCCCTCGTCGGCCCATTTGGCGAAGTAGCCGTAGACGGTGTTCCAGTGCGGAAAGTCGTGCGGGAGGTAGCCTCGCCGTTTCAGTTGTGGCTGGGGGTAGCCGAGCGGGGTCGTTTGGGGCGGTGGCGGTTGGTGGGCATGGTGACGGCCCGGCGCGGTGGTCGGGGTCTCCAAGGTTCCTCGGGTCGTGGGTGGTCAGACATCCCATGCCGTTTTGATGTCAAGCGGCGGCGGGGATGGTTGCGTGGTGTGACCAGGCGGTGCCCTCGTCGTAGAGGGTTCTGGTCTTGAGGCAGCCGTGGAGGATGCCGACGAGGCGGTTGCCGAGCTGGCGCAGGGCGGGGTTGTAGCCGGCGTCGCGGGCGCGTTGTTTGTCGTAGTAGCGGCGGGCGCCGGGTGAGATGTTGATGGCGGAGAACGCCTGCCTTTGGAGGGCGTCGGCGAGGCGGTCGTTGCGTACGAAGCGGGCCTGGACGGAGTGAACCTTGCCGGAGGCGCGGGTGATGGGGCTGGTGCCGCGTCACATCCTGACCGACACCGAGGGCCTGCTCCTGGAGGTCACCGTGACCACAGCCGATGTGCACGACTCCAAGGCCGCTCCCGCGCTGCTGGAGACATTCATGGACCAGCCGGGCCGGCTGTTGAAACTGGTGTGGGTCGACAGCGCCTACCAGGGCCCGGCCCTGGCCAAGGCGTTCGCCCTGCACGGAGTGCGGATCGAGGTCGTGCGCCGATCCGACGGTCACCGCGGGTTTGTCGTGCTGGCCCGCAGGTGGGTGGTGGAGCGAACGCTGAGCTGGCTCTCCCGCTCACGCCGCCTCAACCGCGACTACGAACGCCGCCTCGACCACCACGCCCAGATGGTGTGGTGGGCCGCTGTGATCAGGCTGTCCCGGCGCCTGGCCGCGGACGCTCCGCGCTGGCCGGAGAAGCGTCCCGGCCGACTGCCCCGGGCGCGGGCATGAACCGTCCGTCCTTCGCCCGCGCCAGCCAGCCCCGCTTCTCCAGCACGTAGGCACGGTGACGGATCTTCTCCACCTCGTTCTTGATCTCCGCTTCCCGGCCCACCGCCCGCGTCAGCTCCACTCCGTTCACCGGCCCCGAAGCGGCCACCACCGCGGCGAACACCTCCCGATACAGGCCGCTGAGCACCTCCCCGCCCATGCCCGACCGCCGCACCGGCGGCCTCTCGCCATGCCCCGCGCCGGGGCCGCTCGATCCCACGGCGGCAGCCATCTCACCACCCGACGGCACGGAAACCGGCGTGATCACGGGGCTCTCCTCGGCCGGCACCGACACGAGCTCCTCACGCCCCACCCGGGCCCGCTCGACTCGCTCCCGCGCGGCATCCACCTCCGCCTGAGCCTGCTCCAGGACCTCCGTCCAGGACTCCAGGTCCTGCCTCGCCCGCGCCTCACGCTGTTCCATCAACCCCAGCACCGACGGCATCGCACCCTCCTCGATCAACAACAAGCCGTCCGCTGCCTGCCCCTACCCCGCCCCAGTCATGCCCCGCACACGAAGAAGCCCCTGCTCATCGAACAGGGACTCCCTTTGCCACAACGCACTGACACCCCGAGCTCGACCTCGGCATGGCACCGGCGACGATCGAGCTGCCCCTCTTGCGTGGCCGCTCCGTAGTTCTGAGCGAGAAACGCCGCGTGCCCGCGAGCGCACGATCGCGGGGTTGCCACCGATTCCGACCGCACCCCTGCGCCGGTCGAGCGGGGCCTGGACGAGGACCGTCAGCGGTTGCCCGGACCGTCCTCTGCCGCAAGTTCGGGCACTCTTCGGACGCTCATTCGTATACAACTGGGCGGTCGTTCCAGAGTGACCTGTTTCTCGGCCCATGCCCCCTGCCGCGCAAGCGTTCCGAAGACGGGCACGACCGGTCACCATCGAGCGGCGTGTGAAACTGGGCACACCTCTCTCCTACCGCTAGAAGTGAATGCAGGGGAACCACCTAGACGTGAGGTGGGCGGACAACGTCGAGGCTAGGCAACGCCACGCTGTCCGGTGAATTCCGTGCGATCCCAAGGGAGTGACCCGTGAATCCACTGCTGGCCGACGACCGTGAATCAGACGCTCCCGCGCGTGCCGTGGCACCCATACGGTTCGATCTGACTGCTGCTGAGGTCTCTGAGATATGCGACCTCGTCATCGTTCCGCTGCTCCTGCGGGGAGGTTCCGCAGGGGACATTCTGCGGCGCGACGCCCCCTTCGTGGCGAGGTCCCTCCCTCTGCGCCTTCAACGGTTCCTTTTCGCCTTCCGGTGCGAAGAGCCGGCCGGCGCCTGCGTCATCGGCGGCTGGCCGGTCGATGACGCAGACGCTGGTCCGACACCTGCACACTGGACACCGGAAGCCTTCCCCTCTCGGGTCCTGGAGCACGAGCTCTACCTGGTGCTGCTCGGGTCGCTCCTCGGTGACGTCTTCTCCTGGAGCAACGTCCAGGACGGTCGCTTCGTGCAGGATCTGTTGCCTGTGCGGGGACAAGAGCACGAGCAGAGCGCCGGGAGCAGCAGCAGTCGTATGGAACTCCATTCCGAGGACGCCTTCTCCCCACTGCGGTGCGATTACCTCGGCCTCATGTGCCTGCGCAACGACGATCGGGTCAGCACCAGTTACGCATCACTCGACGGGGTGGTCCTGAGCGCCGACCACCGGCGGGTGCTGTTGGAGCCGCGCTTCCTGGTACGACCCGACGACGAGCGCAGAAGGCGTGTTGCGGTACGAGGCGGGACGCCGCCCTCGTCGGTGAGGACGCCGGTTCTCTTCGGAGACCGGGAGTCGCCCTACCTGGTAGTCGACGGACGCTACACCGAGACCGACCCGGAAGACACGGAGGCTGCCGAGGCACTGGCCGCCCTGCTCGGACAGCTGAAGGCCAAACAGGCCGACATCGCGCTGACACCGGGGGAGGTCCTGTTCATCGACAACTACCGTTCAGTACACGGCCGTGCGCCCTTCCGTGCGCGGTATGACGGCCGGGACCGGTGGTTGAAGCGGGTCAACGTGACACGGGACCTTCGCAAGTCGCGAGCAGCTCGCTCGCGACTCGACTCCTATGTGATCGCCGCGGGCCAAGCCTGACAGGCCACGGACATGGCGACCGCCACGGGAGGGTGAGGCAACGAGCTGAACGAAGGATCTCGGCGTGCACACCTTCAACGGCGCCATCATCGAAGCCGGCACCGAGTCCTACCGCCTCGCCCAGACCAAAGCGAAGCAGCAGCAGACGAAGAAGTAGCCCTCACAGATCGCCGGTCACCCGGCGGATATCGATCACTGTCGGCCGCCGCCACGGCTCTCGAGATACCTGATCAGTTTCGCCTCGCTGCGAAGTAGCCGATCGCGCTCGTCCGCAGGGAGGGACGCCAGTGCGTCGACGAGGACACGGGTTCGGGGAACGTGAACCATCGCACCGGAGTAGATCCGGCACCCGGAGCACCAGGCCAACCCGACGCACCGCTCGAACATCGAGGACTCAGGCGGACGGAAACGGAACTGGTAGGAGCAGACTTCGGTTTCGCAAGCGGCGCAGATTCGGTGATCACCTTCCTTGACCGTGTCCCAGGACGCGACCTTGACCCAGTGCTGCCGCCCGGCCGGTGCTCTTCAAGTCGTCATGCGCAGCATTCTCTCTCATGACCATCCCGCAACAGCAGGCCGCCCCGACCGAGCCCCAGGGCTGGGCCGGCTGAGGCCGGAACCCGGGGCCACCTCGGGCCGGAACAATCGTCGTGTTGTCCACGAAGTGGGGCCAACCCAGACCGGAAACGTGGGGCCAATTCGAACCGTTAACGCCAAGCCGGTGTGACCCGGCGGCGGTCGTCCGCATCGGCGGCCTCGCGGACCTGCATCTTCGATGTGAGAGGTGCTGACCGAGCGCCGGTGGTTGGTGGGTTCGCTGAGTCGTTCTCAAGACGGCACCAACAATTTCGGGCGCCTGCCGGTACAGGTCCGGTCGCACTGCTCGGAAGCGGCAGCGGTGACTGGCGCTCCGGCCAAGCTGACACCGGGTCCTAGCTGCGACTATTCCTATGGGCGCCACTCTGTGGCCTTGTACACCCAGTCATGAACTCCACGTCTGCGGCGAGCGAACGGACGTGGCCGAGAGGCGGCCCAGCCCTATGCTGGAAGGGCCGGGCAGAAGCTGCAACTGCACTTCCCCTCGTCAGCGCTTGCGACGAAGCCGCCACTACCGCGCACCGCTGCTCGGCTGTCTTCACCCATGACAGCGGTTCGGTTTTCGGGGATCGGCCCCTTGAGATGAGCACGCACGAGTGGTCCAGAGCTCATCGCGCGCTGTGCTGACGAGGCCCATCGGTCGTCAGAGCCAGGCCATGACTCGTGCCCTTCATCGCCGTACTTGACTCATCGACGCAGGCCCACTCACGAGGAGAAACAGTGAACAATCCCCAGTCGGCCCCTGTGCATTTCGACAACCAGAGCTCCTCGTATCCGTCACCGGCGTGCAGTGGGATGGATCCCGCTCTGTTCTTCCCCCAGCCGGGCGGATCGCTTGAGGAAGACCACATCCAGGCGGCGAAGCACCTGTGCGAGGTGTGCACCGTGCGCGTGGGCTGCCTCGCCAGCGCCCTTCGGTTTTCTGCGGACGATGGGATCTGGGGAGGCTACACACCCCAGGAGCGCCGTCGGTTGCGGAAACAGGCAACTCTGTGGCAGCGTCCGGATCCTCTGACGATCGAGCGAATCCTCAGGGGTTCCAAGGTGCACATCGAGTTCAAGAATCGTCCAGCTGTCATAGTCCGCCTGCGTCGACTGGGCTGGAGCGAGCTGCGAATCGCCAAAGCACTCGATCTCACCCCTTTCGCCGTACAAGCAGCGGCACGCAACGCCCGTGATGTCGAACTCTTTCTGCGGGCCGAAGGCCTGGCCTTTTGCTCCGACCCGCACGTTGCTTCGTGATGAGTGCAAGGCACAGACTTGGTACGTCCACCCAGCAGCCCCCTGCTCATCTCAGTCTCCACAGCTCAACCGGCAGGGCTGCTGGCAGCACTGCGCAACGAGACCGTGCAACGCCGTACACCCTCATCTCCCTCGACAGAACGGCCAGTGGCTCGCTGATAGGGAAGCTATCCCTCGCCGGCTCCAGGCCTCGCACCGTCCACAGCTGGGGATCTCCACGCGCGCGCGAGGACTTGGTCTCGCACTCGCCAACGCTCGTCGTGATGGACATCCCGTCCGCGCGGCCCGCGCCCGAGCTGGGCACCCGTGTACGTGCTCTGTCGCGGCTTGCCCACGTGGTGGTGCTCATCCCTTCCGGGGTGGACCCGCTGGCCCTCCTCAAGTCAGGTGCTACAAATGTGCTGGAGCGAGATGCACCCTCAACCGAACTGGCTGCACGGATAAGAGCAGAAGGGCGGTGGCTCAGTTCACGGCTTCCCCTGGCCGCGCCGGCTCCCGTGAGCCTCGGCTCTGGGCCCGTACCCATCTTCCCCGCTCAGCGGTTTTTACTTGAAGTGCTTTTGGCCTACCCGGGGCCTTGGTGCTGCCACGACCTTGGAGCACTGTTGGGAACCGCTGACTCCCTCGTTGGCAGGCGCTCCCTGAGGTCAAGAGCCGGGCGGATCGCACCATTCCTGCATCATCGCGGTCTGGACTTGGAGGTCTGCGTGGTGTGGGGCAGAACCACATGGCAGGTCGTCTGGAATGTCCATGACGTTGCCCGCGCCAGCGGCTGACGAAGACGAGTCGCGACAGCGGCAGGCCATCTGTCTCCCCGCACCGCAGTAGGAGAATGCCGCGCTTTGTCGCTGCCAACAACGCCGACATTTCGCCGAGGGTGACGCGGCTGGGGGTGCAGCCCACATCCGGAGGCCCGTCGGTTTATCGGTGGTGCTTGAACCCGTCACCGAAGCAGGGCTTCGGCGTAGTCGCTTGATGCCCGTTTCGTGATCACGTGAGTCCAAGGAGAGCGAGCGGCCTGCTGGCGTCGCGAGCGTTACGTCGAAGGCTGGCGGCGATGTTGGTGCTCCCCGCGAGGCGGAGGGCGCCGATAGCGAGGTTGCGCCAGGTTGCCATGGAACGGGGGGCGGTGCCCGTCCGCAGCTGCGAGGCGTCCTCGGCGAACGTCACGTCTCGCACATGGTGCAGGGCCTCGATCTTCCAGTGGTCACGAATGAAGGTCGCGAGCTGGGCGGGTGTGACCTGCCTGGCGGTCAGGCTGGTGACCGCGTAGACGGTCTTGATACTGATCCTGCCGGTCTTGCGGTCCACCCGGCGGCGCCTGAGCTGAACGGCCTGGCGTGCGCTGGGGAAGAGCAGGTTGTTCACCGTGCACACCTTGATCCGGCGGATCTCACCCCGGCCATGCCCGGTGTCACGGGTGCGTGACTGCAGCGGAATCTGCTTCCACGGAAGGGACTTGAGCTGCTTGCGGAGCCTCTTCTGATGTCCTTTCACGATCACGATGAAGTGCGCGTTGCGGCCGAGCAGGTATGTCGCATGCTCGCGCTGGGTGTGCATCGCGTCGCTGGTCACGACCACGCCCGCCAAGTCGGTGAGGGTCTCCAGTAGCGGCCGGAAGCAGGTGATCTCATTGGTCTTCTCGCCCACGTCGAGCTGGGCCAGGACCAAGCTGCGGACGGGGTCGCATGCGGCGAGCAGATGAACCTTCCGGCCCTTGGCTCTGCCTGCTCGCGCAGGCTCTTGCCGTCGACCGCCAGTGCGCGCAGCCGGCCGTCGGCGCCGAGGCGCCGGTCAGCCAGCCAGCCGCACACTGCCCGGTCCAACACGTCGCCGTCGATGCGGCCCAGCAGCCGTCGTACCGTCGTTTCCGCAGGCGTGCATCGCTTCGGGAACAGCGGGTCGGGCCGTACGCCAAGGCGCTCCAGGACACAGGACGGGGCGTCAGCGATCTACTCGCCGACCGCCAGCAGGGAGGTCGCCCCGGCCAGAACCGCGCACGCGGTGAGCGTGAGCACGGCGACCAGGGCGTGTCGCACGCCGCGCGGGTCCCGAGGGTCGGGCACCTCAGCCAGTCGCTCCAGCAGGCCCGGGATCTCCTCGGGCACGGCCTCAGGCTGCTGACGGAGTTGGTCAAGGCAGGCGGGATCGGCGATGATGCTTCGGCAGGCACGGTCTTCCCGTCGGATCACGGGGCGTCGAGAACTCCATGATCTTGGAAGCCCGTGCCTGCTACGTTCCGGGGCCAGCCAAGCTGACAGATCGCCACGGACCGGGCCTCACACGAGAACGCTGAGGGCCTGCCGGTCGGGTATCCACCATCGGGACTCCAGCGGGGTTCTGCGTCGCAGCTGGACCCACGGACTCGCTGCACAGGGCTCCGCACCCGTGTCAGCACCGCAGCTCCGCCGCGCGCTCGCACATCACCTCCACAGCGTCAGGTAGTCGAGGAAGCGGCCCGGGGTGGGCCTCCCGGATGAGCTTCACCGCGTGAAGCCGCCGACCACCCCTGATCAGCTCGTCCACCTCTTCCCGAACCACCGGCAGCAACGCATCCCAGATCGAGTTCTCCATGCGCCGATCCAAGCAACTCACCCTCTCCCACCACCACCGGATTGAACGGTACGACCGCGCGAAGACCCGCTCAGTGGGCCGGGGGTAATAGCGGGCGATATCCCCACCGCGGGGCCCTCACATCGGCACCCAGGGAAGCCCGTTCCTGCTCTGCATACGGACCGCCGCCAGCGCATATCAGGGCAATCCACTCAAGCCACGACTATGCCGAAGCCCTGGTCACCGAAGCCAGTTGAGGGCTGCGGTCGTCCTGGCGGGGAGTGCCCTGCGGCTTGAGGAGCAGAGCTGCTGCCAGCGGGCGTGAACCGGAACGCTGCCGAGGGCAATCGGGCATTCCACGGCGCTGGTTCCGCTCATATCCTTTTGTCTGCATGGGGCAGAAGGTGGCCGAGACGGCGACTATCTGCAGCCTGTCCGCCCGAACCAGTCACGGCAGACACCGGCCTTCCTGCCGGTAGCCGCCGATTTTTGTGCGCGAGGTTCCAAGGGGGAAAGCATGAACACGAGTTCTTGGCGAGTCGTCCTGAACGATGAGCCCGGCGTGAAGTCCCCGGCGCCCGGCGCGGCGATCGTGCTGGCAGCGGCGCCAACGGGCAAGGGGCGGCTGATGGAAACGGCGTCCGCCCTGCTCCCGCTGGGAGCGATCCCGCCGAGCCGATTGACCGGTACGGCCGAGGGGTCCGTCATCGAACTGGTCGATCCCATCGAGCCCGAGGCGGTGCTGGCACGGATACGCGGTGTTCTCCAGAACCGCGGCCCAGTGTCTGTCTACGTCGTGGGTCAGCTGTACTTGGACCGACACAAGAGCGAGTTGTACCTGGGGCTGGCGCTGACCACTCCTGGAAGCCTGCGGTACACGTCGCTGTCCTGGCGGTCATTGGCAACGGAGCTCAAAGTGCGGAGCGCCGGCCACACCCGTGTGGTGGTGGACCTGGTAGCGGAGCCTGCGGCCTGGACCCACATCAGGGAGAATGGGCTGGCCCTCTGCCAGGGGGTTTCCTTGTACGGACGGGTACTTCCACCGCCACGTCGACGCGAGACCCGTTCTCCCACCTATCTGATGGCTTGTGCGAAGCTGCTGAATGACGGCCAGGAACTCCCGTTCCCTACCGTCCACACGGCGGCGATCGACCTGGTGGGGGAGTCGGACGGAGTGGTATTGGCCAGGGAGCATTGTCCCCCGGTTGCGCTACCGGGGTTGCGCGCCGTGGGTCGGACCTTGGCGTCGCGCGACACCGCAAGGTCCCTCGGGGCAGGGCCTGCCACGCCCGAAGACCCCCTGCCCGCGATCCTCATGGCGGCGGCGGCCGGGTGTCATGCCCGGGCGGCCTCTATGGCCTCCGCTTGCCAGTCCGAGGCGCTACGGTCCCACGGGCCTCATTCGGCACCGGCCGTCCAATGGATGGAGGTGCAGGCGGATCTGGCTCGTCTTGCCGAGGACCCCGGCCGCAGCTGCGAGGGCTGGATGAAGGTTGCCGAGGTCCGGCTGTACAGCCTCCGGCAGGTGCCGGAGGCCGAGGAGGTCATAGCGGCCGTGGACCGAGCCCACCATCAATGGCTGCGGGTGTCGGACCCTGTCCGTACCATGGCCCTGGGAGCGACGCTCCTTTCACTCCGTGAGCAGGTCCCCGGTCGACAGCCAGGCGCCCGCGCCGCCGTTCGGCGACGACTGGACGGCTTTCGCACGACCGCTACCGACTCCTGACGTGCTGTGCGGCACAGCCTTCACTACGGCCGGCCATAGAGGTTGGGGTTGAAGGAGCTGAAGCTCGACACGCGGACCGACCTTCCAGGGCGGGGAGACTCCAGATACTGATCGCCCCCTAGGTAGATCGCGACGTGGTAGACACCGGACGCACGCCCGTTGGTGGACCAGAACACCAGGTCGCCGCGCTGGAGTTGCGAGCGGGTGAGGGGAGTGGTGGCGCGGTACTGGTCCGCCGCTACGCGGGGGAGTGCGACCTTGGCTTGCTGGTAGGCCGCCTGGACCAGCCCGGAGCAGTCCCAGGCGTTGGGGCCGTTGCCCCCGTATACGTAGGGGTCACCCACCTGCGCGCTCGCGAAATCGATGGCGCTCTCGACAACCGATGTCCCCGAGCCCACCGGGACTGACTCCGTGACCGTCTCTCCCTCGGCGTCGTCGCCGGCTGTGGTGGTGGTCGCGCGATTGGACCTCTCGCTGAATCGTTCGTACTTCTCACGATGGCTGGTCCACCACCAGTGCCCGTCGTTCTCGTACCAGTAGACGCGGTCTGTTGCGTCCCACCCCGCGTGGCCCCGGAAGACCGGCATGGCTGAGGGGCGGGTGTTTGTGGGGGCCGCGAGGTCGGCCCCCGCGGCATCCACGTTCGCGAGGTACTTGTCGTAGTGGGACGTCCAGCGCCACCCACCCGAGGCGTCCTTGTACCAGTACCTGGTCCCATCCCATCCAGCGTGGCTGGGTGCGGGCATCGCTGAAGCGGTTCCCGTGCCGGTTCCGGCCAGCACAGCCGCGCCGACCGTCGCGCCCAATACCAAGCGGGCGAGGCGTCTCGGGGCGGAGGAGGGACGCCCTGCGGCGGAGTAGGAGTTCTCTGAGGCGCGCGGGGCTTCTCCCGGCCTTTGTTCCAGAGCCTGTCGAGCGAGATCGCGGCGGCGCTGACGGGCGCCGTACGAAATGGCAGTGCTGGCCAGGGTTTCGGTGAGTGTTCTCACGGCTCTCCTTCGGGTATGTCACTGCATTTATAGGCAGATTTCCTTTGCCGTCAAGAGGAATGGGCAAGACGTGGCATTCTGGCTCGTCAAATCTTTCGATGTGTGCCCGAATTGCAGGGTGAAGCGGGCGCCGTCGTGGCCAGAAGCGGTCGCTCGGGAGCGATGCGGAATGACGCGCACTGGTGTAGGCCGGGAGTCTGAACCGCGCTGAGATGCAAGTATGCCCCCACGGGGAGTCGTCGCAAGCCATGCTGCAGGCATGAACACCACACGTTTCAAGCCAGAACGGGCCTGACTGAAAGGGAGATGGGGGCCTATCCTGGAAGAGGCTGGCGACGCATCTGCGTGTCAGCTTGCTCGTCCTGAGCCCGAAAGATTTCACGCCTTACGGAATTGTTGTGTAGAGGGTGAGTTCTCCAGATTGCGCTGTCGCATGGAAAGTTCGTCCGGGACGTGTCTGCCGTAGGCGGTTTCGATTCGCGGTACTTGGTTCGCCATGGGGACAGCCGGTTGAACCGCGTTGACGGGGCGGCATTCGCCGACGGTGGGCCGTGGCCGCATGGTCCGGGCATAAGCGCGGTGTGCTGCTGCGGGCCGGGGTGGGGATCAACGATGTCAGGAGCGCAGGAGCGCAGGAGCGCAGGAGGGCGTGATGGACCGTAGGAGCCAGGACCTGGCCTTGGAAGACATCGAGTGTCGGCTGCGGGAGCAGGCGCCCTGCTTCGCGCGTCGCCTCGACCGATTTGACGGCCATCCGTTTCCCCGGCAGAGCCGGTGGCGGCGGATCGCGGGGATCGCAGGCATCGCGGCCCTTCTCCTCCCGTGGGCCGGCTGCGTGGGCCTGGTCCTCTTGCTGATCTGAGAGCGCCTCACTCGTGCCTCACGGGAGGCAGGAGGGAGCCTCTCTCGCCGCGGTTCCGCGGCCCCGCCCAAGGGCGGAGGGGCACCGAGCGGGCGGTCTCTGGCAGGGCTGGTTCAGCGCCGTGTTCGCTGTGGATGAATGTTCTGCTCCAGGTCCTCAGGCAGCAACAGCCTCAAGTCGTCGACAGTCGGCCGCTCCATTCGGGTGAGCCGGCGGGCCTGGTGCGTGATCATGTCCTCCAGGATGCGGCGGGCCAGCCGGCCGTTGCCGAAGGACCGCCCGCGTGGGATCGCGTCCACATGGACGCGCAGGGCCGCGAGGGTGGCGGCGTCCAATGCGTACCCGGACACCGCGGCGTGCTGGGTGACGATCGTCACCAGCTCTTCCGTCGTGTAGTCCTCGAACTCCACCAAGCGCGAGAACCGTGAGGCGAGGCCGGGGTTCGAGGCGAGGAACCGCTCCATCTCATCCGTGTAGCCCGCGGCGATGAGCACGACCTCGTCCCGGTGGTCCTCCATCAGCTTCAGCAGGGTGTCCACCGCCTCACGGCCGAAGTCGTTTGCAGAGCCCTCCGGCGTCAGGGTGTACGCCTCGTCGATGAACAGCACTCCGCCCAGAGCGCTGTTGAACACCGATTTGGTGAGTTGTGCGGTGTGCCCGACGTACTGGCCCACCAGATCGGCGCGGGCCACTTCGACGAGGTGGGGCCGGGCCAGTACGCCGAGGGAGTGCAGCAGTTCTGCGTACAGGCGCGCCACCGTCGTCTTGCCCGTTCCTGGCTGCCCGGTGAAAACCAGGTGGTTGCTGATCCTGGCGGTCGGCAGGCCCGCGGCGGCTCGCTGCCGGGCGTTGGACAGCAGGTCAACCAGATCGGTCACCTCGCGCTTGACCGCGTTCAGGCCCACCATCGACTCCAGTCGGGCCAGCGGTCCGGGCTCGTCATCCGCGGCTTCGGCTGTGCCGTTCAGGGACGCGGCCACCTGCTCCCCGACATCTTCCGGCAATAGCGTCGACAGGTCACTCTCGCCCGGATCGGTCAGGGAGGCGAGCCGGAAAGACTGTCGGTCCACCATTTCCTCGAACACCCCGCGAGCCGCACGCCCGTTGCCGAAGGTCGCATCCCGGGTCATTCCCTCGAAGTGCAGGAACAGGGCCTCCCTCGTCATCGGACCGAGGGCGTACTGGTGCTGTTCGCACATGCTCTCAGTGATTGTCACGAGTTCGTCGACGCTGTAGTTGCCGAACTCGATGGTGCGTGTGAACCGGGAGCTGAGGCCGGGGTTCGCGGTCAGGAAGGACTGCATCTGCTCCGAGTAGCCGGCCGCGACCACGACGATGTCGTCGCGGTGGTCCTCCATCAGCTTGAGCAGGGTGTCGACGGCCTCACGGCCGAAGTCGTTCGACGAAGCACCGTCGGGCGTGAGGGTGTACGCCTCGTCGATGAACAGGACCCCGCCGAGCGCGCTCTTGAAGGCCTCCGTCGTCTTGATCGCCGTGCCGCCGATGATCTGTGCGACCAGGTCGGCGCGGGCTACCTCGACGAGGTGGCCCGTGCGTAGGACCCCCAGCGATGCCATGATCCCCCCGTACAGCCGGGCCACGGTCGTCTTGCCGGTGCCGGGCGGTCCCGCGAAGACCAGGTGGCGACTCATGGACGCCACCGGCATGCCGAGCCTCCTGCGCTGCTCCGCCAGCTGGTTGAGATTGACCAGCGTGCGCACCTGATGCTTGACGTTGTCCAGGCCGGTGAGGGCTTCCAGCTCGGCCAGCGGGCCTTCGGGCTCCCGGCCCGCGGCGTTCTGTGCTCCGTGCGGATCGCCCGTGCCGGGTCCGGTGTCCCCCCAGGCGTCCTCGGCACCGTTGCCGCCACTGGTGAGGTGTTCGACGGAAAGGCGGCTGCCGGGCCGGCTCTGGCGCAGGCCCGAGCCCCGGTTGTCCCGCACGACGCACCGGACGGCGGACACGGCCTCCTCGGTGTCGACGCGTATGCCGTCGCCCGCGCCGCCGGTGAACTCGCAGGCGGTCAGCTCCCCCCGGCTGCCACGTGAGAGGAGAATCCCGTGAGCACGGGCGCCATGGACCCGGACCCGCTCCAAAGTGGTCTCGCCGCCGTCCATCACGGTCACACCGGACTCGGAGCTGGCGCTGATCTCGCAGTCCCGCAGCAGGGCCAGCCCGCGCTCCCCGACGGTCAGCCCGGAGCGGTCCGCCGAGGCCAGCACGGTGTCACTGACGTCCGGGCTGGCGTCATCGGCGACGAACAGCCCCGAGCCGCCCGCCGTTTCGACGCGGCAGTGCTCCAGGCGTCCCCGCCCGTTGTCGGTGAACTCCACACCGTTGCCTCCGGAGCCCGTAACCGTCGCATGGCGGATCAGCGGATCGGCGGACGAGCGGACGGAGATGCCGGCTCCCGCGGCGCCGTGCACCTGCAGGCCGTCGAACTCGGGCGTGGACGCGTCGGTGACCAGCACGCCGGCGATGGTGTTGGTGCAGTCGCGGACGAGATTTCCCAGGAGTGTCGGCGAGCTGCCCTCCGCCACCCGGATCGCGGGTTCGGTGGCGGAGAGGAACTCGCACTCTTCGATCGTGCCCCGCGAGCGGTCCAGGACGACCAGCCCGCTGCCCTTCGTACGCCGCGTGACACACCTGCGGACCAGCGGATCGGCGCCGCCCGAGATGATGATGGCGCTCTGGGCTGTGGACTCGAAGGAGGTTTCCTCGATCTCCGGCCGGGCCACGCTGCTGACCAGGAGGCCGACGGCCGAGCCCCGTACGGTGGTGCCCCGGATGCGGGTGGAGCTGTGGCCCTCCAGCGCGATGGCGGGCTTGTCGGTTCCGGAGATCACACAGTTCTCCACCGTGCCCCTGGCCTCACCGTTGGCGAGAATTCCGTTGCCGCGTGCGCCGCGTACCGTGCAGCCGCGGATGGTGGGGTCGCCGTTCTCGCCGATGACCACCGCGGAGGTGCCGAGGTTCTCGAACTGGCAGTCTTCGATGACGCTGCCGGCAGCCGAGGTGTCGACGAGTCCGGCACCTCCGGGGTTGCCGATGCGGCACCCTCGGGCGGCCAGCGAGCCGCTGCCGCGCACGAGGACTGCCGTCCACCCCGCCCCGGTGACGGTGCAGCCGTTCATGGCCGCCTGTCCCGCCGGGATGTCGACCACCGCCACTTCCTTGTCGTGGCCGCGCAGGCTGAGGTCACTGAGCATGACGGCATCGGCCAACAGGCTGACCGCGCTGCCGCGGCGCGGGCATATTTCCACGGGACCGTCGTCGGCCTCCGCCACGAGCGTCACCCGGGTCCGGATCACGAGGTTCTCGGGGTATCGGCCGGCGTGGATCCGGATCATCGCTCCGGTGCGCGCCTGGGCGAGTGCCTCACCGATCGTCTGGTAGCTGTCCGGTTTCCCGGGGTGCACCGTGAGCATCTGCCGTGACACGCTCTCTCCAAATCCTTTGATATATTGGTATGTTGGGCTATAGACGGGGGTGGGCGTGATGCGCCTATCATGCGCGGCATGTCAAGTCCCGTAAAGAGCACATTCGTGGCGGCCGTGACGGCGGCCACCCTCTTTCTGCCGACCCCCGCGTCCACGGCGATCGCCGCATCCGCCGCGGACGACCCGACGCCGGATGCCGTGACGCTCCTGCCTCCGCTGCCCGTGCGCCTGGGCGAGGGCCAACCCTGCACTGCGGCCTCGGACAAGAGGGCGGACAGCAGCTCGTGGGCGCGGGCGGTCCTCGGGTTGCCGAAGGCACAGCAGCTCACCAGGGGCGCCGGCACCACGGTGGCCGTCGTCGGGACCGGCGTATCGGCGCAGGCACCCAGCCTCAGCGGCCGAGTGACAGCCGTGGACGGAGCCGACCAGGACTGCGTGGGACACGGCACATTCGCCGCCGGACTCATCGCCGGGGCCCGGATCGAGGGGAGCGCGGTGCTGGGGATCGCGCCGGAGACCCGCATCCTGGCCCTCCTGGGCACGGACAACCGTGGCGTGCCCAGCGCGCAGCGCATCGCCCAGGGCATCCGTACCGCCGCTGACCGCGGCGTGGACGTCATCTACGTCGGCCACGCGCTCCGCGGTGACGGGACGGAGGTGAGTGCCGCCGTCGCGTACGCCACGGGCCGGGGTGCGCTCGTCGTCGCCCCCGCGGCGCCCGATGCGGTCCCCCGGGAGGAGCTCGGTCCCGACGGCACCCCGCCGCCCGGACCTTTCTGGCCGGCCGCCTCGCCCGGGGCGCTGGCCGTCGTCGACTTCGGGTCCAACGGCAACCGGCAGGAGGACGCACCGCCCGCGTACAAGCCCGACCTGGCCGCGCCCGGAAGCCAGATGGTCAGCGTGGGTCCCAGCGGCAACGGCCACTACATCGGCTCCGGCGCCTCGCTGGCCGCTGCCGAGGTCGCGGGCGCGGCAGCGCTGGTCAAGGCACGCCACCCCGGCGCCACCGGAGCGGACCTGCGGCGCCGGCTGATCGAGGCGGCCTACCCGGCAGACACCCCGCGCCTCGACCCGTTCGCGGCCCTGTCCCTGGAACTTCCGGCCAAGACCGAGGCGGAACGCCAGGCACCGCCAGCCGCGCGGTACCCGGCTCCTGCCCCCACCGGGCACGTCACGCGCTCGCTCGTCATCGCCGCCTCGGTGCTCGCGCTGGTGCTGCTGATCGGATTCGCCGCGGTGATCATCCCGCTGGGGCGGGCCAGGGGTTGGCTTCCGCCGGGCACTCACCAACGGGACCCCGCTGCGGATTCGTAGGGCCTCACGGTGTGGCTTCCTCTAGGAGAGGGGTCTGCACCTGAGTCGTCTTGCGCCGAGCGATGCGTACGGCCCGGCCCGGGATGAGATCACGCCCCTTGACGTTGCCGAAGAGGTACCCCTCGCTGGGCGGGCAGGACATCAGCAGGGCCGGAGTGTTCACCTCCTGCAGCCTGCGCATGAGCGATTCGTTGAGCCCTCGTCCGGCTCCGGCCGAGGAGCGGGCGACGACGATGTGCAGCCCGATCTCGTGCCCGAGGGGCAGATGGTCCAGTAGCGGCAGGAACGGTTGCGCCATCGGACCGCTGCTCACCATGTCGTAGTCGTCGACCACGACGAAGAGCCTCGGACCCTCCCACCAGTCGCACAGGGGCATTCGGGCCGGGGCGATGTCAGGCCCGGGAACCCGGCGCCTGACAGCCTGCGTGGCGCCTTCCACCAGCTCCTTGAGCACGTCCATCGAGACTGCGTGTCCGAGCTGATACGCCTCGGGGACCGCTGAGATCAGGTTCCTTCGGTAGTCCACGGTCATGATGCGGGCCTCGTCGGGGGAGTAGCGGTCGGTGATCCCCTTGACGATGACGCGCAGCAGGTTGGTCTTTCCGCACTCGCTGTCTCCCACGACGATCAGGTGCGGGTTCTCCGCGAAATCGTGCCAGACCGGGGAGAGTTCGTTCTCCTCCACGCCGATCGGGATCCTCAGGTTGCCCTGCCGGACGACGGCGGGCAGGTCCCTCGCGGCGAGCCGCGTGGGCAGCATGCGTACGGGCGGGGCGGGCGGCCCGGCCCAGCTCTCGCTGATCGCGGAGACGAGACCGGCGATTCCGTCGGCGAGATCGTCCGCGTCCTCGACCCCGTCGATCCGGGGGAGGGCCGCGAGGTAGTGCAGCTTCTCGGCGGTCAGTCCGCGGCCCGGGCTGCGCGGGATCGAGGCCGCCTTGCGCGAGTCGATCTGGGAGTCCATCGGGTCTCCCATCCGCAACTCCAGCCGGGTTCCCGCCTGATCGCGGATGGAAGCCGACAGTTCCACCCAGCGGGCTGTGGTGACGACGAGGTGCACGCCGTAGTTGAGGCCACGGCCGGCCAGCGCATTGAAGGTCGGGATGTGGCTGTCGAAATCCTGACGCACGGTGGCCCAGCCGTCGATGACGAGGAAGATGTCCCCGTGGGGCTCGTCCGGGAACTCGCCCGCCGCCCGCCGCCTGCGATAGGTCGGCATCGAGTCGATGCCGTGCTCCAGGAAGAAGCGTTCGCGGGCACTGAGGAGTGTGCTGACCTCCGCTATCGTGCGGCCGACGCGTTCGGTGTCGACCCGCGCGGCAACGCCGCTCATGTGCGGCAGCCCGGACAGCCCGGCCAGCGTGCCGCCGCCGAAGTCCAGGCAGAAGAACTGGACCTCACGAGGGGTGTGGGTAAGGGCGAGTGTTGTGATCACGGTCCGCAGGAGGGTGCTCTTTCCGCTCTGCGGACCGCCGGCGATGGCCATGTGCCCGCCCGCTGCCGACAGGTCGATCGTCAGCAGCTCGCGCAGCTGGTCGAAGGGCCGGTCGACGATGCCCACGGGTACGGTCAGACGGCCGCGGAGCGGGGAGCCGACGGTCGTGAGCCCGTGCTCCGGGTCAGGACTGAGCGGCGGCAGGATCTGGTCCAGCGTGGACGGCAGGTCCAGCGGCGGAAGCCACACTTCGTGCGCGGGGGGCCCCGAGTCGCGCAGCCGGTCCAGAGCCACGGACATCAGGGTGTCGCCGGACTCTTCCTCTTCGGCCTCCGGCTCCGCCTGCGTGCCTTCGCCCAGGGCATCCGGGTCCGCCGGAGTGCGCGGTACCACCCAGGCCGAGGTCCAGGGCACGACCTGGCGAGCCACCTGTGCCTGCACAACCGCACTGCGGCGCCGCTTGTAGGGGCCGGAGATGTAGGCCGCGCGAAAGCGGGTGAGCGCGTCGATGCCGCTCTTGAGGAAACCGCTGCCGGGCTGCGCGGGCAGCTCGTAGGCGTCGGACACGCCCAGTACGCCCCGGCTCTCCATCGCGGAGAAGGTGCGCAGGCCGATGCGGTACGAAAGGTGGCTTTCCAGCTGGTGCATCCGGCCTTCGTCGAGCCGCTGCGAGGCGAGCAGCAGGTGGACGCCGAGACTGCGCCCCAGCCTGCCGATCATGACGAACAGCTCCATGAAGTCCCGGTGGGCAGAAAGCAGTTCGCTGAATTCGTCCACCACTACGAAGAGACTGGGCAGGGGCGTCAGAGGGGTCCCCGACTGGCGCGCCTTCTCGTATTCCAGCGCGGAGGTGTAGTTCCCGGCGGCGCGCAGCAGTTCCTGCCGCCGGATCAGTTCGCCGTGCAGGGCGTCCTGCATGCGGGAGACCAGTGCCACCTCGTCGGCGAGGTTGGTGATCACTGCTGATGTGTGAGGGAGTTCATCCAGTCCCAGGAAGGTGGCGCCGCCCTTGAAATCGACGAGGATGAAGTTGAGGGTCTCGGAGGAGTTCGTCAGGGCCAGGGCGAGCACGAGGGTCCGCAGCAGCTCGCTCTTGCCGGAGCCGGTGGCGCCGATGAGCATGCCGTGGGGGCCGGTGCCCCCTTGGGCGGACTCCTTGATGTCCAGCTCGACCGGGATGCCGTCGCCGCCCACGGCGATGGGGACGCGCAGCCGGCTGCTTCCGGTGGAACGCTCCCAAAGGGTCTTCGGATCGTGACGGTAGAGGTCCGGGATGTTCAGCAGCGAGGTCAGTTCCACATCGCCGGAGAAGGGCTCGGTGAGGTCTCCGCCCATACCCATCCGGTACGGGGCCATGAGCCGGGCGACTGCCAGAGCCCCGGCCGGACCCAGCTGGTCAGGACGGCCGAGTGGGGTCGTCTGTTCCTTGCGGTCCTTGTCGGTGCGGACGAGCGACATGAGGTTGCCGTCCGCTTCGAGCCTGAGCGTGGTCTTTCCCGGCTTCCAGGTAAGGGCGCCGGAAAGGTCCAGTACGACGCTGTTGCGAAAACCCAAGCCGTCGAACCGGTGGCCGCCGGGCACGGTGCAGCCGTCGAGCACGATGACGGTGAAGGGCTCCTCCCGGCCGGGAACCGCATCGGGGTCGGCAGCCGGGCGCTCCTGGAACTCGGCGCCGAGCAGATTCTCCAGGTCCGCGAAGTCGGAGGTCACCATGCGAGCCGGCCCGGCCCCGTCCTGCTCGTGACGGTGGAGACTGTGCGGCAGCCACTTGGCCCACTCCCACTGAGGCCGGGCGGCGTCGGAGACACACAGGGCGATCCACACGTCGTCGGGTGCGTGGAAAACGGCCAGTTGGGCCAGCAGCGCTCGTGCGGCACCCCGAATGCGTTCCTCGTCCCCACGGAACAGCACCTTCGACCAGGCACGGAGGTAGATGGCGACCGGCTGGTCGGGGACGGTGGAGTAGGCACGGGTGAAACTGCGCAGGGCATGAGCCGACAGAGGCTCGAGGTCCTCCACCGGTTTGGTCGACAACGGCGTCAGTTTCATGGCGATGCGCTGGTCCCCGATGCCGAGGCGGACCTCGCAGAAGTCGACGTCGGATACCCTGCGTTCCCACAGGCGGCTGCTTCGGACGAAGGACGAGAGCGCCTCGGGGTGGGGATGCCGCCATGCCAGGGCGCGCTGCTGGTCACGGATGGACGCACGTACCTTGCGCCTCGTCTGGGCAAGGTAGCGCAGGTAGTCCCGGCGCTCACCCTTCAGCCGCTGCTTTCGCTCACTGTTGCGGCGCATCACCTGACCCACCATCATGGCGGCGGACGCGACCAGCATCAGTCCCAGCGCCAGGTACATGAACCCACCACTGGCACCGCGCATTCCGGGCCGCATGAACATCATCATCATGGACACCGACATCAGCGCCATGGGCAGATAGGTCCAAATCGCCGAGCTGTCGGGTACGACCTCGGGAAGCGTCGGGGGTTCCTGGAGGCTCAGTTCTCCTGACGGCATTTCCGGACCGTGGCGGCGTGCCGGTCTGCGGAACAGGATGACGCTCAACGAATGTCCTCCTTCTGAGGGCGGCCCGGGTTGAGAACCCCGACTGTGAGAGGAATGGGGAAATCTCCCGGTGGGGTTCCCGGGTTTGGAGGGAAGAATCCTGCCGATCGGTCGTTCAACAGGCGTTGCGAAGAAGCCGGTGGGCCCGTCAAACTCTGATCACACAGTCATACCGCTGACTTGAATTGATGTCAGCAGTTCTGCCGAAGTTGAAAATTTCCCGCCACCGCTGAAGCGGCCTGCCAGGAAGCGCGGAGACGAAGCCATGACCGAATCACAGGCGGCCAGCTTGTGCCGCATCACCGTACATGCCCCCGCCAGGGACATTGACCTGGCCGTTCCCGCCGATGTCCCCATAGCCGACCTGTTGCCCACAGTGATCAGCTACGGAGGAGAGGCCCTGGAGGAGTCCGGCCTGGACCACGGAGGTTGGATCCTCCAGCGCTTGGGCGGCGCACCGCTCGATCCTGAGAGTACCTTGGACTCCCTCGCGTTGCGCGAGGGCGAAGCCCTCTATCTCAGAGCCCGGGACGAGGCGCTGCCGGAGGTACACCTCGACGACCTGGTCGACGGCATCTCCACGACGATGCAGGACCAGTCGCACGGCTGGAACGCCGATGCCAGCAGGCGCCTTCTGCACGGTCTTGCCGCCGCCACCATGATGCTCGGGCTCGTCGCGCTCGCCCTGCCCGGCGCGGCCGGGTGGATCAGGGCGATCGCAGCCGCGGCCGCAGGGCTGCTCCTGGTCGCCGGCGCCGGCACAGCGAGCAGGGCGGTCGGCGATACGGGGGCGGGGGCCGTACTCGGGATGATGGCCGCACCGTACTTCGCCCTCGCGGGCTGGCTGTTGCCCGGGGGTGAGCTCGGCGGCGCCGGGGGCGATGGCGCGCTGGGCGCCCGCTTGCTGGCCGCCGCTGCCGGAGCGACCGGCGGTGCGGTCCTCTCGCTGGCCGCGGTCGGGACCTTCCCCGCCCTCTTCCTCGGCGCGGCCACCATCGGAGTGGCCGGCGCCGTCGGGGCGGTGCTGATCCTCTGCGGCCTCACCTCCGAGGAAGCTGCCAGCGTGATCGTGGTGGTGATGGTGCTCTTCGGAGGCTTCGTACCCTCCTTCTCCTTCCGTCTGTCCGGGATGCGGATGCCGCCGCTCCCCACCAACGTGCAGCAGCTCCAGGAGGGCATTGACCCGTACCCCACCGGTGTCGTGGCGGAGCGCTCGGTTCTGGCCGATGGATGGATGACGGCCTTCTACGGTGCCATCAGCTTGATCTGCCTTCCGTGTGTGGCCGTACTGGCGGCGGATCCCGAACTCGCCGAGATCTTCACGATCGCCGCCCTCTCCCTCCTGCTTCTCCTGCACAGCCGGGGACTGGGCAACGTCTGGCAGCGGCTCGCGCTCACCACCGCCGGGGCGTGGGGAGTCGCACTCCTGCTCCTGGTCTCCGCGCATTCCCTCGCCCCGTTGGACCGGCTGACCATGGTGGCGGGCCTGGTCGGGCTGACGGCAGCCCTCGCCATCGCCTCGTGGACGGTGCCCGGGCGCAGGCTGGTGCCTTACTGGGGGCGGGCCGCCGAACTGCTACACACCACGGCAGCAGTGGCCCTCGTTCCGCTCATGCTCTGGTGCGTCGGCGTCTACGGCATGCTCCGCGCACTCGCCAGCTGAATCCCAGAAGCCGTCGGAAGGACATCGAGATGCAGACCAAACGCGATCAGGTCCAAGCCCATTTGTTCGTCATGGGCAGATTGGCATCCGCCCTTCTGCGGTCCGAGCCCGACGCACCCGAGAGCCCGTCAGGCAGGACCAACCGCGGAGCGGCGATCGGTGTGCTCATCGCCCTTCTCGTCTGCGCCGGCGCTTTCGTGTTCGGCCTGATCAAGCCGGGTGGGGACGACTCCTGGAAGACTGCGGAAGGCTTGATCGTCGACAAGGAGACGGGCGCCCGCTACTTGTTCCTCGAAGGCCGCTTGCGCCCCGTCCGCAACTATGCCTCCGCCCGGCTGATCGCCGGTGGCGGACTCACGGCCACGACCGTGCGCACGTCCTCCCTCGCCGGTACACCGCGAGGAACACCCATCGGCATCCCCGGCGCGCCCGAGGCTCTGCCGTCCCAAGGTGACCTTGATGCCACGTCACCTTGGTTCGTGTGCTCGGCAACGGTGCTCAAGCCGAACGGCACCGCCTCGGCGACGACAGCTCTCGCGACGGGCCTGAAGACCGCGGACATTCCCGGCAGGCGGCCATTCGACGGAACGCAAGGCCTGCTGGTCCGTGGGCCCGACGGCACTGTCCACCTGCTGTGGCAGGGCAGCCGGCTCCGCCTTGATCAAGGTTCGGAGGCAGTCCAGGCCCTGGGATACGGGTCCGTCACGCCGCGTCCCGTGTCGTCCGCGTTCATCGACGCGTTTCCCCAGGGTCCCGACCTCGCGCCCATGCCCGTACCGGGCCGAGGCGGGGACGGTCCAGCGTTGTCGGGACAGCCGACGAAGATCGGGCAGATCTTCCGCGTAGAAGTACCCGGTGCCGCTCCACGCTTCCACCTCCTCAAGGCCGAGGGTCTGGTTCCGCTCACCGCGACGGATGCGGCGCTGATGCTGGGTGATCCCCTGACCAGGAAAGAGGCGTACGGAGGGGCCCCGGCGACCGTGGCCAGCGTCGGTGCCGAGGCGCTGAGCACCCATCTGGCGCCGAGTCCTCCGGGAGCATCCGACAGCCGGGCGAAGCTGCCCCCCTCACCTCCAGCGATGGCCGAGGTGCCCGGCGGGTCCCTCGTGTGCGCGGAGGTGGACGCTCAGGGCGGCAGCACACGGGTCGCCACGTCCGTCCTTCCTGGCATGAGCCTGCCCCCGCAGGTGCAGCCGCCCGGCCCGGAAGCGGTGCCGGCATGCGTCGCGGTCGACGCCGTCACCGCGCGCCCGGACAAGGGTTCCCTGGTCCGGGCGGTCGGTGCGAGCGGCAGCACGATCGGGGACACGACCTACCTCGTGACCGAGGAGGGAGTGAAGTACCGGATGCTGTCGAAAGAGGCGCTGAAGTCGCTGGGCCTGGAGGGCGCGACGATAAGGACGCTCCCCGCGCAATTGCTGTCGATGTTGCCCACCGGGCCCGACCTGACGCCGGAGTCCGCTTCACTCGGTGAGGCGAGGGTAACGTTGCGTTGTAGCTGACCGGTGCATGCGACCAAAATGCCACACCCTGCAGCAATGTGACTCAGTGTAACTTTCGTGACGCAGGGATATGCCCCCAAGGGGCAATGTCCGAGAACGCCCCATCTCGCCGCGGCTGCCGCTCGATTGAGCGCCATCTCCTTTAGTTATTGCTCAATCGAGCATTTCTCTCGGCCGGTTGGCGGGAGTTAATTACGGCTGGAATATTGCCCCTCAGGGCTGGTCGGGTCTATCGTTTGGATCGTCACACGTCGCGCCCTGTGGTAGGTCCCGGAGGCGCTGAGTTGAATTCTTCCGAAGGGGGATCTCTGGTGGCGATGCAGCAGTCCGAAGAGGGCGCAACACGAAATGGGATCATGGCGCTGGAGCAGGCTTACTCCGGTGTCCTGAAGTGTCAGCAGGACGTCCAGGGGACGCGGCAAAACCTCGCGTCCGGATATGGAGGGGCCGACGGCGGCCAGTACGGCAAGCTCCTGGATCAGTGGGACGGGCATGTGGATACGATCCTGACCAATCTCGACAGGATGGTGGACGAGCTCAACAGCACGCTCACGGAGCACGGTCTGGCCCAGGGTTCCGCGAACGAGTCCATCGACTCTGCGTACTCGCAGGCGACGAATGTCTTCGACACGCTCAATCCGGGTGCCGGCCACAGTTCCTGATCGCTGCAGCCGCCCCGTAATACCGCACGCCCGCACACCGCACTGCCGAACCACGCCCCGCCCACAGGTGATGGCTCGGAATCCGACCCCTCGCAGTCGAATCGAGGCTTCTATGGACTTCAGCGACGGCTACATCTACGTCGACTACAACCATGCTGAAAATGCCGCGGACGACATGGTCTCCCAGTCGCAAGCGATCATGAGTATCATCGCCAACCTGGAAATGGAACTCGCGGAACTCAGGAACACCTGGATAGGTGACGACCGCGAGGTCTACAGTGAGGTCCAGGCGAAATGGGACCAGGCTGTCGAAAACATCAAGGCTCTTCTCGCTAGTCACTCCGCGCTCCTCACGGACATCTCAGGGAACTATCGCTTCACCGAGAACAATCTCGCCCAGAAGTGGGGGGACATTCGAATCGGAGGCCGCTGATCGATATACAGCCATGCGCCGTCGTTCTACGCCGTGCCGGGCGAGATCGACGGCGCTGACACACCTCGTCACATGAGAAGGGAGGTCCGGTGGCCGACAAAGGCCGAACGCCGACGGTTCTCGACAGCGAGTGGTTGAAGCGATTCATTCACGAGAACATCGATGAATTTCGTGCCACTTTGCAGAAGATTCTCAAGGACGACCCTAATGGGCGCGCCATCAGTTTCATCGCCGATGCCATGCTCACCAGCACCACCCTCGTCGCCACCAAGCCGCTTGCATTGGGGCTCATGGCCGGCGAGAAAGGGGTCGGTGGAGGGGATCTCAACAAAGCGATACAGGAGACGGCGGCGAGCATCGTAAAAATACTCACCGACCAAAATCTGCTGTGGGAAGAAGTGGAAGACGCTCTTCGGGAGACCATCCAGAGGATGCGGGAGAGGCAGGGGAAGAGCCTTCAAAAGATCTCGACCGAGACCTTCCTCGATCTCTTCGAGGATGTGGACACCGCTGTGAGTTCTGACATGCCCGCCAAGGACGCCTGAGGAGAGGCTGGAGCCCCGCCATGGCCGACGTGCCTGCCGTCACGAACAACGATGACAACTGGAAGAGAGCGGTCGAACTGCTCACCGGATACATCCTGCCGGAACGTTCCACGTTGTTCGACACCCTCAAGGGCAATGACGGCATTCCCCTGATGCACGTCCGGCTGCACAAGGTCGGTGGCTCGAAGTACCTTCCAGGATGGGTGAGTTCAGGCGGGTGGGGCCGGAGCAACTCGGACTTCGTCCTGCCCTACTACCGAGACCAGGACGGGGGCGCGGAAGATCCCGCGCCCGGAAACGAATACCTCTCGCACTACAAGGCCTTCATCACACTCATCGGGCGCAAGGCAGGTTCGGCTCCGCCCAGTGGTGACGACGTCGTCGCCGGGGGGAAGAGGACGAGCGGCGCGCTCAAGGACAAGGGCATGTGGAACAAGGAGGGCGGGGCGCTCACCTGGGATGCCTTGCCTTTGATGCAGTACGTGCGTGGTTCCCGGGCAGCCCTGGACAAGCTCGCGCTGTACCCGCACACCACGCAGGGCTTCGAAGACAGCGGCATCTCAGTCGGCGATGACGCCTTCGTGGACCTGCTGACCTTCACCGAAGTGGCCAAGTCGTTCGACCGGGTGGTGCAGTTCTTCCAGGACAGCGCCAAAGAGATCGAGCGCTGGAGATCCGAGGACATCGGCGAAGGCAGCAAGGCCTGGGCCGGCACGGGGGCGGAGCTCTTCAAGGAACTCGTGGAGAAGCTCGCCAAGAACTACGAGGGCTACGCCGAACAGGTGGGAAAGGGCGAGGGATTCGTCCCGACCGTTTCGATCGAGGGCGAGGTGATCGGGTCCGCCCCCGGCCGCGCGCTGATGAACGCACAGTTCATCATCCAACGAGAAGCCGTAAACTTGATCAATGCCTGGGAAGCGTGGAGGCCGGAGAGCTCGCCGCACCGCTGGCTCTACGACATGTTGATGGACGCTCAGCTCAGCATGTTCGACAACCAGTACACCCAGGTCGATTTTCGCTCCGGTGCCCGGGGCGACATCAGCATCGTTGCGGGGGCAGGCTTCCGCAACACCATCACCATCGAGGGCCAGGACTACGGTCCGCCGAACGAGTTGGCGACGTGGAAGGCGATCGGTGACGAGGCCGTCCGTCGCTGGGAGAACTCGGTACAGGGCTGGTTGAGTGCGGCGGCCGCGGACGTGATCGTCGCCATCGACTCAGCGCTGCGAGCGGCCGACGATCCGTTCGGGCAGAAGGTGACCGACGTCTCCAAGGGTTCCCTCACCGCTCTCGCGGACGAGGCGGAAGCCAAGAAGGAGAAGGAGGACGCGAAGAAGGAGAAGGAGGACGCGAAGAAGGAGCGGGAAGAGGTCCGGACGCAGAACGAGCAGGACCGCAAGGAGGCCAAGAAGGAGCAGGAGGCCGCCAAGGAAGAGGCCAGGAAGGAGCGGGAAGAGGTCCGGGCGCAGAACGAGCAGGACCGCGAGGAGGCCAAGAAGGAGCAGGAGGCCGCCAAGGAAGAGGCCGACAAGGAGCGGGAAGAGGTCCGGGCCCAGAACGAGCAGGACCGCGAGGAGGCCAAGCAGGAGCAGGAGGCTGCCAAGGAGGAGGCGCAGAAGGACCGCGAGGAGGTTCGGGCGCAGCAGGAGCAGGAGCGTGCTGAGGCCGAGCGGGAGCAGGAGGCTGCCAAGGAGGAGGCGCAGAAGGACCGCGAGGAGGTTCGGGCGCAGCAGGAGCAGGAGCGTGCTGAGGCCGAGCGGGAGCAGGAGGCTGCCAAGGAGGAGGCCGACAAGGAGCGGGAAGAGGTCCGGGCCCAGAACGAGCAGGACCGCGAGGAGGCCAAGCGGGAGCAGGAGGCCGCCAAGGAGCAGGCGCAGAAGGACCGCGAAGAGGCGACGTCCGCCGCTTCGGGTGCCCAGGCGGTAGCTCTCGGACAGGCGCAGCAGCAGCGGGAGGAGGAAAAGAAGGAGCGCGAGCGGGCACGGGCGGAGCAGGAGCAGGAGCGTGCCGAGGCCGAGCGGGAGCAGGAGGCTGCCAAGGAGCAGGCGCAGAAGGACCGCGAAGAGGTCCGGCAACAGCAGGAGCAGGATCGGGAGCAGGCCAAGCAGGAGCAGGAGGCTGCCAAGGAGGAGGCCGACAAGGAGCGGGAAGAGGTTCGGACGCAGCAGCAGCAGGAGCGTGCCGGGGCCGAGCGGGAGCAGGAGGCCGCCAAGGAGCAGGCTCAGAAGGATCGCGAGGAGGTCCGGCAGCAGCAGGAGCAGGAGCGGGAGCAGGCCAAGCAGGAGCAGCAGGCCGCCAAGGAGCAGGCGCAGAAGGATCGCGACGAGGTTCGGACACAGCAGCAGCAGGAGCGTGCCGGGGCCGAGCGGGAGCAGCAGGCCGCCAAGGAGCAGGCGCAGAAGGACCGGGAAGAGGTCCGGCAGCAGCAGGAGCAGTCCCGGCAGGAGGCGGCACGCGAGCGTACTGAGGCCCGGTTCGAGGCCCAGCAGGCTCAGGAGTCCGCCCGGGCCGAATTGGACCGCGCCAACGCCGAGGCCCTCACCGAACGCAACGCCGCCGAGCAGCAGGCCGAGCAGCAGGAAGCCGCGGCGAAGCAGGAGTTCGAGCGGGAGAAGGCGGAAGCCGAGGACCAGCGGGAACAGGCCCGACAAGAGGCGGATGCGGCTCGTGCCGAGTCGCAACAGCAGCTGGACCGGGATCTCGCGGACGGTCGAACCAGCGCGGAAGACGCGCGGCGGGAGTTCGACGAGCGGAACGCCGAGATCGACGCCACCGAGCGGGCCGCTCTCGAGGACGCCGACCGGCGCGAGGCCGATGCCAAGGGGAAGTTCGAAGAGCAGCGCGCCGAGGCCCAGCAGGACCGGGAGGACGCCCGCAAGGACGCCGAGCAGGCGCGCCGGGATGCCAGGGCGGCTTTCGACCAACGCATGGGCGACATCCAGGCGGACCAGGATCGTGTGGCGGCCGGCGACAAGAACATGGAAGATCTGATCCGTCAGCGCATCGCCGACCTGCCTCAGCCCGATCTGCCCCGCGGCGGTGCGGGCAGCCCCTTCTCCGGCCAGTTCAGCGACAACCTCTTCAACCAGGGCGACCTGGCGGGCGCACTCGGCCGTGGAGGCGGCGATCCCGCGCTCGTGGGGGCGAACGGCGCCGCCGGCGGTGGCGGTTCGCCCGGGATGATGCCGCCCATGATGCACGGCATGGGCGGTGGCGGTGCCGACGGAGGCTCCGGGGAGCGGACGCGCACCGTCGTCGATCGCAACGGCCGCCCCACACGGCAGTCCCCGGCTCCGACGACGGAAGACGAGGAGCACCGGGTGGCCCCGCGTGGAACGCAGACCAGCAGCAACGCCACTCCCTTCATGCCTCCGATGGGTGGGGGAGCGCCCGGAGGGGGACAGCAGACCGAAAGCAGCGGGGACCGAGAACGGACTTCGTGGCTCGCGGAGGACGAAGACGTCTGGGGTACGGACGAAGGCGGCCTGCCGCAGGCTCTGGGCCGATGAAACCTCGGAGCAAGCGCGAAAGGACATGTTGTGAGTGAGTCGATGGAAGACCGCGTCGCCAAGGCGATGGCCGACCTCAAGGCCACGGAGAAGGCCGTCGCCAAGGCTGAGGCGGTGTTCCGGAAGACCTCGTGGACGGGAACGTCGGCCGACAGGTCGGTGCAGGTGACCGTCGGCTCGAAGGGCGAACTGGAGAGCATCGACTTCCTGGACGGCAAGTACAGGCAGATGGCCGCCTCACAGCTGGCTGACGCGGTGCTCCAGGCCTCTGCCGATGCGCGCGCCGACATGGCCCGCCAGGTCATCGACATGCTGGAACCTCTCACCAGGAAGCTCACCGGGGGTTCGGCGAAGGAACGACTCGGAGTCGACTGGGAGAAGCTCTTCGGTCCGCTTCGGAAGGACGTGGCCGCCGGTGAGCGGACACCGTCGCCCATGAGCCGGCTGCGTGACGAGATCGACGACGAGGAAGAAGAAGGGAGCACCCGCCATGGCTGAGTATTCCGCTGACATGGAAAAGGTTTTCGCCGGGTCCAGGCACATCGCCGACGCCGTGAGGTCCTGCAAGAGACTTCCCGTCCAGTTCGAGGACTCGCTTGAGCGGTACTACGGGTGGTGGGGACAGGAAGGCGGGGATGACCAGTTCGCCAACGTGGTGGGGCAGCAGTGTGTGGAGGAGCAGGAGAGGGTCTTGACGACGTTGCGGTCGATCACGGAGGGGCTTACGGCTCTGATCGGGGTTGTAGCGGCGCAGGCCGAGCATGTGCAGAAGCCGCAGGTGGATGCGCTGGATGACATTGTCACGCAAGGCACGGCTAGTGAAGACGACGCGAAGCGGTAATATACGGTGATTGATTTCTCGCCCGAGCTCCGGGGGTTTATTGAGGTCTGGGTCGGTGCGAATGTTGCGACCGGCAATGAGGACCTGGGTTATGCGAGCCGGTATCCTTATGAGGATCTGGCTGATGACCTCCGTGAGTTGTCGACGTCGTTGACGAGTGCGGTGTCGACGGTGGGGAATTCTCTTCCGCCGCGGGTGGCGCGGGAGTTCATTGCCGCGTTGAATTTGTTTGTTGATGATGGTGGGCGGAATCATCTTCGGGATTTCGCTGATCAGCTTGACGGGTTGGGCTGGACGCAGGTCGACCGGTCGAGGAAGCTCAGTGAGAGCAAGTACGAGATCCTCCTTGAGTTCATTTTCATGAACTTGGAGATCGCGTTGATTTTGGCGTTGTCGGTGTTCACGGGTGGGTCGTCGCTGACGCAGATCATCACCGCGAAGTCGCGTACGGCGTTGCGGATGCTGTTGATCCTCCAGCGGATGGGGCATGGGCTGGGGACGCCTGTGTCGGGTGTGATGGAGGCTTTGCAGGAGGCCTTCGTGACGTTTCTGGCGCAGGTCACCTCGATGCTGGCGCCGGAGGACACGGACCGTCGGCGGACGGCGCTGGACTGGCGTGATATCGGGAAGTCGGCTGTGTTCGGGCTGGTGGCCGGTGTGCTGGGGGGCGGGCTGGGCGAGGTCACCGCGAAGTTCACGAAGGATTTCCTGAGGGACAAGCCGCAGTGGGTGAAGGAGGTCTTCGAGGTCCCGGAGTCGTTCGTCAACGAGGGTTTCGCGGAGACCGGGGCGAAGACCCTGGTGGAGTGGATGTTCGAGGGCAAGTTCGCCGTCGACCTCGGCACGTTCGTCAGTGCTGGTACCAGCGGTGTTCTGTTCACGGTCGCGGAGGGTCTGGCGGAGTGGACCGGTCAGGCGGTCCACGACATTTTCCAGCGGAAGTTCGACGTCACCCTGCCCGACACCGTTACGAACACGAACACGGTGGTGGGTGGTGCGGGCGGTCGGGTGGACCGGCCGTCGGTGGCGTCCGGGGATCTGCCGGAACTGCCCGTGGGCGGCGGGGTCGAGATGCCGCCCGGCACCGCGGCCGGTGTCACGCGGCCGGGCGTGCCGCCCGTGGTGGTGCCGCTGCCGACCGTGGCCGCGGAAACGGTCCCGCCGGCCTTCACCGTCGGGCAGGATGTTCCGGTGGTGCCCGGTGCGGTCACGGCCGGGACCGCACCCGTTGCGCCGTTCACCGGCAGGATCGACGACACCACGCAACAGGTCCCCGCCGAGGGGGTCGTGGACCCGGGTGACGGGTTCCAGAACGACGGCACCAACGACTTCAGTGATACCGAGTCGGTCTTCAGTGACGTCAGCGCGCTCTCGGGGATCCATGGCATCCCCTCCGACCTGAGTGATGTCAGCGCCCTGTCGGACGACGTCGCCAACCTCTCCGACCTTGAGGACGTCACCACCGACTTCAGTGATACCGAGTCGGTCTTCAGTGACGTCAGCGCGCTCTCGGGGATCCATGGCATCCCCTCCGGCCTGAGTGATGTCAGCGCCCTGTCGGACGACGTCGCCAACCTCTCCGACCTCGAGGACGTCACCACCGACTTCACCGACCCGGGTACCGCTTCACCGCTCACGGGTTTCGACCCCGGCGGCCTGCCCCTGGCATCCGGCCGCGAGGCGTTCACGGCCGGAACCAGCCCCACCTGGTCCACGACCGACCCCACCCGGGCCTTCGATCCCGCAGCGGTTCCCGACCCCACGGCAATCCTCGACCCCACCACCCCGGTCCAGGACACGCCCCACACCCAGCCCCGGGACCTGCCGGTCACAGGCCTGCCGCACAGCACACCCGTGGCCGGCCTGCCCCAGGGCGCCCAGGCCCAGGACACACCCCAGGACCTGCCCGTCACAGGCCAGCCGGCCACGGACACCCCCTTCGCAGGTCTGCCGGTCACGGGCCTGCCTCAGGGCACGACGGTTCCGGGCGTGCCGGTCCACGGAGCCCCGGCCGCCGGCGTGCCGGTCACGGGAGTGCCGGACCCTCTGTCGGATCCCACCGTTGCGCCCACGGACACCCGACCCCTGCCCACCGCCGCCCAGACCGGCCTTCCCCTGCCCGCCCACTCCGCCTCCACCGCTCCCACGGGCGTGCCCGGCACGACCGTCCCGCCCACGACCACCGCCACCGCGGGCACACCGGCCGCGACCACGGGCAGCACGTCCAACGCAGCCACCCCCTCCACCCCGACGACACAGCCCGTCCCCCACACGAACACCACAGCCGCGCAGCAGCCCACAACCTCCGGCAGGACAGGCGCGGCCTCCACCACCCCCGGCCTGCCCACCACCCCCGGCCTGGTCCCCACCCAGTCCGCCGACCCCGCACCCAGGCCCGCCACCCAGCAGCCCGCCACCGATACCACCGGGGCCGCAACCGACCCCCGCGGCACGCAGACGGGCCATTCCCCCGCAGCACCCTCCCCCACAGCTCCTGCCACCACCGGCACGTACACCGTCCCGCCCCGCAAGCCCGCGCAACCGCCGAAGAAGTACACCAAGCCCCCGGTAAGCGCATGGACGGGACCCCAGCTGCGTCTTCAGCCCGTCACCAACGCACAGGGCAAGGTGACGGGAGCAATCTCATTCAACGACAACCACCTGGCACGGCGAAAAGGCAACTACGGAAAGCTGTCGGACCAGACCCAGTTCTACCAGGGCGTCCGGAACAGCGAAGGCAAGTGGGACGGCTCCTGGCAGGACCTGCCGCCGAACTTCAAGGACTCCTTCTTCCTCGGCCTGCACCACGACGAGAAGGGCTTCAAGGCCGTCGTCGAAGACCCCAACACCCCCCGCCGCCCCGGAACAGCGCCCCGCACCCGCCAGATCCGCATGAGCGCCCAAGAGCTCGGCGAACTCGTACGCCACCTCAAACCACAACTCTCAGACTTCAAGGAGATCACCCTCTTCTCCTGCACAGCCGGCGCCGACGGTGCCCACAACACCATCGCCGACGCCCAGATCGTCGCCGACATCTCCGGCCTGACCGTCAACGCCCCCACTGGAAAAGTCGCCTTCTCCGAGACGGACTCAGGCGACGGCGACCACATCACATTGCGACACGACGACGAAGGCAGAGCGACCGAATGGCGGAAATTCCAGCCCCGGAACGCCGCCGACGTGCCGCCCGATGCGACACCCCCGCCCCCCACGCCCAGCGTCCCGAACCGCCCGCAGAAAGCGGACTTGCCGCATTTCGTGGACGAACCGCTGCCCGAGGACTGGAACTCGGGCGAGCCGGAGCCCCGGACCGAACTCGCGGTCGGCACACGTACCGTGTCGGCGCCGCGCTTCCCGAATCTGTATGCCGACCCGAGGTGGGAGCCACGCAGTCGGCAGTACGAAGCCGACGTCCGGACGGCCCTCGCTGCCGACCCACAGCTGCTCACGGGGGCCAAGACGGCCGTACACGCCCTGCTGACCGTCCTGGAACAGCACTTCGGCCCCGACGCTGCGGCGCTCGCCTTCGCGCTGCCCGGTTCCAGCAGCGACGCGGATGGCCTGCGGGCATCGCTCATGGAGTGGACGAACCAGGACGACAACTCCCTCCACCTCGACCAGCTGATCACTTTGTTCACCAGGGCTGCACTCCCCGGCCCGTCCGGCAGCACACTGAGCGACGTGTGGCGCGACGGCCCACAGGCCGCGCACCCCCTCTCGCTCCAGCCTCCTGCGCTTCCTCCGCACGCGCAGACACCTCCCGACCAGGTTGCACGTGGGATCCGGATGCGGCCGGAAGCCGTCGCGAGGATCGCGTGGCTGCTGCGGGCCTACGATGCGCTGCCCATCAAGGAGGGTGATCCCACCCTGTTCCGCGAGGCACTGCTGGCCGGTCTTCCCCCAGAGGACGACTACACCTTGGCGGAGGTGCTGCACGGCTCTCGCGTGGCGGGCGTGGAACAAGGGCACGCGCCCGACATGGCGCACGAGGACGCGGCAGCGCTGTACGGGTGGGCACACGGTTTCCTGGACGCGTACAAGCGCGCGGAAACCCTCTCCGATGTGGCGGAAGCGATAGCGGCCGCGAACCTGTCCCGCGCCGACTTCCAGCCGCCCCATCACACGATGTACCGCGCCCGGCACGTCCGGTTGTTGGATGGGATGGCAGAGGGCGGAGCCATCATGACGGGATTGAGCGAACTGGTCTTCCGTCAGCGCGGCGACTCGCAAGCCCCGCGCTCCGAGCTGCTGGCCGAAGACCGCCGGCATCGGCGCGGTGCGCTGGCCGAGTGGGCCACGCGGCATGGCTCGCTCGATCTTTTGGACGCCAATCTCAACAGTGCTTACCTGTTGGCCCTCTTCCTCGCCAGCGGTGCCGATGCCCGGCTGATGGACCCGGTACTCACCGTCGGCGGTGAGCGTGCGAAAGCGCGACGTGAGAACGTGATCGAGTCCCTGGTCCAGAGGGCGCTTGGTGAACTTTCGCCGAGGGCACACCTGCCGCTGCTGTTCCTGCAAGACCAGACCTTCCGTTCGCTGCTGGGCGAAGAGGCGGGGACGCCGGAAACGCATGCCGATCGGTCAGCTCGTCTGGTGCGGCGCGGGGTGCAGATCACTGACGGACGCCTCCACGAGTTGGTTTCGCACCGCGAAATGGCTACTGAAGCCCTCGCCATGCTCCCCAAGGCGCCGCACCGGGTCATGTGGGCGAGCTGGGAGGCCGAACCGCCGCGGCCGGGAGCCAAGTTCGAGGTGCCCCCCTTCCACAGGGCGCGGAACACGCTGGCAGGAGCGATCGCCGGACTCGGCGCCCCACCCGGGGCCGGCGATTCCGTGGCGGTGGTGTGGTCGGTGGAACGATCCAACGGGCGCGACATCACCCCGCTGGGTCGCACGGCTTCGGAGGAGACGGTTCTTTTCCCCAAGCTCAGCGGATTCAAGGTGGAATCGGCCACGTCATCCGTCGACGGGGCCACCGGGACACAGTTCCTCCACGTCACTCTCAAGGACCTCCACCGCAAGGGGCCGTGGACCCCTGAGATCCTGACCTTGCCGGTGAAGGGGCCCGATCGTCTCGTGGGCTTCAGCAGCATCAACCATAGGGAATGGCGATTTTTCGAGCGCGGAGCGCCGAACTGGGACAAGGCCACCCACTGGTTCACCTCCCTGGCAGAAGGAAGGCTTGAAGACTTCGGGCGGAGAACTCCCGTCCCCTGGGACGATCGCTCGTTGTCCATCTACACCCACGCCTCACCGCGCGGGCTCTTCGCCTTGTCCCACCACGGCGTCAGGCATGTCGCAGGTACGGAGTTCGGACAACACATCAGGCGACTGGTGCAGCGCAACAAGTTGCCTCAGGACTCCCGCATCGTCCTGCTTGCCTGCCACTCGGGAGCCGAAACACTCGGTGGTGTGCCACTGGCTCAAGCAGTCGCTACGGGCAGTGGGTTGACTGTTGTCGCTCCGACCCACCTGATCCGCGTCATCGGGTCAGACACCGGCCATCCTGTGCCCATTCAGGATGTGACCTCGCCCACGAAATGGGCACGATTCAAACACTTCTCCCCCCAGTCCGGCTCCGGCGAGAGTCTCCGTACGAGCGGGCCGGCATACGCCTCCTACGCCGCATGGCTGCGCGGTCTCTACCAGGACCCGCTCTGGCCCGAACTCGGCGCAGCCTATGAACGTGCGTTGGGCCGCCGGCTCGCGGTGGCCCCGGAGGTCCGCGAAGCGGCCCACCTGATGCTTGCCGCGTGGGACGATGGAGAGGAATGGGCGTCGCAGTACGCCGACGTACTCGTCGCAGCCGCCATAGACGCCGCGGTCGCTGCCGGCGTGGTGTCGGGGGATGCAGTCCGCTCCCGCTCCCTGCAACGGGACGCCGCACGAGTCCAGCCGGGTGGCCGGGGTCTCCTGACCGCGGACACGAACCGGCAGCTCATCGTGACCACCTTCCTCATGGCTCACATGGATCGGGTGCCGGAAGAACAGGTCCCGATGGCCCGCACCGCGTTGTTCAGCTGGATGCTGGCACAGGGCCACGGCACCCTCGCTGACGCGTTCAACGGTTCTTGGCCGCTACTGACGTCTCCCATTGAAGAGACCGTCGCCCTGGGTGACGCGGCGCACCTGTACGCATGGGCTTTCGCCGAACTGGACCGCACGGACCTAGGGCGGGGGCAGACCCCTTACCAGACTCTGTACGGAATCCGGAACCAATGGCTGACGCCGGCGCTGACCGGCGGTGAGAGCATCCCCGCTGACATTGTCGGCGCGCTCCGCGGCGATGCCGCTTCCGACGGCCGCAGAAAGGCCGTGGACGCGTGGAACGAGCGGCATTCGAGTGCCTCGCCCCTGTACGCACTGACACCGGCGCACATCACTGCGCTGTACCTGCTCAGCAGCACACGCGATCGTGACCTGCTGGACGTGAAGTTCACCGCCCCTCACCCCGGGCTTGCACTCCGCGCCCACCAGGCAGTCCGCCGCGGCCTCAACTCGCTCCGGGCCGCCCAGGGCGGGCCCGCCTTCCCGCTCCTCCTGATGCGTCACGCTTCGTTCCGCGCTGTGGTCGAGCAGACCATGCTGGCTGCCGAGGCAGGCAGGCCTCCTGCCGATGGCGGATGGAAGGCTGCGGCAGAGGCCCTGCGCCTCCAGGTCGACGGGCTGGAATCGGAGTTGCGCGACGCGGTCCCCGTGCACCTGGCCATGGCAGCCGAAGCCCTCCAGCTGCTCCCACCCGTCAACTCGTCGGTCTGGTACACCGCGTGGCTGCCCAGCAACGCCGGCACCTTCGTCGTCCCGCAGTTCCAGGCGGTGTCACTGGATGAGGGCGGTACTCGCTCCGCTCTCCCCGGGGTACCCGCGGGCGAGGACGGCCACTGGACACTCATCGAGGTGGCCGACTCCTCGGCACGGGACATATCCTTCGCCGCGGCGCAGCCCGCCCTACAGCCCGCGATCTACGCGGCCGGAACGGAGCTGCGCCTCGGCCAGGGTGCCTGGCGGGAGGACGACCACGGCCGGTACTGGTATGTGACGGCCACGGAAACGACGTCCGTCAAGCAGTATCCCGCCCCGACCGGCATCGTGCCGGGGTCCTCCGCAGATCAGGAACGCCAGGACGAGGCCGGTCCCTCCACCCACGTGAAGGCGACCGGGGCCGGCCCGCAGGCTGAGCCTGAGGAAGCGGACTGGAACAGCGGTTCCGACATCGATGAGGAAGAGGGGCTGCCTTCGCAGGAGGACCTCGACGCTGTTTATGAAGTAGCGGTGGGGAAGGTTCTGGTCGCCGACCCGCGTCTGGTCGGCACCGCGCGCCAGGCGCTCAAGGCCCTGTTCACCTACATCACCTCGCATACTGACGCGACCGTCGAGGTCAGTGCGGTGTTCGTCCCGCCGGGCACGCGCAATACAGATGAGCTGCTGAAGAAGCTGCTCGATCCCGAGGGCGATGCCGACCCCAGGTTGGTCTTCGGTGCTTTCGCCGTGGCGGCTTACGGGCATCCCTCGTCGCCTCACACGTTGAGTGCGTTGTGGGCTTCGGATCCCGGGCTGAATCCGGGGGGCGTGCCGCTGGCGCCCGCCGGCAGAGAGCCGGCGGCTGCCATGGCGTGGCTGTTGCGCGTCTACAAGGCCTTGGACGTGGCGGTGTCCGATCCGCTGGCATTCCGGGATTTCCTGATGGGCGTGATGCTCAGGGACAAGCGGATGAGCATGGTGGAGGCGTTCGGGGCGGCGCAGCAGGTGGGTGTGCGGGATCCGGCGGAGCCCGATGTCCGTGAGGCGGACACGGTCACCCTCCACAGCTGGGCCGACCACGCATTCGGCCTGGTGAAGCGCTTGGCGGGTCTGCGGCTCCCGGCCGGTTTCGACAAGGGTGATCTGAGTTTGCCGCACCGTGTGCGGTACGCGTTGTCGACCGGGTGGCTCACTGAGCGCCTCACGGGCGCTCCCGTGCTGGCGGAGATCGCGGCGCTGACCCGTGTTCCGGGACCGGTCGGGCGCTACGCGCAGTTCGGTGCCCTGGCGGCTACGACGGCGGATGCGGTCGGCCGGGTGGCTGTGCGGCGGGATGCTTTGCGGGCGTGGGTGTTGCGGCACGGGAATCCGTTCATCCTGAGCAATGTGCGCGTGGAGCATGTGCCTGCTTTGTATCTGGCGGCTGGTGTGGATGGGGTGTTGCTGCGGGGTGAGCTGGATGAGGGTGTGGCGGCGCTGTATCCGCTGGTGCGGTCGGTGCTGGGTGAGGCGTTCGGGTCGGGGGATGTGCGTGCCGCGGTGCCGCTGATCCTGCGGCGGCGGGGCATCGAGGAGCTGCTGTCGCGGGCGGAGGCGGTTCCTGCCGTCGCGCCTGACCGGCGGGTGCTGCTGGCCGGGCTGGCGGGCCGGGCGGCTGAGCTGGTGCTGGGCGGGGGTGAGGGGCTGCTCGGTGAGCTGGTGCGGCACCGGGAGATGGCGGTGGAGGCGGTCGAGCTGCTGCCGGCGGTTCTGGGGCCGGTGTGGTGGGTGGGTTCCGGGGGTCAGACGGTGTCCGGGGTTCCTGCTTTGCACCGGGCGGGCACGAGCCGGGATGCGGTGCTGCGGGAAGCGGCCGTTGCCGGTGCCGGTGCCGTTGCTGGTGGTGTGGATGGTCTGGTGCTGTATGAGGTCCGGGATTCCACGGCGCGTGATGTGGCGGTGTTCGCACCCGACCCCGGTGCCCGGCCGGCGTTGTTCGCGCAGGCGACGGAGTTGCGGGAGGTGTCGCGTGGGGTGGTGTTCGACGCGGCTACCGGTCAGCGGTACACGCATGTGGTCCTTGCCGAGGTTCCCGCTCCGCTCCCGGTCCGCGAGTGGGACCGGGAGATCATCACCCGTGCCACTGCCCGCCCTGGCACCGACCGCGTCATCGGAGCCGACGCCATACCACCGACAGAGGTGGATGTGCGGCTCCACCGCACGGCCGAGATCTTCTTCGACATACGCCACTACGATAGAGTTGACGAGTTTGTCCGGGTCGTCGCCTCCTCTATCCCGCTCCCGTGGAACGAAGCGGGTGACGGCTTCGTCCTCATTTCCCATGTGACCCATGGGATGTTCTTTGGGCTCGGCTCCCGGCGTGGCCGTCGCAGCGCGACGGGCGGGGAGGTCGGCGATTTCCTGCGAGTGCTCCTCGAACGCTACCGGCCGGGAGAGTGGGGGCTCACCCTGGTCCTCCTCGGGTGCCGGGCGGGCCAGTCGCTTCCCGGGTTTGACGCGCTGGGCCAGACGGTGGCGGACGCCAATCCGCGCCACGTTGTGTGGGCACCGAACACCCTTGCCGCGACAGCCGGTTTCGCGGGCGGTAGGTTGGGGCTGGGGCTGAGGCACGAATCGGGTGATCCGGAGCCGCTTTGGGTGCGGTTCACGGGGCGCGGGCCGGAGGCGATTGCCGAGGCGGGGCGGGCGGCGGATGCCGTCTTCGGTGGGCGGCCGGGGCGTTACGATGTGTTCTTCGGCTCGCAGCGGTGGCAGGAGCTGACCCGGCAGTACGAGGACGCCCTGGGCCGCGCGCTGGCCCGCAACCAGGCGGTGGTCGAGGGCGGGCGTGTCCTCCTTCAGAAGTTGTATGGGAGCTACCTGGAGGAGACGGGGGACCCGGGCCGGGCCCTGCGGATGCTGCTGCCCCAGGTGGACATGTCCGTGCGCGGCGAGGAGGAGTGGAGGGCGCACCTCCTCCAGCCGGGGTCCGGGGCCACGCTGGAGGAGATCGTCAGTGCCCTGGCCGCAAGCCTGGGCGGGGTCACATCGGTCACACCGAGAGACAAGGACACTCCCGGCTTCCACGAGCTGCGGACCCGGGGGTTCCTCGCCGTCGGGGACCCGGCCTTGCCGCGCACGATCGTGAACGGGATGAAGAAGCGCCTCCTTCTCACCGACGTGCACATGCAGTTCCTGCGAGCGGTGCTGATGGCCGGCCTGCTCCCGGACAACCGCTATTCCCTCTACGACCTGTTCGAGGCGTCAGTGGGCTCCGAAACGGCCCAGGGCTTGGAGATGTCGCTGCTGTACGGGGACGCGGTGAACCTGTATGAGTGGACGGAGGCGCTCCTCGGTCCCGACCTGTTGCCGTGGAGCCCGGAGTATCCGTTCGTTGATCTGCCTCACCGCACCGCGTATCTCGAGTTGGCGGGTTCGCTTACCGGGGGCCGTGCCGGGGTGGAGGTTTCCGGGAGTGTCGCGCATCGGGCTCAGGCGTTGGCGCTTCATGTGGTCAGTGGTCCTGATGGTCCCCTTCTGGCCGCTGACGGTGGCCCTGCCGGGCAGGTGCGGGAGCTTGAGCGTGTGGTGGTGCGTGCGGCGGACGGTGGGGGCGGGTTCCCGTCGCTGCTGATGCGCGACGAGGCTTTCGCCGCTCTGGCGGGTGCGCATGCTGGTACGGCGCCGGGGTCGCGTGCTGCTTCGCGGGCTGCTTTGGTGGAGCGGGCTGGTGAGCTGGCGCAGGGCCTGCTGGGGGAGGCCGCGGCGCACCGGGCGATGGCGTTGGAGGCGCTGGCCTCGTTGCCTCCCGCCGATGGTGCTGCGGGGTCGGTGTGGGTGGCGATGGCCGGTCCGGGCGAGCGGGTGGGGAGTCTGGTGGTCGCCGGGCTTCAGGCCGGCACGCGGGATCAGCGGCTGGCGATGCGGGAGGTTGCGGCACTGCCCGGTGGGCGGCGGATGCTGGTGGAGGTGGAGGTGGGGTCCTCGCCGTCGCTGCGGGACATCTCCCGCTACGCGCAGCGGCCCGAGACGTTCCCGTACCTGTTCGCGGGGCAGACCGTGCTGACGGTCAGTGACTGGCAGGAACGCCAGGACGAGAGTGGTCCCTACACCCATGTGAAGGCGACCGGGGCCGGCCCGCAGGCCGAGCCCGAGGAGGCGGACTGGAACAGTGGTTCCGACCTTGATGAGGAAGAGGGTCTGCCTGCGCAGGAGGACCTCGACGCTGTTTACGAAGTAGCGGTGGGGAAGGTTCTGACCGCCGACCCGCGTCTGGTCGGCACCGCGCGCCAGGCGCTCAAGGCCCTGTTCACCTACATCACCTCGCGTACTGACGCGACGGTTGAGGTCAGTGCGGTGTTCTTCCCGCCGGACACGCGCAATACAGATGATCTGCTGGCGAAGCTGCTCGATCCCAAGGGCGATGCCGACCCCAGGGTCGTCTTCGCTGCTTTCTCCCTGGCGGCTTACGGGCATCGCTCGTCGCCTCACACGTTGAGTGCGTTGTGGGCTGCGGATCCCGGGCTGAATCCGGGGGGCGTGCCGCTGGCGCCCGCCAGCAGAGAGCCGGCGGATGTCATGGCCTGGCTGTTGCGCGTCTACAAGGCCTTGGACGTGGTGGAGTCAAATCCGCTGGGATTCCGTGATGTCCTGATGGGCGGGATGCTCAGGGGCAAGCGGATGAGCATGGTGGAGGCGTTCGGGGCGGCGCAGCAGGCGGGTGTGCGGGATCCGGCGGAGCCCGATGTCCGTGAGGCGGACACGGTCACCCTCCACAGCTGGGCCGACCACGCATTCGAACCGGTGAAGCGCTTGGCGGGTCTGCGGCTCCCGGCCGGTTTCAACAAGGGGGACCTGAGTTTGCCGCACCGTGTGCGGTATGCGTTGTCGACCGGGTGGCTCACTCCGCAGCTCACGGGCGGTCCCGTGCTGGCGGAGATCGCGGCGCTGACCGGTGTTCCGGGACCGGTCGGGCGCTACGCGCAGTTCGGTGCCCTGGCGGCTACGACGGCGGATGCGGTCGGCCGGGTGGCTGTGCGGCGGGATGCTCTGCGGGCGTGGGTGTTGCGGCACGGGCACCCGTACATCCTGAGCAGCGTGCACGTGGAGCATGTGCCTGCTTTGTATCTGGCGGCTGGTGTGGATGGGGTGTTGCTGCGGGGTGAGCTGGATGAGGGTGTGGCGGCGCTGTCTGCGTTGGTGCGGTCGGTGCTGGGTGAGGCGTTCGGGTCGGGGGATGTGCGTGCTGGGGTGCCGCTGATCCTGCGGCGGCGGGGCATCGAGGAGCTGCTGTCGCGGGCGGAGGCGGTTCCTGCCGTCGCGCCTGACCGGCGGGTGCTGCTGGCCGGGCTGGCGGGCCGGGCGGCTGAGCTGGTGCTGGGCGGGGGTGAGGGGCTGCTCGGTGAGCTGGTGCGGCACCGGGAGATGGCGGTGGAGGCGGTCGAGCTGCTGCCGGCCGTTCTGGGACCGGTGTGGTGGGTGGGTTCCGGGGGTCAGACGGTGTCCGGGGTTCCTGCTCTGCACCGGGCCGGCACGAGCCGGGATGCGGTGCTGCGGGAAGCGGCCGTTGCCGGTGCCGTTGCTGGTGGTGTGGATGGTCTGGTGCTGTATGAGGTCCGGGATTCCACGGCGCGTGATGTGGCGGTGTTCGCGCCGGATCCCGGTGCCCGGCCGGCGTTGTTCGCGCAGGCGACGGAGTTGCGGGAGGTGTCGCGTGGGGTGGTGTTCGACGCGGCTACCGGTCAGCGGTACACGCATGTGGTCCTTGCCGAGGTTCCCGCTCCGCTCCCGGTCCGCGAGTGGGACCGGGAGATCATCACCCGCGCCGCTACCCGCCCTGGCACCGACCGCGTCATCGGCGCCGACGCCATATCACCATCACAGCAGCATGTGGTGCTCCACCGTATGGCCGAGGTCTTCTTCGACATACGGCAGTATGAGCTGTTTCGAGGGTCAAGCCGGCTCGCTGTCCCCTCTGTTCCGGTCCCGTGGAACGAAGCAGGTGACGGCTTCGTCCTGAGTTCCCATGCGACCGTGGGGATGTTCTTTCCGCTCGGCTCCCGGCGTGGCCTTCGCAATGTGACGGGCGGGGAGGTCGGCCGTCACCTGGGAGAGCTCCTCAGACGCCACCGGCCGGGAGAGAAGGGGCTCGCCCTGGTCCTCTTCGCGTGCCGGCCGGGCCAGTCGCTCCCCGGGTTTGACGCGCTGGGCCAGACGGTGGCGGACGCCAATCCGCGCCAGGTCGTGTGGGCACCGAACGTCGTCAGCAACGAACGCGGTGTGTACCCCGGCGAAATCGGTGTGGGCGCCGCTGGAGTGGGATTGGGCCTGGCCCGCGATTCGGGTGATCCGGAGCCGCGTTGGGTGCGGTTCACGGGGCGGGGGCCGGAGGCGATTGCTGCGGCGGCCCGGGCGGCGGATGCCGTCTTCGGTGGGCGGCCGGGGCGTTACGATGTGCTCTTCGGCTCGCAGCGGTGGCAGGAGCTGACCCGGCAGTACGAGGACGCCCTGGGCCGCGCGCTGGCCCGCAACTCGTCGCTGGTCGAGGGCGGGCGTTCCCTCCTTCAGAAGCTGTATGGGAGCTACCTGGAGGAGACGGGGGACCCGGGCCGGGCCCTGCGGATGCTGCTGCCCCAGGCAGACATGTCCGTGCGCGGCGAGGAGGAATGGAGGGCGCACTACCTCCAGCCGGGGGCCGGGGCCACGCTGCTGCAGGTCGTCATGGTCCTGGCTGCAAGCCTCGGTGGGGGCACATCGGCCAGACCGAGAGACAAGGACACTCCCCGATTCCACGAGCTGCGGGCCCGGGGGTTCCTCGCCGTCGGGGACCCGGCCTTGCCGATCGCGATCGTGGACGGGCTGAAGAAGCGCATCCTTCTCAACGACGGGGGCGTGCGGGGCCTGCGAGCGGTGCTGATGGCAGGTCTGCTCCCGGACAACCGCTATTCCCTCTACGACCTGTTCGAGGCGTCAGTAAGCTCCCAAACGGCCAGGGGCTTGGAGCTGTCGCTGCAGTACGGGGACGCGGTGAACCTGTATGAGCGGACCGAGCAGCTCCTCCGCCCCAACGGGTTGCCGTGGAGCCCGGAGCATCCGTTCGTTGATCTGCCTCACCGCACCGCGTATCTCGAGTTGGCGGGTTCGCTTACCGGGGGCCGTGCCGGGGTGGAGGTTTCCGGGAGTGTCGCGCATCGGGCTCAGGCGTTGGCGCTTCATGTGGTCAGTGGTCCTGATGGTCCCCTTCTGGCCGCTGACGGTGGCCCTGCCGGGCAGGTGCGGGAGCTTGAGCGTCTGGTGGTGCGTGCGGCGGACGGTGGGGGCGGGTTCCCGTCGCTGCTGATGCGCGACGAGGCTTTCGCCGCTCTGGCGGGTGCGCATGCTGGTACGGCGCCGGGGTCGCGTGCTGCTTCGCGTGCTGCTTTGGTGGAGCGGGCTGGTGAGCTGGCGCGGGCCGTGCTGCGGGAGGCCGCGGCGCACCGGGCGATGGCTTTGGAGGCGCTGGCCTCGTTGCCTCCCGCCGATGGTGCTGCGGGGTCGGTGTGGGTGGCGATGGCCGGTCCGGGCGAGCGGGTGGGGAGTCTGGTGGTCGCCGGGCTTCAGGCCGGCACGCGGGATCAGCGGCTGGCGATGCGGGAGGTTGCGGCACTGCCCGGTGGGCGGCGGATGCTGGTGGAGGTGGAGGTGGGGTCCTCGCCGTCGCTGCGGGACATCTCCCGCTACGCGCAGCGGCCCGAGACGTTCCCGTACCTGTTCGCGGGGCAGACCGTGCTGACGGTCAGTGACTGGCAGGAACGCCAGGACGAGAGTGGTCCCTACACCCATGTGAAGGCGGCCGAGGCCGGCCCGCAGGCTGAGCCCGAGGAGGCGGACTGGAACAGTGGTTCCGACATCGATGAGGAAGAGGGTCTGCCTGCGCAGGAGGACCTCGACGCTGTTTATGAAGTAGCGGTGGGGAAGGTTCTGACCGCCGACCCGCGTCTGGTCGGCACCGCGCGCCAGGCGCTCAAGGCCCTGTTCGCCTACATCACCTCGCGTACTGACGCGACGGTTGAGGTCAGTGCGGTGTTCTTCCCGCCGGGCACGCGCAATACAGATGATCTGCTGGCGAAGCTGCTCGATCCCAAGGGCGATGCCGACCCCAGGGTCGTCTTCGGTGCTTTCGCCGTGGCGGCTTACGGGCATCGCTCGTCGCCTCACACGTTGAGTGCGTTGTGGGCTGCGGATCCCGGGCTGAATCCGGGGGGCGTGCCGCTGGCGCCCGCCGGCAGAGAGCCGGCGGATGTCATGGCCTGGCTGTTGCGCGTCTACAAGGCCTTGGACGTGGTGGAGTCAAATCCGCTGGGATTCCGTGATTTCTTGATGGGTGTGATGCTCAGGGACAAGCGGATGAGCATGGTGGAGGCGTTCGGGGCGGCGCAGCAGGCGGGTGTGCGGGATCCGGCGGAGCCCGATGTCCGTGAGGCGGACACGGTCGCCCTCCACAGCTGGGCCGACCACGCATTCGAACCGGTGAAGCGCTTGGCGGGTCTGCGGCTCCCGGCCGGTTTCAACAAGGGGGACCTGAGTTTGCCGCACCGTGTGCGGTATGCGTTGTCGACCGGGTGGCTCACTCCGCAGCTCACGGGCGGTCCCGTGCTGGCGGAGATCGCGGCGCTGACCGGTGTTCCGGGGTCGGTCGGGCGCTACGCGCAGTTCGGTGCCCTGGCGGCTACGACGGCGGATGCGGTCGGCCGGGTGGCTGTGCGGCGGGATGCTCTGCGGGCGTGGGTGTTGCGGCACGGGCACCCGTACATCCTGAGCAGCGTGCACGTGGAGCATGTGCCTGCTTTGTATCTGGCGGCTGGTGTGGATGGGGTGTTGCTGCGGGGTGAGCTGGATGAGGGTGTGGCGGCGCTGTCTGCGTTGGTGCGGTCGGTGCTGGGTGAGGCGTTCGGGTCGGGGGATGTGCGTGCTGGGGTGCCGCTGATCCTGCGGCGGCGGGGCATCGAGGAGCTGCTGTCGCGGGCGGAGGCGGTTCCTGCCGTCGCGCCTGACCGGCGGGTGCTGCTGGCCGGGCTGGCGGGCCGGGCGGCTGAGCTGGTGCTGGGCGGGGGTGAGGGGCTGCTCGGTGAGCTGGTGCGGCACCGGGAGATGGCGGTGGAGGCGGTCGAGCTGCTGCCGGCCGTTCTGGGGCCGGTGTGGTGGGTGGGTTCCGGGGGTCAGACGGTGTCCGGGGTTCCTGCTTTGCACCGGGCGGGCACGAGCCGGGATGCGGTGCTGCGGGAAGCGGCCGTTGCCGGTGCCGTTGCTGGTGGTGTGGATGGTCTGGTGCTGTATGAGGTCCGGGATTCCACGGCGCGTGATGTGGCGGTGTTCGCGCCGGATCCCGGTGCCCGGCCGGCGTTGTTCGCGCGGGCGACGGAGTTGCGGGAGGTGTCGCGTGGGGTGGTGTTCGACGCGGCTACGGGTCAGCGGTACACGCATGTGGTCCTTGCCGAGGTTCCCGCTCCGCTGCCGGTCCGTGAGTGGGACCGGGAGATCATCACCCGTGCCACTGCCCGCCCTGGCACCGACCGCGTCATCGGCGCCGAGGCCGTGTCGCCGTCACAGCAGCATGTGCGGTTCCACCGCACGGCCGAGGTCTTCTTCGACATACGGCAGTATGAGCTATTTGAAGGGTCAAACCGTCTCGCCGTTCCTTCTGTTCCGCTCCCGTGGAACGAAGCGGGTGACGGCTTCGTCCTGAGTTCCCATGCGACCGTGGGGATGTTCTTTCCGCTCGGCTCCCGGCGTGGCCTTCGCAATGTGACGGGCGGGGAGGTCGGCCGTCACCTGGGAGAGCTCCTCAGACGCCACCGGCCGGGAGAGAAGGGGCTCGCCCTGGTCCTCTTCGCGTGCCGGCCGGGCCAGTCGCTCCCCGGGTTTGACGCGCTGGGCCAGACGGTGGCGGACGCCAATCCGCGCCACGTTGTGTGGGCACCGAACGTCATCAGCAACGAATTCGGTGTGGGCGCCGCTGGAGTGGGAGTCGGCCTGGTGCCCCAATCGGGTGATCCGGAGCCGCTTTGGGTGCGGTTCACGGGGCGCGGGCCGGAGGCCATTGCCGAGGCGGGGCGGGCGGCGGATGCCGTCTTCGGTGGGCGGCCGGGGCGTTACGATGTGCTCTTCGGCTCGCAGCGGTGGGAGGAGCTGACCCGGCAGTACGAGGACGCCCTGGGCCGCGCGCTGGCCCGCAACTCGTCGCTGGTCGAGGGCGGGCGTTCCCTCCTAAAGGGGCTGTATGGGAGCTACCTGGAGGAGACGGGGGACCCGGGCCGGGCCCTGCGGATGCTGCTGCCCCAGGCAGACATGTCCATGCGCGGCGAGGAGGAATGGAGGGCGCACTACCTCCAGCCGGGGGCCGGGGCCACGCTGCTGCAGGTCGTCATGGTCCTGGCTGCAAGCCTCGGTGGGGGCACATCGGCCAAACCGAGAGACAAGGACACTCCCGGCTTCCACGAGCTGCGGGCCCGGGGGTTCCTCGCCGTCGGGGACCCGGCCTTGCCGATCGCGATCGTGGACGGGATGAAGAAGCGCCTCGTTCTCACCGACGGGGGCGTGCAGTTCCTGCGAGCGGTGCTGATGGCCGGCCTGCTCCCGGACAACCGCTATTCCCTCTACGACCTGTTCGAGGCGTCAGTAAGCTCCCAAATGGCCAGGGGCTTGGAGCTGTCGCTGCAGTACGGGGACGCGGTGAACCTGTATGAGCGGACCGAGCAGCTCCTCCGCCCCGACCTGTTGCCGTGGAGCCCGGAGCATCCGTTCGTTGATCTGCCTCACCGCACCGCGTATCTCGAGCTGGCGGGGTCGCTCACCGGGGGCCGTGCCGGGGTGGAGGTTTCCGGGAGTGTCGCGCATCGGGCTCAGGCGTTGGCGCTTCATGTGGTCAGTGGTCCTGATGGTCCCCTTCTGGCCGCTGACGGTGGCCCTGCCGGGCAGGTGCGGGAGCTTGAGCGTCTGGTGGTGCGTGCGGCGGACGGTGGGGGCGGGTTCCCGTCGCTGCTGATGCGCGACGAGGCTTTCGCCGCTCTGGCGGGTGCGCATGCTGGTACGGCGCCGGGGTCGCGTGCTGCTTCGCGTGCTGCTTTGGTGGAGCGGGCTGGTGAGCTGGCGCGGGCCGTGCTGCGGGAGGCCGCGGCGCACCGGGCGATGGCTTTGGAGGCGCTGGCCTCGTTGCCTCCCGCCGATGGTGCTGCGGGGTCGGTGTGGGTGGCGATGGCCGGTCCGGGCGAGCGGGTGGGGAGTCTGGTGGTCGCCGGGCTTCAGGCCGGCACGCGGGATCAGCGGCTGGCGATGCGGGAGGTTGCGGCACTGCCCGGTGGGCGGCGGATGCTGGTGGAGGTGGAGGTGGGGTCCTCGCCGTCGCTGCGGGACATCTCCCGCTACGCGCAGCGGCCCGAGACGTTCCCGTACCTGTTCGCGGGGCAGACCGTGCTGACGGTCAGTGACTGGCAGGAACGCCAGGACGAGAGTGGTCCCTACACCCATGTGAAGGCGGCCGAGGCCGGCCCGCAGGCTGAGCCCGAGGAGGCGGACTGGAACAGTGGTTCCGACATCGATGAGGAAGAGGGTCTGCCTGCGCAGGAGGACCTCGACGCTGTTTACGAAGTAGCGGTGGGGAAGGTTCTGGTCGCCGACCCGCGTCTGGCCGTGACGGCGCGCTGGGCGCTCAAGGCCCTGTTCACCTACATCACCTCGCGTACTGACGCGACGGTTGAGGTCAGTGCGGTGTTCTTCCCGCCGGGCACGCGCAATACAGATGAGCTGCTGAAGGAGCTGCTCGATCCCAAGGGCGATGCCGACCTCCGGTTCGTCCTCGCTGCTTTCTCTCTGGCGGCTTACGGGCATCGCTCGTCGCCTCACACGGTGAGTGCGTTGTGGGCTTCGGATCCCGGGCTGAATCCGGGGGGCGTGCCGCTGGCGCCCGCCGGCAGAAAGCCGGCGGATGTCATGGCGTGGCTGTTGCGCGTCTACAAGGCCTTGGAAATGGCGGAGCCCGATCCGCTGGGATTCCGGGATTTCCTGATGGGCGTGATGCTCAGGGGCAAGCGGATGAGCATGGTGGAGGCGTTCGGGGCGGCGCAGCAGGCGGGTGTGCGGGATCCGGCGGAGCCCGATGTCCGTGAGGCGGACACGGTCGCCCTCCACAGCTGGGCCGACCACGCACTCGTGCCGGAGGGGCGCTCGGCGAGTGTGCGGCTCCCGGCCGGTTTCGACAAGGGTGATCTGAGTCTGCCGCACCGTGTGCGGTACGCGCTGTCGACCGGGTGGCTCACTCCGCAGCTCACGGGCGGTCCCGTCCTGGCGGAGATCGCTGAGCTGACCCGTGTTCCGGGACCGGTCGGGCGCTACGCGCAGTTCGGTGATCCGACGGCTACGACGCCTGTGCGGCGGGATGCGTTGCGGGCGTGGGCGTTGCGGCACGGGCACCCGTACATCCTGAGCAGCGTGCACGTGGAGCATGTGCCTGCCCTGTATCTGGCGGCTGGTGTGGATGGGGTGTTGCTGCGGGGTGAGCTGGATGAGGGTGTGGCGGCGCTGTATCCGCTGGTGCGGTCGGTGCTGGGTGAGGCGTTCGGGTCGGGGGATGTGCGTGCTGGGGTGCCGCTGATCCTGCGGCGGCGGGGCATCGAGGAGCTGCTGTCGCGGGCGGAGGCGGTTCCTGCCGTCGCGCCTGACCGGCGGGTGCTGCTGGCCGGGCTGGCGGGCCGGGCGGCTGATGTGGTGCTGGGCGGGGGTGAGGGGCTGCTCGGTGAGCTGGTGCGGCACCGGGAGATGGCGGTGGAGGCGGTCGAGCTGCTGCCGGCCGTTCTGGGGCCGGTGTGGTGGGTGGGTTCCGGGGGTCAGAGCGTGTCCGGGGTTCCTGCTCTGCACCGGGCGGGCACGAGCCGGGATGCGGTGCTGCGGGAAGCGGCCGATGCCAGCGCCGTTGCCGGTGGTGTGGATGGTCTGGTGCTGTATGAGGTCCGGGATTCCACGGCGCGTGATGTGGCGGTGTTCGCACCGGATCCCGCTGCCCGGCCGGCGTTGTTCGCGCAGGCGACGGAGTTGCGGGAGGTGTCGCGTGGGGTGGTGTTCGACGCGGCTACCGGTCAGCGGTACACGCATGTGGTCCTTGCCGAGGTTCCCGCTCCGCTGCCGGTCCGTGAGTGGGACCGGGAGATCATCACCCGCGCCGCTACCCGCCCTGGCACCGACCGCGTCGTCGGAGCCGACGCCATGCCGCTATCACAGCTGCATGTGCGGTACAACCGCACGGCCGAGGTCTTCTTCGACATACGGCAGTATGAGCTATTTGAAGGGTCAAACCGTCTCGCCGTTCCTTCTGTTCCGCTCCCGTGGAACGGATCGGGTGACGGCTTCGTCCTGAATGCGCATGCGGCCGCTGGGATGTACTTCGACCTCGGCTCCCGGCGTGGCCGTCGCAGGGTGACGGGCGGGGAGGTCGGCCATTACCTGGGAGAGCTCCTCAGACGCTACCGGCCGGGAGAGAAGGGGCTCGCCCTGGTCCTCTTCGCGTGCCGGCCGGGCCAGTCGCTCCCCGGGTTTGACGCGCTGGGCCAGACGGTGGCGGACGCCAATCCGCGCCACGTTGTGTGGGCACCGAACGTCATCAGCAACGAATTCGGTGTGGGCGCCGCTGGAGTGGGAGTCGGCCTGGTGCCCCAATCGGGTGATCCGGAGCCGCTTTGGGTGCGGTTCACGGGGCGCGGGCCGGAGGCCATTGCCGAGGCGGGGCGGGCGGCGGATGCCGTCTTCGGTGGGCGGCCGGGGCGTTACGATGTGCTCTTCGGCTCGCAGCGGTGGGAGGAGCTGACCCGGCAGTACGAGGACGCCCTGGGCCGCGCGCTGGCCCGTTACCCGTCGCTGGTCGAGGGCGGGCGTGTCCTCCTAAAGGGGCTGTACAAGAGCTACCTGGAGGAGACGGGGGACCCGGGCCGGGCCCTGCGGATGCTGCTGCCCCAGGCGGACATATCTGAGGGCCGCGAGGAGGAGTGGAGGGCGCACTTCCTCCAGCCGGGGGCCGAGGCCACGCTGGAGGAGATTGTCAGTGCCCTGGCCGCAAGCCTGGGCGGGGTCACATCGATAACACCGAGAGACAAGAACACTCCCCGATTCCACGAGCTGCGGACCCGGGGATTCCTCGCCGTCGCGGATCCGGCCTTGCCGATCGCGATCGTGAACGGGCTGAAGAAGCGCCTCGTTCTCACCGACGTGGACGTGCGGATCCTGCGAGCGGTGCTGATGGCCGGCCTGCTCCCGGACAACCGCTATTCCCTCTACGACCTGTTCGAGGCGTCAGTAGACTCGGTCGGGGGCTTGGAGCTGTCGCTGCAGTACGGGGACGCGGTGAACCTGTATGAGCGGACCAAGCAGCTCCTCCGCCCCGACCTGTTGCCGTGGAGCCCGGAGTATCCGTTCGTTGATCTGCCTCACCGCACCGCGTATCTCGAGCTGGCGGGTTCGCTTACCGGGGGCCGTGCCGGGGTGGAGGTTTCCGGGGGTGTCGCGTATCGGGCTTATGTGCTGGCGCTTCATGTGGTCAGTGGTCCTGATGGTCCCCTTCTGGCCGCTGAGGGCGGCCTCGCCGGGCAGGTGCGGGAGCTTGTGCGTTCGGTGGTGCGTGCGGCGGACGGTGGGGGCGGGTTCCCGTCGCTGCTGATGCGCGACGAGGCCTTCGCCGCTCTGGCGGGTGCGCATGGTGGTGTGGCGCCGGGGTCGCGTGCTGCTTCGCGGGCTGCTTTGGTGGAGCGGGCCGGTGAGCTGGCGCAGGTCGTGCTGGGGGTGGCTGCGGCGCACCGGGCGATGGCGTTGGAGGCGCTGGCCGCGTTGCCTCCCGCCGATGGTGCTGCGGGGTCGGTGTGGGTGGCGATGGCCGGTCCGGCCGAGCGGGTGGGGAGTCTGGTGGTCGCCGGGCTTCAGGCGGGAACGCGGGATCAGCGGCTGGCGATGCGGGAGGTTGCGGCACTGCCCGGTGGGCGGCGGATGCTGGTGGAGGTGGAGGTGGGGTCCTCGCCGTCGCTGCGGGACATCTCCCGCTACGCGCAGCGGCCCGAGACGTCCCCGCACTTGTTCGCGGGGCAGACCGTGCTGACGGTCAGTGACTGGCAGGAACGCCAGGACGAGAGTGGTCCCTACACCCATGTGAAGGCGGCCGAGGCCGGCCCGCAGGCTGAGCCCGAGGAAGCGGACTGGAACAGCGGTTCCGACCTTGACGAGGAAGAGGGTCTGCCTGCGCAGGAGGACCTCGACGCTGTTTACGAAGTAGCGGTGGGGAAGGTTCTGGTCGCCGATCCGCGTCTGGTCGAGACGGCGCGCCAAGCACTCAAGGCCCTGTTCGTCTACATCACCTTGCGTACTGACGCGATGGTTGACGTCAGTGCGGTCTTCTTCCCGCCGGGCACGCGCAATACGGATGAGCTGCTGAACAGTCTGCTCGATCCCAAGGGCGATGCCGACCCCGGGCTTCTCTTCACTGCCTTCTCCTGGGCGGCTTTCCAGCATCGCTCGTCGCCTCACACGGTGAGTGCGTTGTGGGCGTCGGATCCCGGGCTGAATCCGGGGGGCGTGCCGCTGGCGCCCGCCGGCAGAGAGCCGGCGGATGTCATGGCGTGGCTGCTGCGCGTCTACAAGGCCTTGGAGATGGAGGATCCCGATCCGCTGGGATTCCGGGATTTCCTGATGGGTGTGATGCTCAGGGGCAAGCGGATGAGCATGGTGGAGGCGTTCGGGGCGGCGCAGCAGGCGGGTGTGCGGGATCCGGCGGAGCCCGATGTCCGTGAGGCGGACACGGTCACCCTCCACAGCTGGGCCGACCACGCACTCAACCCGGAGGGGCGCTCGGCGAGTGTGCGGCTCCCGGCCGGTTTCGACAAGGGTGACCTGAGTCTGCCGCACCGTGTGCGGTACGCGCTGTCGACCGGGTGGCTCACTCCGCAGCTCACGGACGCTCCCGTGCTGGCGGAGATCGCGGAGCTGACCGCTGTTCCGGGACCGGTCGGGCGCTACGCGCAGTTCGGTGATCCGACGGCTACGACGCCTGTGCGGCGGGATGCGTTGCGGGCGTGGGCGTTGCGGCACGGGCATCCGTTCCTCCTGCGGAACGTGCGCGTGGAGCATGTGCCTGCTCTGTATCTGGCGGCTGGTGTGGATGGGGTGTTGCTGCGGGCTGGACTGGATGAGGGTGTGGCGGCGCTGTATCCGTTGGTGCGGTCGGTGCTGGGTGAGGCGTTCGGGTCGGGGGATGTGCGTGCTGGGGTGCCGCTGATCCTGCGGCGGCGGGGGATTGAGGAGCTGCTGTCGCGGGCGGAGGCGGTTCCTGCCGTCGGGCTGGACCGGGGGGTGGTGCTGGCGGGGCTGGCGGGCGGGGCGGCTGATGTGGTGCTGGGCGGGGGTGAGGGGCTGCTCGGTGAGCTGGTGCGGCACCGGGAGATGGCGGTGGAGGCGGTCGAGCTGCTGCCGGCCGTTCTGGGGCCGGTGTGGTGGGTGGGTTCCGGGGGGCAGAGCGTGTCCGGGGTTCCTGCTCTGCACCGGGCGGGCACGAGCCGGGATGCGGTGCTGCGGGAAGCGGCCGTTGCCGGTGCCGTTGCCGTTGCTGGTGGTGTGGATGGTCTGGTGCTGTATGAGGTCCGGGATTCCACGGCGCGTGATGTGGCGGTGTTCGCGCCGGATCCCGCTGCCCGGCCGGCGTTGTTCGCGCGGGCGACGGAGTTGCGGGAGGTGTCGCGTGGGGTGGTGTTCGACGCGGCTACCGGTCAGCGGTACACGCATGTGGTCCTTGCCGAGGTTCCCGCTCCGCTCCCGGTCCGCGAGTGGGACCGGGAGATCATCACCCATGCCACTACCCGCCCTGGCACCGACCGCGTCATCGGAGCCAACGCCATGCCGCTATCACAGCAGCATGTGCGGTTCCACCGCACGGCCGAGATCTTCTTCGACATACGCCAGTTCGATACAATTGAAGGCTCACACCGGGTCATCGCCTCCTCTATCCCGGTCCCGTGGAACGGATCGGGTGACGGCTTCGTCCTGGCTTCCCATGTGGCACAGGCGATGGTTTTCACGACTGGCTCCCGGCGTGGCCTTCGCAGGGTGACGGGCGGGGAGGTCGGCCATTACCTGGGAGAGCTCCTCAAGCGTTACCGGCCCGGGGAGGAGGGGCTGCCTCTGGTCCTCTTCGCGTGCCGGCCGGGCGAGTCGCTCCCCGGGTTTGACGCGCTGGGCCAGACGGTGGCGGACGCGAATCCGCGCCACGTTGTGTGGGCACCGAACGTCATCAGCGCCGAATTCGAAGCGGGCACCGCCGATGGGGTGGCATTGGCTCTGGTGCACCAATCGGGTGATCCGGAGCCGCGTTGGGTGCCGTTCACGGGGCGCGGGCCGGAGGCCATTGCCGCGGCGGCTCGGGAGGCGGATGCCGTCTTCGGTGGGCGGCCGGGGCGTTACGATGTGTTCTTCGGCTCGCAGCGGTGGCAGGAGCTGACCCGGCAGTACGAGGACGCCCTGGGCCGCGCGCTGGCCCGCAAACCGGCGCTGGTCGAGGACGCGCGTGTCCTCCTGCAGGGTTTGTATGAGAGCTACCTGGAGGAGACGGGGGACCCGGGCCGGGCCCTGCGGATGTTGATGCCCGCGGCGGACATGTCTGAGGGCCGCGAGGAGGAGTGGAGGGCGCACTTCCTCCAGCCGGGGTCCGGGGCCACGCTGGAGGAGTTCGTCAGTGCCCTGGCGGGAAGCCTGGGCGGGGTCACATCGGTCAAACCGAGAGACAAGAACAGTGCCCGATTCCACGAGCTGCGGGCCCGGGGATTCCTCGCCGTCGCGGACCCGGCCTTGCTGCGCACGATCGTGGACGGGCTGAAGAAGCGCCTCCGTCTCACCGACGTGCACATGCGGGTCCTGCGAGCCGTGCTGATGGCCGGCCTGCTCCCGGACAACCGCTATTCCCTCTACGACCTGTTCGAGGCGTCAGTAGACTCCAACACGGTCAGGGGCTTGGAGCTGTCGCTGCTGTACGGGGACGCGGTGAACCTGTATGAGCGGACCGAGCAGCTGCTCCGTCTCGACCTATTGCCGTGGAGCCCGGAGTATGTTGTTGATCTGCCTCACCGCAGCGCGTATCTCGAGTTGGCGGGGTCGCTCACCGGGGGCCGTGCCGGGGTGGAGGTTTCCGGGAGTGTCGCGCATCGGGCTTATGCGCTGGCGCTTCATGTGGTCAGTGGTCCTGATGGTGCGTTCCTGGCTGCTGGTGGTGGTCCTGCGGGGCAGGTGCGGGAGCTTGAGCGTGTGGTGGTGCGTGCGGCGGACGGTGGGGGCGGGTTCCCGTCGCTGCTGATGCGTGACGGGGCTTTCGCCGCTCTGGCGGGTGCGCATGGTGGTGTGGCGCCGGGGTCGCGTGCTGCTTCGCGTGCTGCTTTGGTGGAGCGGGCTGGTGAGCTGGCGCAGGCTGTGCTGGGGGAGGCCGCGGCGCACCGGGCGATGGCGTTGGAGGCGCTGGCCTCGTTGCCCCCCGCCGAGGCTGCCGGGGCGGCCGGGGGGCCGGTGTGGGTGGCGATGGCTGGTCCGGGCGAGCGGGTGGGGAGTCTGGTGGTCGCCGGGCTTCAGGCCGGCACGCGGGATCAGCGGCTGGCGATGCGGGAGGTTGCGGCACTGCCCGGTGGGCGGCGGATGCTGGTGGAGGTGGAGGTGGGGTCCTCGCCGTCGCTGCGGGACATCTCCCGCTACGCGCAGCAGCCCGAGACGTCCCCGCACTTGTTCGCCGGGCAGACCGTGCTGACGGTCAGTGACTGGCAGGAACGCCAGGACGAGGCCGGTCCCTACACCCATGTGAAGGCGGCCGAGGCCGGCCCGCAGGCTGAGCCCGAGGAAGCGGACTGGAACAGTGGTTCCGACATCGATGAGGAAGAGGGTCTGCCTGCGCAGGAGGACCTCGACGCTGTTTACGAAGTAGCGGTGGGGAAGGTTCTGACCGCCGACCCGCGTCTGGTCACCACCGCGCGCCAAGCACTCAACGGCCTGTTGACCTATCTCAACCAGCACACTGACGCGAGGGTGAAGCTCAGTGCGGTGTTCTTCCCGCCGGGCACGCGCAATACAGATCAGCTGCTGAAGAAGCTGCTCGATCCCAAGGGGGATGCCGACCCCAGGGTCGTCCACGCTGCTTTCTCCCTGGCGGCTTTCGAGCATCCCTCGTCGCCTCACACGTTGAGTGCGTTGTGGGCTTCGGATCCCGGGCTGAATCCGGGGGGCGTGCCGCTGGCGCCCGCCGGCAGAGAGCCGGCGGATGTCATGGCCTGGCTGCTGCGCGTCTACAAGGCCTTGGACGTGGTGGAGTCAAATCCGCTGGGATTCCGGGATTTCCTGATGGGTGTGATGCTCAGGGGCAAGCGGATGAGCATGGTGGAGGCGTTCGGGGCGGCGCAGCAGGTGGGTGTGCGGGATCCGGCGGAGCCCGATGTCCGTGAGGTGGACACGGTCGCCCTCCACAGCTGGGCCGACCACGCACTCAACCCGGAGAAGCGCGCGGCGAGTGTGCGGCTCCCGGCCGGTTTCGACAGGGGTGATCTGAGTCTGCCGCACCGTGTGCGGTATGCGTTGTCGACCGGGTGGCTCACTGAGCGCCTCACGGGTGGTCCCGTGCTGGCGGAGATCGCGGCGCTGACCGGTGTTCCGGGACCGGTTAGGCGCTACGCGCAGTTCGGTGGTCTGGGGGCCATGACGGCGGATTCACTTGGCCGGGTGGCTGCGCGGCGGGACGCTTTGCGGGCGTGGGCGTTGCGGCACGGGCACCCGTACATCCTGCGCAGCGTGCGCGTGGAGCATGTGCCTGCCCTGTATCTGGCGGCTGGTGTGGATGGGGTGTTGCTGCGGGGTGAGCTGGATGAGGGTGTGGCGGCGCTGTCTGCGTTGGTGCGGTCGGTGCTGGGTGAGGCGTTCGGGTCGGGGGATGTGCGTGCTGCGGTGCCGCTGATCCTGCGGCGGCGGGGGATCGAGTACCTCGTCGTCGATCTCGTCGAGCTGCTGTTGCGGGCGGAGACGGTTCCTGCCGCGGCGCCTGACCAGCGGGTGCTGCTGGCCGGGATAGCGGGCCGGGCGGCTGATGTGGTGCTGGGCGGGGGTGAGGGGCTGCTCGGTGAGCTGGTGCGGCACCGGGAGATGGCGGTGGAGGCGGTCGAGCTGCTGCCGGCCGTTCTGGGGCCGGTGTGGTGGGTGGGTTCCCAGGGTCAGAGCGTGTCCGGGGTTCCTGCTCTGCACCGGGCGGGCACGAGCCGGGATGCGGTGCTGCGGGAAGCGGCCGTTGCCGGTGCCGATGCCGGTGGTGTGGATGGTCTGGTGCTGTATGAGGTCCGGGACTCCACGGCGCGTGATGTGGCGGTGTTCGCACCGGATCCCGCTGCCCGGCCGGCGTTGTTCGCGCAGGCGACGGAGTTGCGGGAGGTGTCGCGTGGGGTGGTGTTCGACGCGGCTACCGGTCAGCGGTACACGCACGTGGTCCTTGCCGAGGTTCCCGCTCCGCTCCCGGTCCGCGAGTGGGACCGGGAGATCATCACCCATGCCACTACCCGCCCTGGCACCGACCGCGTCATCGCAGCCGACGCCATGTCACCATCACAGCAGCATGTGCTGCTCCACCGTACGGCCGAGGTCTTCTTCGACATACGGCAGTATGAGCTATTTGAAGGGTCAAACCGTCTCGCCGTTCCTTCTGTTCCGCTCCCGTGGAACGGATCGGGTGACGGCTTCGTCCTGAGTTCCCATGCGAATGGGATGTTCTTTACGCTCGGCTCCCGGCGTGGCCTTCGCAGGGTGACGGGCGGGGAAGCCGGCGATCTCCTGCGAGAGCTCCTCAAGCGCTACCGGCCCGGGGAGGAGGGGCTGCCTCTGGTCCTCTTCGCGTGCCGGCCGGGCCAGTCGCTTCCCGGGTTTGACGCGCTGGGCCAGACGGTGGCGGACGCCAATCCGCGCCACGTCGTGTGGGCACCGAACGTCGTCAGCAACGAATTCGAAGTGGGCACCGCCGGTGGAGTGGGATTGGGGCTGAGGCACCAATCGGGTGATCCGGAGCCGCGTTGGGTGCGGTTCACGGGGCGCGGGCCGGAGGCGATTGCCGCGGCGGCTCGGGAGGCGGATGCCGTCTTCGGTGGGCGGCCGGGGCGTTACGATGTGTTCTTCGGCTCGCAGCGGTGGCAGGAGCTGACCCGGCAGTACGAGGACGCCCTGGGCCGCGCGCTGGCCCGCAATCCGTTGCTGGTCGAGGGCGGGCGTTTCCTCCTGATGGGGCTGTATGGGAGCTATCTGGAGGAGACGGGGGACCCGGGCCGGGCCCTGCGGATGTTGATGCCCGCGGCGGACATGTCTGAGGGCCGCGAGGAGGAGTGGAGGGCGCACTTCCTCCAGCCGGGGTCCGGGGCCACGCTGGAGGAGATCGTCAGTGCCCTGGCGGGAAGCCTGGGCGGGGTCACATCGGTCAAACCGAGAGACAAGAACACTCCCCGATTCCACGAGCTGCGGACCCGGGGATTCCTCGCCGTCGCGGATCCGGCCTTGCCGATCGCGATCGTGAACGGGATGAAGAAGCGCCTCGTTCTCACCGACGGGGACGTGCGGATCCTGCGAGCGGTGCTGATGGCGGGCCTGCTCCCGGACAACCGCTATTCCCTCCTCGACCTGTTCGAGGCGTCAGCAGACTCCGGCACGGCCCAGGGCTTGGAGCTGTCGCTGCTGTACGGGGACGCGGTGAACCTGTACGAGCGGACGGAGGCGCTCCTCGGTCCCAACGGGTTGCCGTGGAGCCCGGAGTATCCGTTCGTTGATCTGCCTCACCGCACCGCGTATCTCGAGCTGGCGGGTTCGCTTACCGGGGGCCGTGCCGGGGTGGAGGTTTCCGGGAGTGTCGCGCATCGGGCTCAGGCGTTGGCGCTTCATGTGGTCAGTGGTCCTGATGGTCCCCTTCTGGCCGCTGACGGCGGCCTCGCCGGGCAGGTGCGGGAGCTTGAGCGTGTGGTGGTGCGTGCGGCGGACGGTGGGGGCGGGTTCCCGTCGCTGCTGATGCGTGACGGGGCTTTCGCCGCTCTGGCGGGTGCGCATGGTGGTGTGGCGCCGGGGTCGCGTGCTGCTTCGCGTGCTGCTTTGGTGGAGCGGGCTGGTGAGCTGGCGCAGGTCGTGCTGGGGGAGGCTGCGGCGCACCGGGCGATGGCGTTGGAGGCGCTGGCCGCGTTGCCTCCCGCCGATGGTGCTGCGGGGTCGGTGTGGGTGGCGATGGCCGGTCCGGCCGGGCCGGTGGGGAGTCTGGTGGTCGCCGGGCTTCAGGCCGGCACGCGGGATCAGCAGCAGGCGATGCGGGAGGTTGCGGCACTGCCCGGTGGGCGGCGGATGCTGGTGGAGGTGGAGGTGGGGTCCTCGCCGTCGCTGCGGGACATCTCCCGCTACGCGCAGCGGCCCGAGACGTCCCCGCACCTGTTCGCGGGGCAGACCGTGCTGACGGTCAGTGACTGGCAGGAACGCCAGGACGAGAGTGGTCCCTACACCCATGTGAAGGCGACCGGGGCCGGCCCGCAGGCTGAGCCCGAGGAGGCGGACTGGAACAGTGGTTCCGACCTTGATGAGGAAGAGGGTCTGCCTGCGCAGGAGGACCTCGACGCTGTTTATGAAGTAGCGGTGGGGAAGGTTCTGGTCGCCGATCCGCGTCTGGTCGAGACGGCGCGCTGGGCGCTCAAGGCCCTGTTCGTCTACATCACCTTGCGTACTGACGCGATGGTTGACGTCAGTGCGGTGTTCTTCCCGTCGGGCACGCGCAATACGGATGAGCTGCTGAACAGTCTGCTCGATCCCAAGGGCGATGCCGACCCCGGGCTTCTCTTCACTGCCTTCTCCTGGGCGGCTTTCCAGCATCGCTCGTCGCCTCACACGGTGAGTGCGTTGTGGGCGTCGGATCCCGGGCTGAATCCGGAGGGCGTGCCGCTGGCGCCCGCAGGCAGAGAGCCGGCGGATGTCATGGCGTGGCTGTTGCGCGTCTACAAGGCCTTGGAAATGGAGGATCCCGATCCGCTGGCATTCCGGGATTTCCTGATGGGCGTGATGCTCAGGGACAAGCGGATGAGCATGGTGGAGGCGTTCGGGGCGGCGCAGCAGGCGGGTGTGCGGGATCCGGCGGAGCCCGATGTCCGTGAGGCGGACACGGTCGCCCTCCACAGCTGGGCCGACCACGCATTCGACCCGGAGAAGCGCGCGGCGCGTCTGCGGCTCCCGGCCGGTTTCAACAAGGGGGACCTGAGTTTGCCGCACCGTGTGCGGTACGCGTTGTCGACCGGGTGGCTCACTGAGCGCCTCACGGGCGGTCCCGTCCTGGCGGAGATCGCGGCGCTGACCCGTGTTCTGGGACCGGTCGGGCGCTACGCGCAGTTCGGTGATCCGACGGCCATGACGACGGATTCACTCGGCCGGGTGGCTGCGCGGCGGGATGCTTTGCGGGCGTGGGTGTTGCGGCACGGGCACCCGTTCATCCTGCGCAACGTGCGCGTGGAGCATGTGCCTGCCCTGTATCTGGCGGCTGGTGTGGATGGGGTGTTGCTGCGGGGTGAGCTGGATGAGGGTGTGGCGGCGCTGTATCCGTTGGTGCGGTCGGTGCTGGGTGAGGCGTTCGGGTCGGGGGATGTGCGTGCTGGGGTGCCGCTGATCCTGCGGCGGCGGGGGATCGAGTACCTCGTCGTCGATCTCGTCGAGCTGCTGTTGCGGGCGGAGGCGGTTCCTGCCGTCGCGCCTGACCGGCGGGTGCTGCTGGCCGGGATAGCGGGCCGGGCGGCTGATGTGGTGCTGGGCAGGGGTGAGGGGCTGCTCGGTGAGCTGGTGCGGCACCGGGAGATGGCGGTGGAGGCGGTCGAGCTGCTGCCGGCGGTTCTGGGGCCGGTGTGGTGGGTGGGTTCCGGGGGTCAGACGGTGTCCGGGGTTCCTGCTCTGCACCGGGCGGGCACGAGCCGGGATGCGGTGCTGCGGGAAGCGGCCGATGCCGGTGCCGGTGCCGTTGCTGGTGGTGTGGATGGTCTGGTGCTGTATGAGGTCCGGGATTCCACGGCGCGTGATGTGGCGGTGTTCGCGCCGGATCCCGGTGCCCGGCCGGCGTTGTTCGCGCGGGCGACGGAGTTGCGGGAGGTGTCGCGTGGGGTGGTGTTCGACGCGGCTACGGGTCAGCGGTACACGCATGTGGTCCTTGCCGAGGTTCCCGCTCCGCTCCCGGTCCGCGAGTGGGACCGGGAGATCATCACCCGTGCCGCTACCCGCCCTGGCACCGACCAGGTCGTCGGAGCCAACGCCATGCCGCTATCACAGCAGCATGCGCTGTACAACCGTACGGCCGAGATCTTCTTCGACATACGCCACTACGATGGAATTGACGGCTCAAAACGGGTCGTCGCCCCCTCTATCCCGGTCCCGTGGAACGGATCGGGTGACGGCTTCGTCCTGAGTTCCCATACGCTGGAGGCGATGTTCTTTCCGCTCGGCTCCCGGCGTGGCTTTCGCAGCGCGACGGGCGGGGAGGTCGGCGATCACCTGCGAGAGCTCCTCAAGCGCTACCGGCCGGGAGAGAAGGGGCTCGCCCTGGTCCTCTTCGCGTGTCGGCCGGGCCAGTGGCTTCCTGGGTTTGACGCGCTGGGCCAGACGGTGGCGGACGCCAATCCGCGCCAGGTCGTGTGGGCACCGAACGTCGTCAGCAACGAATTCGAAGTGGGCACCGCCGGTGGAGTGGGATTGGGGCTGAAGCACCAATCGGGTGATCCGGAGCCGCGTTGGGTGCGGTTCACGGGGCGCGGGCCGGAGGCGATTGCCGCGGCGGCCCGGGCGGCGGATGCCGTCTTCGGTGGGCGGCCGGGGCGTTACGATGTGTTCTTCGGCTCGCAGCGGTGGCAGGAGCTGACCCGGCAGTACGAGGACGCCCTGGGCCGCGCGCTGGCCCGCACCCCGGCGCTGGTCGAGGGCGGGCGTTCCCTCCTTCAGAAGCTGTATGAGAGCTATCTGGAGGAGACGGGGGACCCGGGCCGGGCCCTGCGGATGCTGCTGCCCCAGGCAGACATGTCCGTGCGCGGCGAGGGAGTGTGGAGGGCGCACTACCTCCAGCCGGGGGCCGAGGCCACGCTGCTGCAGGTCGTCATGGTCCTGGCCGGAAGCCTGGACGGTGTCACACCGGCCACATTGAGAGACAAGAACAGTCCCCGATTCCATGAGCTGGGGACCCGGGGATTCCTCGCCGTCGCGGATCCGGCCTTGCCGATCGCGATCGTGAACGGGCTGAAGAAGCGCCTCGTTCTCACCGACCGGGACGTGTGGATCCTGCGAGCGGTGCTGATGGCCGGCCTACTCCCGGACAACCGCTATTCCCTCTACGACCTGTTCGAGGCGTCAGTAGACTCGGCCAGGGGCCTGGAGCTGTCACTGCTGTACGGGGACGCGGTGAACCTGTATGAGCGGACCGAGCAGTTCGTTCGCCCCAACGGGTTGCCGTGGACCCCGGAGCATCCGTTCGTTGATCTGCCTCACCGCACCGCGTATCTCGAGCTGGCGGGTTCGCTTACCGGGGGCCGTGCCGGGGTGGAGGTTTCCGGGAGTGTCGCGCATCGGGCTCATGTGCTGGCGCTTCATGTGGTCAGTGGTCCTGATGGTGCGTTCCTGGCTGCTGGTGGTGGTCCTGCGGGGCAGGTGCGGGAGCTTGTGCGTTCGGTGGTGCGTGCGGCGGACGGTGGGGGCGGGTTCCCGTCGCTGCTGATGCGTGACGGGGCTTTCGCCGCTCTGGCGGGTGCGCATGGTGGTGTGGCGCCGGGGTCGCGTGCTGCTTCGCGTGCTGCTTTGGTGGAGCGGGCTGGTGAGCTGGCGCAGGTCGTGCTGGGGGAGGCCGCGGCGCACCGGGCGATGGCGTTGGAGGCGCTGGCCGCGTTGCCTCCCGCCGATGGTGCTGCGGGGTCGGTGTGGGTGGCGATGGCCGGTCCGGCCGGGCCGGTGGGGAGTCTGGTGGTCGCCGGGCTCCAGGCCGGCACGCGGGATCAGCGGCAGGCGATGCGGGAGGTTGCGGCACTGCCCGGTGGGCGGCGGATGCTGGTGGAGGTGGAGGTGGGGTCCTCGCCGTCGCTGCGGGACATCTCCCGCTACGCGCAGCAGCCCGAGACGTCCCCGCACTTGTTCGCCGGGCAGACCGTGCTGACGGTCAGCGACTGGCAGGAACGCCAGGACGAGGCCGGTCCCTACACCCACGTGAAGGCGACTGAGGCCGGCCCGCAGGCTGAGCCCGACGAGGCGGACTGGAACAGTGGTTCCGACCTTGACGAGGAAGAGGGGCTGCCTTCGCAGGAGGACCTCGACGCTGTTTACGAGGCCGCGGTGGGGAAGGTTCTGATCGCCGACCCGCGTCTGGCCGGCACGGCGCGCCAGGCGCTCAAGGCCCTGTTCACCTACATCACCTCGCGTACTGACGCGACGGTTGAGGTCAGTGCGGTGTTCTTCCCGCCGGACACGCCCAACACAGATGATCTGCTGAAGAAGCTGATGGATCCCGAGGGCGATGCCGACCCCAGGGCCGTCTTCGTTGCTTTCGCCATGGCGGCTTACGCGCATCCCTCGTCGCTGAGTGCGTTGTGGGCTGCGGATCCCGGGTTGAATCCGGGGGGCGTGCCGCTGGCGCCTGCCAGTAGAGAGCCGGCGGATGTCATGGCGTGGCTGTTGCGCGTCTACAAGGCCTTGGAAGTGGAGGAGTCAAATCCGCTGGGATTCCGGGATTTCCTGATGGGCGTGATGCTCGGGGACAAGCGGATGAGCATGGTGGAGGCGTTCGGGGCGGCGCAGCAGGCGGGTGTGCGGGCTCCGGCGGAGCCCGATGTCCGTGAGGCGGACACGGTCGCCCTCCACAGCTGGGCCGACCACGCATTCGACCCGGAGGGGCGCTCGGCGCGTCTGCGGCTCCCGGCCGGTTTCAACAAGGGTGACCTGAGTCTGCCGCACCGTGTGCGGTACGCGTTGTCGACCGGGTGGCTCACTCCGCAGCTCACGGGCGGTCCCGTGCTGGCGGAGATCGCGGAGCTGACCGCTGTTCCGGGACCGGTCGGGCGCTACGCGCAGTTCGGTGATCCGACGGCTACGACGCCTGTGCGGCGGGATGCGTTGCGGGCGTGGGCGTTGCGGCACGGGCACCCGTACATCCTGCGCAGCGTGCGCGTGGAGCATGTGCCTGCCCTGTATCTGGCGGCTGGTGTGGATGGGGTGTTGCTGCGGGGTGAGCTGGATGAGGGTGTGGCGGCGCTGTATCCGCTGGTGCGGTCGGTGCTGGGTGAGGCGTTCGGGTCGGGGGATGTGCGTGCTGGGGTGCCGCTGATCCTGCGGCGGCGTGGCATCGAGGAGCTGCTGTCGCGGGCGGAGGCGGTTCCTGCCGTCGCGCCTGACCGGCGGGTGCTGCTGGCGGGGCTGGCGGGCGGGGCGGCTGATGTGGTGCTGGGCGGGGGTGAGGGGCTGCTCGGTGAGCTGGTGCGGCACCGGGAGATGGCGGTGGAGGCGGTCGAGCTGCTGCCGGCCGTTCTGGGGCCGGTGTGGTGGGTGGGTTCCGGGGGTCAGAGCGTGTCCGGGGTTCCTGCTCTGCACCGGGCGGGCACGAGCCGGGATGCGGTGCTGCGGGAAGCGGCCGTTGCCGGTGCCGTTGCCGTTGCTGGTGGTGTGGATGGTCTGGTGCTGTATGAGGTCCGGGATTCCACGGCGCGTGATGTGGCGGTGTTCGCACCGGATCCCGCTGCCCGGCCGGCGTTGTTCGCGCAGGCGACGGAGTTGCGGGAGGTGTCGCGTGGGGTGGTGTTCGACGCGGCTACCGGTCAGCGGTACACGCATGTGGTCCTTGCCGAGGTTCCCGCTCCGCTCCCGGTCCGCGAGTGGGACCGGGAGATCATCACCCATGCCACTGCCCGCCCTGGCACCGACCGCGTCATCGGAGCCGACGCCACGTCGCCGTCACAGCGGCATGTGCTGCTCCACCGTACGGTCGAGGTCTTCTTCGACATACGCCACTACGATAGAAATGACGGCTCAAACCGGGTCGTCACCCCCTCTATTCCACTCCCGTGGAACGGATCGGGTGACGGCTTCGCCTTCAGTTCCCATACGTCGCAGGCGATGTTCTTTGCGCTCGGCTCCCGGCGTGGCCTTCGCAGGGTGACGGGCGGGGAGGTCGGCGATCACCTGGGAGAGCTCCTCAGACGCTACCGGCCGGGAGAGCAGGGGCTCGCCCTGGTCCTCTTCGCGTGCCGGCCGGGCGAGTCGCTCCCCGGGTTTGACGCGCTGGGCCAGACGGTGGCGGACGCGAATCCGCGCCACGTTGTGTGGGCACCGAACGTCGTCAGCAGCACATTCGGTGTGGGCGCCGCTGGAGTGGGAGTGGGCCTGAAGCACCAATCGGGTGATCCGGAGCCGCGTTGGGTGCGGTTCACGGGGCGCGGGCCGGAGGCGATTGCCGCGGCGGCTCGGGAGGCGGATGCCGTCTTCGGTGGGCGGCCGGGGCGTTACGATGTGTTCTTCGGCTCGCAGCGGTGGGAGGAGCTGACCCGGCAGTACGAGGACGCCCTGGGCCGGGCGCTGGCCCGCAATCCGTTGCTGGTCGAGGGCGGGCGTGTCCTCCTGCAGGGTTTGTATGGGAGCTATCTGGAGGAGACGGGGGACCCGGGCCGGGCCCTGCGGATGTTGATGCCCGCGGCGGACATGTCTGAGGGCCGCGAGGAGGAGTGGAGGGCGCACTACCTCCAGCCGGGGTCCGGGGCCACGCTGGAGGAGATTGTCAGTGCCCTGGCCGGAAGCCTCGGTGGGGGCACATCGGCCAAACCGAGAGACAAGGAAACTCCCCGATTCCACGAGCTGCGGGCCCGGGGGTTCCTCGCCGTCGGGGACCCGGCCTTGGCGATCGCGATCGTGAATGGGCTGAAGAAGCGCCTCGTTCTCACCGACCTGCACATGCGGATCCTGCAAGACGTGCTGATGGCAGGCCTGCTCCCGGACAACCGCTATTCCCTCTACGACCTGTTCGAGGCGTCAGTAAGCTCCCAAACGGCCAGGGGCTTGGAGCTGTCGCTGCAGTACGGGGACGCGGTGAACCTGTATGAGCGGACCAAGCAGCTCCTCCGCCTCGACCGGTGGCCGTGGAGCCTGGAGCATCCGTTCGTTGATCTGCCTCACCGCACCGCGTATCTCGAGCTGGCCGGGTCGCTTACCGGGGGCCGTGCTCGGGTGAAGGTTTCCGGGGGTCTTCAGCATCGGTCTCATGCGTTGGCGCTTTATGTGGTCAGTGGTCCTGATGGTCCCCTTCTGGCCGCTGACGGTGGCCCTGCTGATCAGGTGCGGGAGCTTGTGCGTTCGGTGGTGCGTGCGGCGGACGGTGGGGGCGGGTTCCCGTCGCTGCTGATGCGTGACGGGGCTTTCGCCGCTCTGGCGGGTGCGCATGGTCGTACGGCGCCGGGGTCGCGTGCTGCTTCGCGGGCTGCTTTGGTCGAGCGGGCCGGCGAGCTGGCGCAGGCCGTGCTGGGGGAGGCCGCGGCGCACCGGGCGATGGCTTTGGAGGCGCTGGCCTCGTTGCCTCCCACCGCGGCCGCCGCGGCCGCCGCGGGGTCGGTGTGGGTGGCGATGGCCGGTCCGGGCGAGCGGGTGGGGAGTCTGGTGGTCGCCGGGCTTCAGGCCGGCACGCGGGATCAGCGGCTGGCGATGCGGGAGGTTGCGGCACTGCCCGGTGGGCGGCGGATGCTGGTGGAGGTGGAGGCGGAGTCCTCGCTGTCGCTGCGGGACATCTCCCGCTACGCGCAGCGGCCCAAGACGTCCCCGCACTTGTTCGCCGGGCAGACCGTGCTGACGGTCAGCGACTGGCAGGAACGCCAGGACGAGGCCGGTCCCTACACCCATGTGAAGGCGACTGAGGCCGGCCCGCAGGCTGAGCCCGAGGAAGCGGACTGGAACAGTGGTTCCGACATCGATGAGGAAGAGGGTCTGCCTGCGCAGGAGGACCTCGACGCTGTTTATGAAGTAGCGGTGGGGAAGGTTCTGACCGCCGACCCGCGTCTGGCCGGCACGGCGCGCCAGGCGCTCAAGGCCCTGTTCACCTACATCACCTCGCGTACTGACGCGACGGTTGAGGTCAGTGCGGTGTTCTTCCCGCCGGGCACGCGCAATACAGATGAGCTGCTGAAGAAGCTGCTCGATCCCGAGGGCGATGCCGACCCCAGGGTCGTCCGCGCTGCTTTCGCCGTGGCGGCTTACGGGCATCCCTCGTCGCCTCACACGCTGAGTGCGTTGTGGGCTGCGGATCCCGGGCTGAATCCGGGGGGCGTGCCGCTGGCGCCCGCCAGCAGAGAGCCGGCGGCTGCCATGGCGTGGCTGTTGCGTGTCTACAAGGCCTTGGAAATGGAGGAGCCCGATCCGCTGGCATTCCGGGATTTCCTGATGGGCGGGATGCTCAGGGACAAGCGGATGAGCATGGTGGAGGCGTTCGGGGCGGCGCAGCAGGTGGGTGTGCGGGATCCGGCGGAGCCCGATGTCCGTGAGGCGGACACGGTCGCCCTCCACAGCTGGGCCGACCACGCATTCGACCCGGAGGAGCGCGCGGCGAGTGTGCGGCTCCCGGCCGGTTTCGACAAGGGTGATCTGAGTTTGCCGCACCGTGTGCGGTACGCGTTGTCGACCGGGTGGCTCACTGCGCGCCTCACGGGCGGTCCCGTGCTGGCGGAGATCGCGGCGCTGACCCGTGTTCTGGGACCGGTCGGGCGCTACGCGCAGTTCGGTGCCCTGGCGGCTACGACGGCGGATGCGGTCGGCCGGGTGGCTGTGCGGCGGGATGCTCTGCGGGCGTGGGTGTTGCGGCACGGGCACCCGTACATCCTGAGCAATGTGCGCGTGGAGCATGTGCCTGCTTTGTATCTGGCGGCTGGTGTGGATGGGGTGTTGCTGCGGGCTGGACTGGATGAGGGTGTGGCGGCGCTGTCTGCGTTGGTGCGGTCGGTGCTGGGTGAGGCGTTCGGGTCGGGGGATGTGCGTGCTGGGGTGCCGCTGATCCTGCGGCGGCGGGGGATTGAGGAGCTGCTGTCGCGGGCGGAGGCGGTTCCTGCCGTCGGGCTGGACCGGGGGGTGGTGCTGGCCGGGCTGGCGGGCCGGGCGGCTGATGTGGTGCTGGGCGGGGGTGAGGGGCTGCTCGGTGAGCTGGTGCGGCACCGGGAGATGGCGGTGGAGGCGGTCGAGCTGCTGCCGGCGGTTCTGGGGCCGGTGTGGTGGGTGGGTTCCCAGGGTCAGAGCGTGTCCGGGGTTCCTGCTCTGCACCGGGCGGGCACGAGCCGGGATGCGGTGCTGCGGGAAGCGGCCGTTGCCGGTGCCGGTGCCGTTGCCGGTGCCGTTGCTGGTGGTGTGGATGGTCTGGTGCTGTATGAGGTCCGGGATTCCACGGCGCGTGATGTGGCGGTGTTCGCGCCGGATCCCGGTGCCCGGCCGGCGTTGTTCGCGCAGGCGACGGAGTTGCGGGAGGTGTCGCGTGGGGTGGTGTTCGACGCGGCTACCGGTCAGCGGTACACGCATGTGGTCCTTGCCGAGGTTCCCGCTCCGCTCCCGGTCCGCGAGTGGGACCGGGAGATCATCACCCGCGCCGCTACCCGCCCTGGCACCGACCGCGTCATCGGCGCCGACGCCATGTCACCGTCACAGCAGCATGTGCGGTTCCACCGCACGGCCGAGGTCTTCTTCGACATACGGCAGTATGAGCTATTTGAAGGGTCAAACCGTCTCGCCGTTCCTTCTGTTCCGCTCCCGTGGAACGAAGCGGGTGACGGCTTCGTCCTCATTTCCCATGCGACCGCTGGGATGTATTTTGCGCTCGGCTCCCGGCGTGGCCTTCGCAGCGCGACGGGCGGGGAGGTCGGCCATTACCTGCGAGAGCTCCTCAAGCGTTACCGGACCGGGGAGGAGGGGCTGCCTCTGGTCCTCTTGGCGTGCCGGCCGGGCGAGTGGCTTCCCGGGTTTGACGCGCTGGGCCAGACGGTGGCGGACGCGAATCCGCGCCACGTTGTGTGGGCATCGAACGTCGTCAGCAGCACATTCGGTGTGGGCGCCGCTGGAGTGGGAGTGGGCCTGAAGCACGAATCGGGTGATCCGGAGCCGCGTTGGGTGCGGTTCACGGGGCGCGGGCCGGAGGCCATTGCCGTGGCGGGGCGGGCGGTGGATGCCGTCTTCGGTGGGCGGCCGGGGCGTTACGACGTGTTCTTCGGCTCGCAGCGGTGGCAGGAGCTGACCCGGCAGTACGAGGACGCCCTGGGCCGGGCGCTGGCCCGCACCCCGTCGGTGGTCGAGGGCGGGCGTGTCCTCCTGAAGAGTTTGTACGAGAGCTACCTGGAGGAGACGGGGGACCCGGGCCGGGCCCTGCGGATGTTGCTGCCCGCGGCGGACATGTCTGAGGGCCGCGAGGAGGAGTGGAGGGCGCACTTCCTCCAGCCGGGGTCCGGGGCCACGCTGGAGGAGTTCGTCAGTGCCCTGGCGGGAAGCCTGGGCGGGGTCACATCGGTCAAACCGAGAGACAAGAACAGTGCCCGATTCCACGAGCTGCGGGCCCGGGGATTCCTCGCCGTCGCGGACCCGGCCTTGCCGCGCACGATCGTGGACGGGATGAAGAAGCGCCTCGTTCTCACCGACGTGCACATGCAGTTCCTGCGAGACGTGCTGATGGCCGGCCTGCTCCCGGACAACCGCTACTCCCTCTACGACCTGTTCGAGGCGTCAGTAGACTCGGTCGGGGGCTTGGAGCTGTCGCTGCAGTACGGGGACGCGGTGAACCTGTATGAGCGGACTGAGCAGCTCCTCCGCCCCGACCTGTTGCCGTGGACCCCGGAGCATCCGTTCGTTGATCTGCCTCACCGCACCGCGTATCTCGAGTTGGCGGGGTCGCTCACCGGGGGCCGTGCCGGGGTGGAGGTTTCCGGGAGTGTCGCGCATCGGTCTCATGCGTTGGCGCTTTATGTGGTCAGTGGTCCTGATGGTGCGTTCCTGGCTGCTGGTGGTGGTCCTGCTGATCAGGTGCGGGAGCTTGAGCGTGTGGTGGTGCGTGCGGCGGACGGTGGGGGCGGGTTCCCGTCGCTGCTGATGCGTGACGAGGCTTTCGCCGCTCTGGCGGGTGCGCATGGTGGTGTGGCGCCGGGGTCGCGTGCTGCTTCGCGGGCTGCTTTGGTGGAGCGGGCTGGTGAGCTGGCGCAGGGCCTGCTGGGGGAGGCCGCGGCGCACCGGGCGATGGCGTTGGAGGCGCTGGCCGCGTTGCCTCCCGCCGATGGCGCTGCGGGGTCGGTGTGGGTGGCGATGGCCGGTCCGGGCGAGCGGGTGGGGAGTCTGGTGGTCGCCGGGCTTCAGGCGGGAACGCGGGATCAGCGGCTGGCGATGCGGGAGGTTGCGGCACTGCCCGGTGGGCGGCGGATGCTGGTGGAGGTGGAGGTGGGGTCCTCGCCGTCGCTGCGGGACATCTCCCGCTACGCGCAGCGGCCCGAGACGTTCCCGTACCTGTTCGCGGGGCAGACCGTGCTGACGGTCAGTGACTGGCAGGAACGCCAGGACGAGAGTGGTCCCTACACCCATGTGAAGGCGGCCGAGGCCGGCCCGCAGGCTGAGCCCGAGGAGGCGGACTGGAACAGTGGTTCCGACCTTGACGAGGAAGAGGGTCTGCCTGCGCAGGAGGACCTCGACGCTGTTTACGAGGCCGCGGTGGGGAAGGTTCTGATTGCCGACCCGCGTCTGGCCGGCACGGCGCGCTGGGCGCTCAAGGCCCTGTTCACCTACATCACCTCGCGTACTGACGCGACGGTTGAGGTCAGTGCGGTGTTCTTCCCGCCGGGCACGCGCAACACAGATGAGCTGCTGGGCAAGCTGATGGATCCCGAGGGCGATGCCGACCTCGAGCTCGTCCTCACTGCTTTCTCCTGGGCGGCTTTCGCGCATCCCTCGTCGCCTCACACGCTGAGTGCGTTGTGGGCTGCGGATCCCGGGCTGAATCCGGGGGGCGTGCCGCTGGCGCCCGCCGGCAGAGAACCGGCTGCCGTCATGGCGTGGCTGTTGCGCGTCTACAAGGCCTTGGACGTGGCGGTGTCCGATCCGCTGGGATTCCGGGATGTCCTGATGGGCGTGATGCTCAGGGGCAAGCGGATGAGCATGGTGGAGGCGTTCGGGGCGGCGCAGCAGGCGGGTGTGCGGGATCCGGCGGAGCCCGATGTCCGTGAGGCGGACACGGTCACCCTCCACAGCTGGGCCGACCACGCACTCAACCCGGAGAAGCGCGCGGCGGGTCTGCGGCTCCCGGCCGGCTTCAACAATGAAGACCTGAGTTTGCCGCACCGTGTGCGGTACGCGCTGTCGACCGGGTGGCTCACTCCGCAGCTCACGGGCGGTCCCGTCCTGGCGGAGATCGCGGCGCTGACCCGTGTTCCGGGACCGGTCGGGCGCTACGCGCAGTTCGGTAATCCGACGGCCGCGACGGCGGATTCACTTGGCCGGGTGGCTGCGCGGCGGGATGCTTTGCGGGCGTGGGTGTTGCGGCACGGGCACCCGTACATCCTGCGCAACGTGCGCGTGGAGCATGTGCCTGCCTTGTATCTGGCGGCTGGTGTGGATGGGGTGTTGCTGCGGGGTGAGCTGGATGAGGGTGTGGCGGCGCTGTCTGCGTTGGTGCGGTCGGTGCTGGGTGAGGCGTTCGGGTCGGGGGATGTGCGTGCTGGGGTGCCGCTGATCCTGCGGCGGCGGGGGATTGAGGAGCTGCTGTCGCGGGCGGAGGCGGTTCCTGTCGCCGCGCCTGACCGGCGGGTGCTGCTGGCCGGGCTGGCGGGCCGGGCGGCTGATGTGGTGCTGGGCGGGGGTGAGGGGCTGCTCGGTGAGCTGGTGCGGCACCGGGAGATGGCGGTGGAGGCGGTCGAGCTGCTGCCGGCGGTTCTGGGGCCGGTGTGGTGGGTGGGTTCCGGGGGTCAGACGGTGTCCGGGGTTCCTGCTCTGCACCGGGCGGGCACGAGCCGGGATGCGGTGCTGCGGGAAGCGGCCGTTGCCGGTGCCGTTGCTGGTGGTGTGGATGGTCTGGTGCTGTATGAGGTCCGGGATTCCACGGCGCGTGATGTGGCGGTGTTCGCACCGGATCCCGGTGCCCGGCCGGCGTTGTTCGCGCAGGCGACGGAGTTGCGGGAGGTGTCGCGTGGGGTGGTGTTCGACGCGGCTACCGGTCAGCGGTACACGCATGTGGTCCTTGCCGAGGTTCCCGCTCCGCTCCCGGTCCGCGAGTGGGACCGGGAGATCATCACCCGTGCCACTGCCCGCCCTGGCACCGACCGCGTCATCGGAGCCGACGCCCTGCCACCGACAGAGGTGGATGTGCGGTACGGCCCCAGGGTCGAGACGTTCTTCGACCAGCGGAAGTATGAGGTATACGACGGGCTAAACCGGACCGTCGCCCCCTCTGTTCCGCTCCCGTGGAAGGGATCGGGTGACGGCTTCGTCCTGAATGCGCATGCGACCGCTGGGATGTACTTCAGACTCGGCTCCCGGCGTGGCCTTCGCAATGTGACGGGCGGGGAAGCCGGCGATCTCCTGCGAGTGTTCCTCGAGCGCTACCGGCCGGGAGAGAAGGGGCTCACCCTGGTCCTCTTCGCGTGCCAGTCGGGTCAGCGGCTTCCCGGGTTTGACGCGCTGGGCCAGACGGTGGCGGACGCCAATCCGCGCCACGTCGTGTGGGCACCGAACACCCTCGGCACGCTATCCGTTCTCCCTGGCGGTAGGTTGAGACTGGGGCTGAAGCACGAATCGGGTGATCCGGAGCCGCGTTGGGAGCGGTTCACGGGGCGGGGGCCGGAGGCGATTGCTGCGGCGGCCCGGGCGGCGGATGCCGTCTTCGGTGGGCGGCCGGGGCGTTACGATGTGTTCTTCGGCTCGCAGCGGTGGCAGGAGCTGACCCGGCAGTACGAGGACGCCCTGGGCCGCGCGCTGGCCCGCACCCCGTCGGTGGTCCAGTACGGGCGTTCCCTCCTTCAGAAGCTGTATGGGAGCTATCTGGAGGAGACGGGGGACCCGAGCCGGGCCCTGCAGATGTTGCTGCCCCATGCGGATCTGTCCAAGCACGGAGAGGGGGCGTGGAGGGCGCACTACCTCCAGCCGGGGGCCGAGGCCACGCTGCTGCAGGTCGTCATTGCCCTGGCCGGAAGCCTGGGCGGGGTCACATTGGTCACACCGAGAGACATGAACAGTCCCCGATCCCATGAGCTGCGGGCCCGGGGGTTCCTCGCCGTCGGGGACCCGGCCTTGGCGATCGCGATCGTGAACGGGCTGAAGAAGCGCCTCGTTCTCACCGACCGGGACGTGCGGGTCCTGCGAACCGTGCTGATGGCCGGCCTGCTCCCGGACAACAACCGCTATTCCCTCTACGACCTGTTCGAGGCGTCTGTGGGCTCCGAAACGGCCCAGGGCTTGGAGCTGTCGCTGCTGTACGGGGACGCGGTGAACCTGTATGAGCGGACTGAGCAGCTCCTCCGCCCCGACCTGTTGCCGTGGAGCCCGGAGTATCCGTTCGTTGATCTGCCTCACCGCACCGCCTACCTGGAGTTGGCGGGGTCGCTCACCGGGGGCCGTGCCGGGGTGGAGGTTTCCGGGGGTGTCGCGCATCGGGCTCATGTGCTGGCGCTTCATGTGGTCAGTGGTCCTGATGGTGCGTTCCTGGCTGCTGGTGGTGGTCCTGCGGGGCAGGTGCGGGAGCTTGAGCGTGTGGTGGTGCGTGCGGCGGACGGTGGGGGCGGGTTCCCGTCGCTGCTGATGCGTGACGGGGCTTTCGCCGCTCTGGCGGGTGCGCATGGTGGTGTGGCGCCGGGGTCGCGTGCTGCTTCGCGTGCTGCTTTGGTGGAGCGGGCTGGTGAGCTGGCGCAGGGCCTGCTGGGGGAGGCCGCGGCGCACCGGGCGATGGCGTTGGAGGCGCTGGCCGCGTTGCCTCCCGCCGATGGTGCTGCGGGGTCGGTGTGGGTGGCGATGGCCGGTCCGGGCGAGCGGGTGGGGAGTCTGGTGGTCGCCGGGCTTCAGGCGGGAACGCGGGATCAGCGGCTGGCGATGCGGGAGGTTGCGGCACTGCCCGGTGGGCGGCGGATGCTGGTGGAGGTGGAGGTGGAGGTGGGGTCCTCGCCGTCGCTGCGGGACATCTCCCGCTACGCGCAGCGGCCCGAGACGTCCCCGCACTTGTTCGCGGGGCAGACCGTGCTGACGGTCAGTGACTGGCAGGAACGCCGGGATGAGAGTGGTCCCTACACTCATGTGAAGGCGGCCGAGGCCGGCCCGCAGGCCGAGCCTGAGGAAGCGGACTGGAACAGTGGTTCCGACCTTGATGAGGAAGAGGGTCTGCCTGCGCAGGAGGACCTCGACGCTGTTTATGAAGTAGCGGTGGGGAAGGTTCTGGTCGCCGATCCGCGTCTGGTCGAGACGGCGCGCCAAGCACTCAAGGCCCTGTTCGTCTACATCACCTTGCGTACTGACGCGATGGTTGACGTCAGTGCGGTCTTCTTCCCGCCGGGCACGCGCAATACGGATGAGCTGCTGAACAGTCTGCTCGACCCCGAGGGCGATGCCGACCCCGGGCTCGTCTTCACTGCCTTCTCCTGGGCGGCTTTCCAGCATCGCTCGTCGCCTCATACGGTGAGTGCGTTGTGGGCTGCGGATCCCGGGCTGAATCCGGGGGGCGTGCCGCTGGCGCCCGCAGGCAGAGAGCCGGCGGATGTCATGGCCTGGCTGTTGCGCGTCTACGAGGTCTTGGAAATGGAGGAGCCCGATCCGCTGGGATTCCGGGATTTCCTGATGGGCGTGATGCTCAGGGGCAAGCGGATGAGCATGGTGGAGGTGTTCGGGGCGGCGCAGCAGGTGGGTGTGCGGGATCGGGCGGAGCCCGATGTCCGTGAGGCGGACACGGTCGCCCTCCACAGCTGGGTCGACCACGCATTCGACCCGGTGGAGCGTTCGGCGAGTGTGCGGCTCCCGGCCGGTTTCGACAAGGGTGATCTGAGTCTGCCGCACCGTGTGCGGTATGCGTTGTCGACCGGGTGGCTCACTGAGCGCCTCACGGGCGCTCCCGCGCTGGCGGAGATCGCGGCGCTGACCCGTGTTCCGGGACCGGTCGGGCGCTACGCGCAGTTCGGTGCCCTGGCGGCCATGACGGCGGATTCACTTGGCCGGGTGGCTGTGCGGCGGGATGCGTTGCGGGCGTGGGTGTTGCGGCACGGGCATCCGTTCATCCTGCGCAACGTGCGCGTGGAGCATGTGCCTGCTTTGTATCTGGCGGCTGGTGTGGATGGGGTGTTGCTGCGGGGTGAGCTGGATGAGGGTGTGGCGGCGCTGTATCCGTTGGTGCGGTCGGTGCTGGGTGAGGCGTTCGGGTCGGGGGATGTGCGTGCTGGGGTGCCGCTGATCCTGCGGCGGCGTGGCATCGAGGAGCTGCTGTCGCGGGCGGAGGTAGTTCCTGCCGTCGCGCCTGACCGGGGGGTGGTGCTGGCGGGGCTGGCGGGCCGGGCGGCTGATGTGGTGCTGGGCGGGGGTGAGGGGCTGCTCGGTGAGCTGGTGCGGCACCGGGAGATGGCGGTGGAGGCGGTCGAGCTGCTGCCGGCCGTTCTGGGGCCGGTGTGGTGGGTGGGTTCCCAGGGCCAGAGCGTGTCCGGGGTTCCTGCTCTGCACCGGGCGGGCACGAGCCGGGATGCGGTGCTGCGGGAAGCGGCCGATGCCAGCGCCGTTGCTGGTGGTGTGGATGGTCTGGTGCTGTATGAGGTCCGGGATTCCACGGCGCGTGATGTGGCGGTGTTCGCGCCGGATCCCGGTGCCCGGCCGGCGTTGTTCGCGCGGGCGACGGAGTTGCGGGAGGTGTCGCGTGGGGTGGTGTTCGACGCGGCTACCGGTCAGCGGTACACGCATGTGGTCCTTGCCGAGGTTCCCGCTCCGCTCCCGGTCCGCGAGTGGGACCGGGAGATCATCACCCGCGCGGCCACCCGCCCTGGCACCGACCGCGTCGTCGGAGCCAACGCCATGTCGCCGTCACAGCGGCATGTGCGGCACCACCGCACGGCCGAGATCTTCTTCGACATACGCCACTACGATAGAAGGGATGACTCAGACTGGGTCGTCGCCTCCTCTATCCCGGTCCCGTGGAACGGATCGGGTGACGGCTTCGTCCTGAGTTCCCATGTGTCGCAGGCGATGTTCTTTCCGCTCGGTTCCCGGCGTGGCCTTCGCAGGGTGACGGGCGGGGAGGTCGGCGATCACCTGCGAGAGCTCCTCAGACGCTACCGGCCGGGAGAGAAGGGGCTCGCCCTGGTCCTCTTCGCGTGCCGGCCGGGCCAGTCGCTTCCCGGGTTTGACGCGCTGGGCCAGACGGTGGCGGACGCCAATCCGCGCCACCTGGTGTGGGCACCTAACGTCATCAGCAGCGGATACGGTGTGGGCACCGCCGATGGGGTCGCATTGGGTCTGGTGCACGAATCGGGTGATCCGGAGCCGCGTTGGGTGCGGTTCACGGGGCGCGGGCCGGAGGCGATTGCCGCGGCGGCTCGGGAGGCGGATGCCGTCTTCGGTGGGCGGCCGGGGCGTTACGATGTGTTCTTCGGCTCGCAGCGGTGGCAGGAGCTGACCCGGCAGTACGAGGACGCCCTGGGCCGCGCGCTGGCCCGCAACCAGGCGGTGGTCGAGGACGCGCGTGTCCTCCTGCAGGGTTTGTATGAAAGCTACCTGGAGGAGACGGGGGACCCGGGCCAGGCCCTGCAGATGCTGCTGCCCGCGGCGGACATGTCTGAGGGCCGCGAGGAGGAGTGGAGGGCGCACTTCCTCCAGCCGGGGTCCGGGGCCACGCTGGAGGAGTTCGTCAGTGCCCTGGCCGGAAGCCTGGGCGGTGTCACAACGGTCAAACCGAGAGACAAGAACAGCCCCCGATTCCATGCGCTGCGGACCCGGGGATTCCTCGCCGTCGCGGACCCGGCCTTGCCGCGCACGATCGTGGACGGGATGAAGGAGCGCATCCTTCTCAACGACGAGGAAGTGCGGATCCTGCGAGCGGTGCTGATGGCCGGCCTGCTCCCGGACAACCGCTACTCCCTCTACGACCTGTTCGAGGCGTCAGTGGGCTCCGAAACGGCCCAGGGCTTGGAGATGTCGCTGCTGTACGGGGACGCGGTGAACCTGTACGAGCGGACGGAGGCGTTCCTCCGCTCCAACGGGTTGCCGTGGAGCCTGGAGCATCCGTTCGTCGATCTGCCTCACCGCAGCGCGTATCTCGAGTTGGCGGGTTCGCTTACCGGGGGCCGTGGCGGGGTGGAGGTTTCCGGGGGTCTTGAGCATCGGGCTCATGTGCTGGCGCTTTATGTGGTCAGTGGTCCTGATGGTGCGTTCCTGGCTGCTGGTGGTGGTCCTGCGGGGCAGGTGCGGGAGCTTGTGCGTTCGGTGGTGCGTGCGGCGGACGGTGGGGGCGGGTTCCCGTCGCTGCTGATGCGTGACGGGGCTTTCGCCGCTCTGGCGGGTGCGCATGGTGGTGTGGCGCCGGGGTCGCGTGCTGCTTCGCGTGCTGCTTTGGTGGAGCGGGCTGGTGAGCTGGCGCAGGGCCTGCTGGGGGAGGCCGCGGCGCACCGGGCGATGGCGTTGGAGGCGCTGGCCGCGTTGCCTCCCGCCGATGGTGCTGCGGGGTCGGTGTGGGTGGCGATGGCCGGTCCGGCCGGGCCGGTGGGGAGTCTGGTGGTCGCCGGGCTTCAGGCGGGAACGCGGGATCAGCGGCTGGCGATGCGGGAGGTTGCGGCACTGCCCGGTGGGCGGCGGATGCTGGTGGAGGTGGAGGTGGAGGTGGGGTCCTCGCCGTCGCTGCGGGACATCTCCCGCTACGCGCAGCGGCCCGAGACGTCCCCGCACTTGTTCGCGGGGCAGACCGTGCTGACGGTCAGTGACTGGCAGGAACGCCGGGATGAGAGTGGTCCCTACACTCATGTGAAGGCGGCCGAGGCCGGCCCGCAGGCCGAGCCTGAGGAAGCGGACTGGAACAGTGGCTCCGACCTTGATGAGGAAGAGGGGCTGCCTTCGCAGGAGGACCTCGACGCTGTTTACGAAGTAGCGGTGGGGAAGGTTCTGATTGCCGACCCGCGTCTGGCCGGCACGGCGCGCCAGGCACTCAAGGCCCTGTTCACCTACATCACCTCGCGTACTGACGCGACGGTTGAGGTCAGTGCGGTGTTCTTCCCGCCGGACACGCGCAATACAGATGATCTGCTGGCGAAGCTGATGGATCCCGAGGGGGATGCCGACCCCGGGCTCGTCTTCGCTGCTTTCTCCTGGGCGGCTTTCGCGCATCGCTCGTCGCCTCACACGCTGAGTGCGTTGTGGGCTTCGGATCCCGGGCTGAATCCGGGGGGCGTGCCGCTGGCGCCCGCCAGCAGAGAACCGGCGGATGTCATGGCCTGGCTGTTGCGCGTCTACAAGGCCTTGGAAATGGCGGAGCCCGATCCGCTGGGATTCCGGGATTTCCTGATGGGCGTGATGCTCAGGGACAAGCGGATGAGCATGGTGGAGGCGTTCGGGGCGGCGCAGCAGGCGGGTGTGCGGGATCCGGCGGAGCCCGATGTCCGTGAGGCGGACACGGTCGCCCTCCACAGCTGGGCCGACCACGCATTCGACCCGGAGGAGCGCGCGGCGAGTGTGCGGCTCCCGGCCGGCTTCAACAAGGAAGAACTGAGTTTGCCGCACCGTGTGCGGTATGCGTTGTCGACCGGGTGGCTCACTCCGCAGCTCACGGGCGCTCCCGTGCTGGCGGAGATCGCTGAGCTGACCGCTGTTCCGGGACCGGTCGGGCGCTACGCGCAGTTCGGTGCCCTGGCGGCCATGACGGCGGATTCACTTGGCCGGGTGGCTGCGCGGCGGGATGCTTTGCGGGCGTGGGTGTTGCGGCACGGGCACCCGTACATCTTGAGCAACGTGCGCGTGGAGCATGTGCCTGCTCTGTATCTGGCGGCTGGTGTGGATGGGGTGTTGCTGCGGGCTGGACTGGATGAGGGTGTGGCGGCGCTGTATCCGCTGGTGCGGTCGGTGCTGGGTGAGGCGTTCGGATCGGGGGATGTGCGTGCTGGGGTGCCGCTGATCCTGCGGCGGCGTGGCATCGAGGAGCTGCTGTCGCGGGCGGAGGCGGTTCCTGCCGCGGCGCCTGACCGGGGGGTGGTGCTGGCGGGGCTGGCGGGCCGGGCGGCTGATGTGGTGCTGGGCAGGGGTGAGGGGCTGCTCGGTGAGCTGGTGCGGCACCGGGAGATGGCGGTGGAGGCGGTCGAGCTGCTGCCGGCCGTTCTGGGGCCGGTGTGGTGGGTGGGTTCCGGGGGTCAGAGCGTGTCCGGGGTTCCTGCTCTGCACCGGGCGGGCACGAGCCGGGATGCGGTGCTGCGGGAAGCGGCCGTTGCCGTTGCCGGTGCCGTTGCTGGTGGTGTGGATGGTCTGGTGCTGTATGAGGTCCGGGATTCCACGGCGCGTGATGTGGCGGTGTTCGCACCGGATCCCGGTGCCCGGCCGGCGTTGTTCGCGCAGGCGACGGAGTTGCGGGAGGTGTCGCGTGGGGTGGTGTTCGACGCGGCTACCGGTCAGCGGTACACGCATGTGGTCCTTGCCGAGGTTCCCGCTCCGCTCCCGGTCCGCGAGTGGGACCGGGAGATCATCACCCATGCCACTACCCGCCCTGGCACCGACCGCGTCATCGGAGCCGACGCCCTGCCACCGACAGATGTGGATGTGCGGTACGGCCCCAGGGTCGAGACGTTCTTCGACCAGCGGAAGTATGAGGTATACGACGGGCTAAACCGGACCGTCGCCCCCTCTGTTCCGCTCCCGTGGAAGGGATCGGGTGACGGCTTCGTCCTGAATGCGCATGCGACCGCTGGGATGTACTTTCCGCTCGGTTCCCGGCGTGGCCTTCGCAGGGTGACGGGCGGGGAGGTCGGCGATCACCTGGGAGAGCTCCTCAGACGCTACCGGCCGGGAGAGAAGGGGCTCGCCCTGGTCCTCTTCGCGTGCCGGCCGGGTCAGCGGCTTCCCGGGTTTGACGCGCTGGGCCAGACGGTGGCGGACGCCAATCCGCGCCAGGTCGTGTGGGCACCGAGCACCGTCAGCACGGTAACCGTTTATTCGCGGGGTAGGTTGAGGCTGGGGCTGAGGCACGAATCGGGTGATCCGGAGCCGCGTTGGGAGCGGTTCACGGGGCGGGGGCCGGAGGCGATTGCCGCGGCGGCCCGGGCGGCGGACGCCGTCTTCGGTGGGCAGCCGGGGCGTTACGACGTGTTCTTCGGCTCGCAGCGGTGGCAGGAGCTGACCCGGCAGTACGAGGACGCCCTGGGCCGCGCGCTGGCCCGCAACCCGTCGCTGGTCGAGTACGGGCGTTCCCTCCTTCAGAAGCTGTATGAGAGCTACCTGGAGGAGACGGGGGACCCGGGCCGGGCCCTGCGGATGCTGCTGCCCCACGTGGACATGTCCGTGCGCGGCGAGGGAGTGTGGAGGGCGCACTACCTTCAGCCGGGGTCCGGGGCCACGCTGCTGCAGGTCGTCATGGTCCTGGCTGCAAGCCTCGGTGGGGGCACATCGGTCAAACCGAGAGACAAGGAAACTCCCCGATTCCACGAGCTGCGGGCCCGGGGATTCCTCGCCGTCGGGGACCCGGTCTTGGCGATCGCGATCGTGAACGGGCTGAAGAAGCGCCTCGTTCTCACCGACCTGCACATGCGGGTCCTGCAAGACGTGCTGATGGCCGGCCTGCTCCCGGACAACCGCTACTCCCTCTACGACCTGTTCGAGGCGTCAGTGGGCTCCCAAACGGCCCAGGGCTTGGATCTGTCGCTGCTGTACGGGGACGCGGTGAACCTGTACGAGCGGACCGAGCAGTTCGTTCGCCCCAACGGGTTGCCGTGGACCCCGGAGCATCCGTTCGTTGATCTGCCCCACCGCACCGCCTACCTGGAGTTGGCGGGGTCGCTCACCGGGGGCCGTGCCGGGGTGGAGGTTTCCGGGGGTGTCGCGTATCGGGCTCATGTGCTGGCGCTTCATGTGGTCAGTGGTCCTGATGGTGCGTTCCTGGCTGCTGGTGGTGGTCCTGCGGGGCAGGTGCGGGAGCTTGTGCGTTCGGTGGTGCGTGCGGCGGACGGTGGGGGCGGGTTCCCGTCGCTGCTGATGCGTGACGGGGCTTTCGCCGCTCTGGCGGGTGCGCATGGTGGTGTGGCGCCGGGGTCGCGTGCTGCTTCGCGTGCTGCTTTGGTGGAGCGGGCTGGTGAGCTGGCGCAGGTCGTGCTGGGGGAGGCCGCGGCGCACCGGGCGATGGCGTTGGAGGCGCTGGCCGCGTTGCCTCCCGCCGATGGTGCTGCGGGGTCGGTGTGGGTGGCGATGGCCGGTCCGGCCGGGCCGGTGGGGAGTCTGGTGGTCGCCGGGCTCCAGGCCGGCACGCGGGATCAGCGGCAGGCGATGCGGGAGGTTGCGGCACTGCCCGGTGGGCGGCGGATGCTGGTGGAGGTGGAGGCGGGGTCCTCGCCGTCGCTGCGGGACATCTCCCGCTACGCGCAGCAGCCCGAGACGTCCCCGTACCTGTTCGCCGGGCAGACCGTGCTGACGGTCAGCGACTGGCAGGAACGCCAGGACGAGAGTGGTCCCTACACCCATGTGAAGGCGGCCGAGGCCGGCCCGCAGGCCGAGCCTGAGGAAGCGGACTGGAACAGTGGCTCCGACCTTGATGAGGAAGAGGGTCTGCCTGCGCAGGAGGACCTCGACGCTGTTTACGAGGCCGCGGTGGGGAAGGTTCTGATCGCCGACCCGCGTCTGGCCGGCACGGCGCGCCAGGCACTCAAGGCCCTGTACCTCTATATCGCCTTGCGTACTGACGCGATGGTTGACGTCAGTGCGGTGTTCTTCCCGTCGGGCACGCGCAATACGGATGAGCTGCTGAACAGTCTGCTCGATCCCAAGGGCGATGCCGACCCCGGGCTTCTCTTCACTGCCTTCTCCTGGGCGGCTTTCCAGCATCGCTCGTCGCCTCACACGGTGAGTGCGTTGTGGGCGTCGGATCCCGGGCTGAATCCGGGGGGCGTGCCGCTGGCGCCCGCCGGCAGAGAGCCGGCTGCCGTCATGGCGTGGCTGCTGCGTGTCTACAAGGCCTTGGAAATGGAGGTGTCCGATCCGCTGGGATTCCGGGATTTCCTGATGGGCGTGATGCTCAGGGACAAGCGGATGAGCATGGTGGAGGCGTTCGGGGCGGCGCAGCAGGTGGGTGTGCGGGATCCGGCGGAGCCCGATGTCCGTGAGGCGGACACGGTCGCCCTCCACAGCTGGGCCGACCACGCATTCGACCCGGAGGGGCGCTTGGCGCGTCTGCGGCTCCCGGCGGGCTTCGACAGCGGTGAGCTGAGCCTGTCGCACCGTGTGCGGTATGCGTTGTCGACCGGGTGGCTCACTCCGCGCCTCACGGGCGGTCCCGTGCTGGCGGAGATCGCTGAGCTGACCGGTGTTCCGGGACCGGTTGGGCGCTACGCGCAGTTCGGTGGTCTGGGGGCTACGACGGCGGATTCACTTGGCCGGGTGGCTGTGCGGCGGGATGCGTTGTGGGCGTGGGTGTTGCGGCACGGGCATCCATTCATCCTGCGGAACGTGCGCGTGGAGCATGTGCCTGCTTTGTATCTGGCGGCTGGTGTGGATGGGGTGTTGCTGCGGGCTGGGCTGGATGGGGGTGTGGCGGCGCTGTCTGCGTTGGTGCGGTCGGTGCTGGGTGAGGCGTTCGGGTCGGGGGATGTGCGTGCTGGGGTGCCGCTGATCCTGCGGCGGCGGGGGATTGAGGAGCTGCTGTCGCGGGCGGAGGCGGTTCCTGTCGCGGCGCCTGACCGGGGGGTGGTGCTGGCGGGGCTGGCGGGCGGGGCGGCTGAGCTGGTGCTGGGCGGGGGTGAGGGGCTGCTCGGTGAGCTGGTGCGGCACCGGGAGATGGCGGTGGAGGCGGTCGAGCTGCTGCCGGCGGTTCTGGGGCCGGTGTGGTGGGTGGGTTCCGGGGGTCAGACGGTGTCCGGGGTTCCTGCTTTGCACCGGGCGGGCACGAGCCGGGATGCGGTGCTGCGGGAAGCGGCCGTTGCCGGTGCCGTTGCCGGTGCCGGTGCCGGTGCCGTTGCTGGTGGTGTGGATGGTCTGGTGCTGTATGAGGTCCGGGATTCCACGGCGCGTGATGTGGCGGTGTTCGCGCCGGATCCCGGTGCCCGGCCGGCGTTGTTCGCGCGGGCGACGGAGTTGCGGGAGGTGTCGCGTGGGGTGGTGTTCGACGCGGCTACGGGTCAGCGGTACACGCATGTGGTCCTTGCCGAGGTTCCCGCTCCGCTGCCGGTCCGCGAGTGGGACCGGGAGATCATCACCCGTGCCACTGCCCGCCCTGGCACCGACCGCGTCATCGGAGCCGACGCCCTGCCACCGACAGAGATGGATGTGCGGTACAGCCCCAGGGTCGAGACGTTCTTCGACCAGCGGGAGTATGAGGTATACGACGGGCTAAACCGCCTCGTCGCCCCCTCTGTTCCGCTCCCGTGGAAGGGATCGGGTGACGGCTTCGTCCTGAATGCGCATGCGACCGCTGGGATGTACTTCGACCTCGGCTCCGGGCGTGGCCTTCGCAGGGTGACGGGCGGGGAGGTCGGCCGTTACCTGCGAGTGTTCCTCGAGCGCTACCGGCCGGGAGAGCGGGGGCTCACCCTGGTCCTCTTCGCGTGCCAGCCGGGTCAGCGGCTTCCCGGGTTTGACGCGCTGGGCCAGACGGTGGCGGACGCCAATCCGCGCCACGTCGTGTGGGCACCGAGCACCCTCGGCACGATATCCCTTGATTCGCGCGGTAGGTTGAGGCTGGGGCTGACGCACGAATCGGGTGATCCGGAGCCGCGTTGGGTGCGGTTCACGGGGCGCGGGCCGGAGGCGATTGCCGCGGCGGCCCGGGCGGCGGATGCCGTCTTCGGTGGACGGCCGGGGCGTTACGATGTGTTCTTCGGCTCGCAGCGGTGGCAGGAGCTGACCCGGCAGTACGAGGACGCCCTGGGCCGCGCGCTGGCCCGCACCCCGTCGCTGGTCCAGTACGGGCGTGTCCTCCTAAAGGGGCTGTACAAGAGCTACCTGGCGGAGACGGGGGACCCGAGCCGGGCCCTGCAGATGCTGCTGCCCCATGCGGATCTGTCCAAGCACGGAGAGGGGGCGTGGAGGGCGCACTACCTCCAGCCGGGGGCCGAGGCCACGCTGCTGCAGGTCGTCATTGCCCTGGCCGGAAGCCTGGGCGGGGTCACATCGATAACACCGAGAGACAAGAACACTCCCCGATCCCATGAGCTGCGGACCCGGGGATTCCTCGCCGTCGCGGACCCGGCCTTGGCGATCGCGATCGTGAACGGGCTGAAGAAGCGCCTCGTTCTCACCGACCGGGACGTGCGGTCCCTGCGAACCGTGCTGATGGCCGGCCTGCTCCCGGACAACCGCTATTCCCTCTACGACCTGTTCGAGGCGTCTGTGGGCTCCCAAACGGCCCAGGGCTTGGATCTGTCGCTGCAGTACGGGGACGCGGTGAACCTGTATGAGCGGACCGAGCAGTTCCTCCGCCCCAACGGGTTGCCGTGGAGCCCGGAGCATGTTGTTGATCTGCCTCACCGCACCGCGTATCTCGAGCTGGCGGGGTCGCTCACCGGGGGCCGTGCCGGGGTGGAGGTTTCCGGGGGTGTCGCGTATCGGGCTTATGCGCTGGCGCTTCATGTGGTCAGTGGTCCTGATGGTCCCCTTCTGGCCGCTGAGGGCGGCCTCGCCGGGCAGGTGCGGGAGCTTGTGCGTTCGGTGGTGCGTGCGGCGGACGGTGGGGGCGGGTTCCCGTCGCTGCTGATGCGCGACGGGGCCTTCGCCGCTCTGGCGGGTGCGCATGCTGGTACGGCGCCGGGGTCGCGTGCGGGGTCGCGGGCTGCTTTGGTGGAGCGGGCCGGCCAGCTGGCGCAGGCTGTGCTGCGGGAGGCTGCGGCGCACCGGGCGATGGCGTTGGAGGCGCTGGCCTCGTTGCCCCCCGCCGAGGCTGCCGGGGCGGCCGGGGGGCCGGTGTGGGTGGCGATGGCTGGTCCGGGCGAGCGGGTGGGGAGTCTGGTGGTCGCCGGGCTTCAGGCCGGCACGCGGGATCAGCAGCAGGCGATGCGGGAGGTTGCGGCACTGCCCCGTGGGCGGCGGATGCTGGTGGAGGTGGAGGCGGGGTCCTCGCCGTCGCTGCGGGACATCTCCCGCTACGCGCAGCAGCCCGAGACGTCCCCGCACTTGTTCGCCGGGCAGACCGTGCTGACGGTCAGTGACTGGCAGGAACGCCAGGACGAGAGTGGTCCCTACACCCATGTGAAGGCGGCCGAGGCCGGCCCGCAGGCCGAGCCCGACGAAGCGGACTGGAACAGCGGTTCCGATTCGGAGGCCGACGACTCGACGGAGCCGTTCCTCTCACCCGCGGACGAAGAGTCCATGCTGACGGACATGAGCCGTACGTACGACGGTTCACTTGCCTTTGTCATAGCCAGGGATGCCAGTCTCGTCGCTCCAGCGCGGGCCTTCCTTGGCGGCCTGTCGGTGATCCTCTCCCAGGGGCATGAACGTGAGGACGTCGAGGAAGCTTTCTTCAGGTCGGGAACCGAGGAGAATCCCGAAGAGGCATTCCACCTCCTGACCGACGAGGAGGCCGACGCCACCACGCTGGACCGGGTTGTCACCGCCATCGTCGAGGCCGCATACGCGAACACCGGCTCGCCGCTCACCCTTGCCCGGTTGTGGGCCGACGATCCCGGTCTCAATGGTCATGGGTTGCCCGTCCGGCCGACGGGAGACACCCTCGGCGCGGCAGTGGAGTGGCTACTGCGTGTCCACCGGGCCCTTGACGTCGCCAAGTCGCCACCGATGGCCTTCCGGGACGCACTGATGGCCTGGTCGCTTTCCCGGGGGATGGCGCTGCCGGAGTTCCTCCAGGCGGCGCAGCGCGCGGGAGTACGGGATGCGGCGGAGCCCGATGCCGACGCGGACCCGGCGGTCCTGTACAGCTGGGCCGACCACGCCCTGAAGGGCCGGCTCGACAGCCCCCTCCTGCCCGACGACTTCGACGTAGACGATCTCGCGCTGCCGCACCGTCGCCTGTACGGGTGGTACACGGCCTGGATGAAGGACCTCATCGGAGGCGCAGACGGTCCGGACAACGTGATCATCCTGCGGTCGATCGCCGACCTCGCCGACGTACCCGGCAGTCGTGGTGACTACCGCCAGTTCACTCTGACCGGCGAGGAGGTATTCACCGAGGAGAACGACAGGACGCGCATCGAACGGCGAGAGGCGCTCTGGTCCTGGCTGTTGCGCCACGGGGACTCCGTGTTCCTGCAGAACGTGCACATCGAGCACGTTCCGGCTTTGTTCCTGGTGACGGGCCCGGATGCTCCGTTGCTGCGGGTTTCTTCGGAGGCGGGGCCGGCGGAGCTGGCCTCAGCGGTGTGGTCGGCGGCGGTCACGGCCTTGGCGAGTGAGGATGTAGGGGCGACGCTGCCGCTGCTCCTGCGTCGGCACGCGATGACCGGTGACCGCCTGGCCGAGGTACTTGGTGCGCCCGGCTCCGGCCCGGACCGGGGACTGGGAGAGCTGGCGGCCGCGATCGCCGCGCGGTTGGTTCCGAATGTCGAGGTGTTCCGGGAGGATCTGCGTCGGCATCGGGAGATGGCGCTTGAGGCGGTGGAGTTGCTGCCTGCGGTTTTGGCCCCGGTGTACTGGACGGGGCCCGCTGGGCAGTCGGTCCTGGAGGTTTCCGCGCTGCATTCCGCGACCACGAGCAAGGAGGTGGCGCTGCGGGAGGTGTCGGGCATCGGTCCGGGCCGGCCCGTGCTGTACGAGGTCCGGGAGGCGACGGCGCGTGATGTTGCCGTGTTCGCCGCGGAGCCGGGTGGTCGCCCGGCGTTGTTCCCGTACCCGACGCGGCTGCGGGAGATATCGCGCGAGGAGGTCCTGGACGCGGCGAGCGGACGGTGGCACACGCATGTCGTGCTCGCCGAGCTGCCGCGGCCGCTGCCGAAGGATGCCTGGGATCAAGAGATCATCACTCGGAATCTGATCCATCCCTCTACGGGCCGAATCATCGGCGTCACCGCACAGAGCGATTCCGAGGCTTTCCCTTTCGTGAACGCCAGCAGGCGGTTCTTCGACCGGAACGAGTACTCGGTGTGGGACGGCAGCGAGCGCGGGACGCTACCCGTCCCCTACGGGACCGCAGAGGAGGAGTTCCTATGGGTTTCCCACGGTCACAGGAACTCCCTGGCCGCCATCACCGGGTCCCGGAGGGGCGACCGGGCAGCGACCGGCGGGGAGGTCGGACGGTTCCTGCGCAACATGGTTCCGGTGTTGCGGCCCGGCGAGCCCCTGCAACTCGTTGTCATGGCCTGCTATGCGGGGCAGAGTCTTCCCGGTATCAACCCCTGGGCGCAGACCGTGGCCAACGAGAGTCGGCGGAGGACTATCGCTGCGCCTGTAAAGACTGGTTACCTCTCCCGCGATGGCGTGATGAAAACGCTGCTCTTCGACCAGTCCGGCAGGCCCGAGCCTCGCTGGCTGACGTTCGTTCCCCAGGAGAGGGCTGAGGCCGAGGCGGCCGTGCGTGCATGGGGACGCTCTTTCGCGGGGGCGCCGTACCGCTTCGCCGCGCTCTTCGGCTCGGACGACTGGGACGCGCGGATCCGTGCGCACGAGCATGCCTTGGGCCGGGCGCTCGCAGCCGATCCGCAGCTCATCGCTTCGGCGACGCAATTGGTTCGTCGCCTCATCGACGCTCAGATCGAACTGCGCGATCACGATCACGATCACGATCACGAGCACGAGCACGAGCACGAGCACGAGCACGAGCACGACGACGAGGGCGCGGAGAGCGTCTTCTTCGTGGCGGACGGTGATACGGGCGAAGCGGAGACGCAACTCGGCCGGCTGCTCGACGAGAACACGGTTGCGTTCTTGCCGGGTTACGCGCAGGCCCTGCTCGGTGCGATGGCCGGTGACATCGAGCACGAGCCGTCCGGTGAGGAAGACGTGGTCGAGCTTGAGAAGCGTGGCTTCCTCACCGTCAGTGCCCCCGACCGAGTGAGCAATGTACTGGACCGCGTAAAGTCGGCCTTGAACCTGTCCGCGCGTCAGATGGACGAACTGCGGCTGATCATGCTGGGCGGACTGCTGTACGGCAACGAGTACGGTTTGTACGACCTCGTGCAGGCAATCGTGGAGGCCGACGCCGCGTACGGCGCGGAGCGCTGGCTGCCGAGTGGCGATGCCGTCCACCTGTACGCGTGGGTTCGGATGGTGCTGCGGTCACGCGGCCTGCCGGAGGTAGCAGACGATCGCGCGTGGGAGCTGCCGCACCACGGTGCCTACCTCGACCGTCTGCGGTGGTTCACTCCCGAGGTGAGCGGGGACGGTGCTGTTCCCGATGGTGTCTGGCAGGCGCTGGCTCGGGGGGAGGCCGCGCTTGCGGCCGACGGTCCCACGCCGAAGCCGCGGTCTGGCGACACGGCTGCGCCGCTCGGCAGCTGGCGTGCACGGCAGCTCGCTCTCACCGCGTGGCACGAGCGCCACGGAGGTTCGGCGCTGGACGGGCTGCACCCCGCCCATGCTGCGGCCCTGTATCTCCTCCGCGGCCCCGACGGACCGTTCATCGCGAGCGGGGGACGGGGGGAGGAGCTGATCACGGCGGTGCGGTCGGCCGCCGCCGGCATGGGGCGGTATCCGGCTCTGCTGATGCGCGATGACGGCTTCGCCGAGCTGGCCCGCTCCCTCGACCAGGCTCCGCCCACCGGGCGACCCGTCCTGTTGAGTCAATTGTTCAACCGTGCCAATGGCCTCCTGCCGGACCTGCAGAGCGAGGTGCCGATGCACCGGGCGATGGCTGTAGAGGCGCTGGAGGCATTGCCTGAGCCGGCCTTGGGCGGCCCTCCGGTATGGCTGACGCTGCTTGTGCCCGGCGTGCTGGCGGATACGGAGCCGGCGAGGCAACCGAACGGCTTCGGCTCCTTCGTGGTGCCGGCCTTGACCGCGGCCACGCAGCACGCTCGTGTCGCGGCGACCGACCTCCTCGCCGCGGCCACCGAGTCCGGGGCCGGACCGGAGGCCTACCGGGTGCAGGCCGAGGTGGTGGCGTCCCGCCACCGTGATGTGTCGCTGTTCGCTCCGGACCCCTCCCGGGGGGAGGCCGTATTCCCCGAAGGGACCGTCCTGAAGGTCCTCGACCGCGAGGTCCGCGAGGATTTCCACGGGCCCTACGTGCACCTGCGCGTGACCGACCCGGAGGTGGACGCGCCGGGGAGCCCCGATGACCGTCCGGACCAGGGACCGGCGGAACCGGAGGAGCAGGACTGGAACTCCGGCTGGGAGGAAGACGAGCCGGACCTGCCGTCGCTGGATGACCAGAGCCTGGTATACGAAAGAGCAGTGGGCCACGTCCTGAGCGGCGACCCGCACCTGTTGGGACTGGCGCGCAATGCTGTCGCGGGCCTGGAATCCTTCTTGACGGGAGCCGTGGGAGGAACGGCCCCTGTGAGCCAGGCCTTCTTCCCGACCGGTACGGACAGCGACACCGAAACCGACCTGCGGAGACTGATCGACAGCCCTAACACGCAGATGCGTGCCCTCGTGCAGGCGTTCTCCAGCGCCGCGTACTCCCATCCCTCCTCGCCCTACACGCTGGGCGCCGTCTGGGCGGCCCACCCCGCGCTGCGTCCGCAGGGCGTGCCGCTCGCCCCCGCTGCTGCCGAGCCCGGGGCCGTCGTGGAGTGGCTGCTGCGTGCCTATCGGGCCCTGAACCTGGCCGACTCCGACTCACTGCAGTTCCGCAATGTCCTCATGGGTGTCATGCTCGGCCAGAACAGCATGACCTTCCGGCAGGTGTTGCAGGCGGCGCAGCGGGCAGGGGTGTGGGACCCGGCGGAACCGGACGCCCGAGAGGCGGAAACGGTCGCGCTCCACAGCTGGATCGACCACGCGCTGAATCCGGTGGAGCGCTCGCGCACAGCGCGGCTGCCGTGGGGCTTCGAGGCGGGCGAGCTCACGTTGCCGGACCGTCGGCGGTACGCGTTGCTCAGCGACTGGCTCACGCCGGAGTTCACCGGTGGCGAGGCCGTGCTGTGGTCGATCGCCATGCTGACCGGAGCACCGGGAAGCACCGAGTACGACGCGGTCCGGCGACAGCCCACCGTCGCCGTGCCGGCGGTGGAGACGCGGTGGGACGCGTTGCGCGCCTGGATAGTGCGCCATGGACACCCGGTCGTATTGCGGAACGTGCAGACCGAGCATCTCCCGGCCCTGTATCTGGCGGCGGGACCGGACGGGGCACTGCTGCGGGCACCGTTGGACCAGGGCCCGCAGGTGCTGGAGCCAGTGGTCAGGACGGTGGTGGCACGGGCGTTTGCCTCCAGCGACGTACTGGCGGAGCTTCCGCTGTACGCGCAGCGGCCGTCCGACGTGGCAGGTCTGGTGATGCAGGCCCAGGCGGTCGGAGCGGCCGATCCCGGTCGGCCGGCGCGGCTGACCGCGCTGGCCAACCGGACGGCGGACCTTCTGCTGGTCCAGGCCGAGCGGCTGCACCGGGAGGTGATCCGGCACCGGGAGATGGCACTGGAAGCGGTCGAGCTGCTGCCCGCCCTGCTGGCCTCCGTGTGGTGGGCCACCCGCGATGACCGGCCCGTCAGGGCGGTGCCCGCACTCCACCCGGCCCGTACAAGCAGGGAAGCGGTCCTGCGCGAGGCGGCCGCCGACGGTGAGCCGGGTGCTCTGGTGGTCTATGAGGTCAGGGAGTCGACAGCGCGCGACGTCGCCGTCTTCGCCGCGACCCCGGCGTCCGGACCCGCGCTCTTCCCCCGGCCGACCGGTTTGCGCGAGGTGTCGCGTGAGGAGGCTCTCGATGTCGCGACCGGCCAGCGGTACACGCACGTCGTCCTTTCCGAGCTGCCCGAACCATTGCCGGCCGGTGCATGGGACCGGGAGATCGTCACTCGCGCCGTCACCCGTCCCGGGACCGACCGCGTTATTGGCGTCGAGGCCATGGCACCGTCCCTCGAACCCGCCCGGACCAGGCGAGTCGTCGAGACCTTCTTCGACGCCAGGACCTACGAGGTGGTCGACCAGCGGTTCCCCCGGAGCAGCGGAGCCCGTGCTCTTCCCTGGGACGGATCGGGCGACGGCTTCGTCCTGAGCGCTCGCACGGGTCAAGGCATGTACTTCTCCGTCGGATCCGGCAGAGGACGACGCATGGTGACGGGCAGGGAACTCGGCCGTCACCTGCGGGTGCTGCTCGAACACTTCCGTCCCGGGGAGCAGCTCGCTCTGGTCCTCGACGCACCACGGTCAGGCCGGGTGCTTCCCGGCTTGGCCCCCCTCGCGCAATCGGTGGCGGCCGCGAACCCGCGCCAGACCGTGTGGGCGCCGAACTCCGGCAGCTCCACGACGATCCAGTCCGACGGCACCGTTGGACTGAGCCTCGAGAACCACTCTGCCGAGCCGGCGCCGCGGTGGCTGTCGTTCACGGCCCCTGACAGGGCTGCCGTCGACGCGGCCGCGCGGGACGCGGAAGCCGTCTTCGGGGGGGCTTCGGGGCGGTACGCCGCCCTTTACGGCACCGCGCGCTGGGAGGAGCTGGCCCGGGCGTACGAGGACGCCCTCGGCCGGACCCTGTCCGGCAACCGACGACTGGTCAGGCAGGCTCGTGCCCTCGTTCGACGGCTCTACGAGAGCTACTTGGCGGCGGAGCCGAACGACCCCGACCTGGCGCTGCGCAAACTGCTGCCGACGGCGGACCCGGCCACCCTCGACCACGCGGGCATACGAGCCCACCTCTTCGACCCGGGGTCCGCGGTCTCGCTCCGGGAGCTCGTGACCGTCCTGGCGGACAGCCTCGCCCCGGGCTTGTGGGCGCAGCTGCGAAACGAGAACAGCGGGGCCTCCAGGAACCTGCGCACACGCGGCCTCCTGGCCATCAGGAATCCCGGGCTGCCCCGTGAGATCGTGAGGGCTTTGAAGGAGCACATCAACCTGACCGAGACGGGTCTGGAGGTCGTGCGGGCCGTACTGATGGGAGGCTTGCTCCCGGACAACCTCTATTCCCTCTATGACCTGTTCGATGCCCTGCTGCCCCTCGATCCGGGTGCGGGACTGGAAATCTCCCTCCAGTACGGCGACGCTGCGAACCTCTACGGATACGTCCACCGGCTCCTGCTGCCCTACCAGCTGTGGCGGACACGCCAGGACCCGCCCGTGCTCCCGCCCCATCACACCGCCTACACCGACCTGGTCGCCCCACTGTTCCCCGGCCGCCCCCAGTCGGCGTACGCCCTGGCCCTGTCGTTGCTGAGCGGGCCGGACGCACCTTTCCTCACCGCTTCCTACGCCGGTGCCGAACACGACCGGGAAGTCGTCCGTGCGGTTCTGGCTGCGCTGGACGGTGCGGGCCGCCGCTTCCCCGTCCTGCTGATGCGCGATCCGGCTTTCGCCGAACTGGTCGACGAGTTCGCCACCGCAGCCGAGGACGTGCGCCCGGCCTTGCGGCGAGCGTTGCTCACCCGGGCCGGTCAGCTGCTCGGCGACCTGCGCCGGGAGACCCCGGCGCACCGGGCGATGGCCCTTGAGGCGCTGTCCCAGCTGGCGGCCGCGCCCGCCGGCGAGGTCGTGTGGCTGACCATGTCCGGGCCGGCGCAGCGCGTGGCCACACTGCTGGTGCCCGAGCTGTACGCCGGCACGTGGGACCGGGCACAGGCACTGCGCGATCTTGTGGGTGCAACCGCCGGAGGCGAGGGCGTGCTGCGGCTGCTGGTCGAGGTGGAGACCTCGACGGCGTACCGCGACGTGTCGGAGTTCTCGTCGGATCCCGGCCGCGGGGAGGGGCGGTTCGCGCGACCGGAGACCCTTCGCGTCCTGGACTGGCAGGAGCGGCGGGACGAGGCGGGCGGCCGGTACGTGCACGTGCGCGCCACCGCTGCCGGGACGGAAGTACAGCCGGACGAGGGTGCGGGGCAGGCGGGGGCGGCATCGCGGAACGAGCCCCTGAGCGCCCCTGTCGCGTTGACCCGCCCGCGGCTGCTCCTGCTGGGGCTGCCGCAGACGCCGATCATGGACGACGCGGCTGTGTACGGCAGTGCCCGGTGGGAGGAGCTCACCGGCCAGTACGAGGCGGCCGTCGCGCAACTCCTTGGGCAGGGAACCGAGGTAGTGGCCCAGGCACGCGCCGCGGTGGCCCGCCTCTACACGTACCTGTCCCGGAAGCACGGGGAGAGCGCCGCCCGCGGAGCCTTCTTCGACCCGGCTCCGGCCCGCTCCGGAGCCGCGGCGGCCATGCGTCGGCTGCTGGACCCCGGCGCTGGCGCGACCCTCGACGAAATGATGACCGCCTTCGCTAACGCGGCCTACGCGAACTCCACCGACACCTACACCCTGAGCCGTTTGTGGCGCGACCGCCCCGAGGGCGGCGCGGACCGCGGTGTCAGCCGCTTCTTCACCGCCTCACGGCACACACTGCGCGGTGTGGTGGCCGGCCACGCGCGGCCGGATGTGATGCCGAGGTCGGCCATCCCGGGGCCCCATCCCGAAGTGCGGACCATCCGGCTGCCCGAAGAGGGGGCGGAAGCCGGTTCGACGTCCACTACGCGTGGACTGCGGCGGAGGCCCGGGGGCGTCGACTCCGTGGAATGGCTGGTCCGGGTCTATCGGTGGCTGAACGTACCGGGCAGGGACGCCGGGCGTTTCCGCGACGCGTTGATCGCCGCCGGCCACTCCATGGTCGACGTCCTAGAAGCGTTCCAGCGCGTCGCGGGCGCGCGGTCCGTCGGGGAGCCCGATCCCGCCACGGCCGACGGCATGCAGGTGTACCAGTGGGCGGCAACCGTGCTGGTGCCTGACGGCCGGGCCACCGGCTCCTTGCCGGCACCGGGGCCGGACGAACGCCTGTGGCCGCCGCATCTGCGCCGTTACGCCGAGCTGATGGGCGAACTGGCACCCGCTACCCGCCTGCCGGGCGAGACACCGCACGAGCTGGCGCTGCGGCTGCTTGACGGGGCCGACCCGGTGCTGGCGGAGCGGCTGGGCGAGGAGTCGCCGTTGCACCGCGCGGTGGTGACGGAGGCGTTGGAGGCGCTTCCCCTGGTGGGCGGACCTGTCTGGTGGGTGGAGCGGACGCCGGGGAACCCGGCTTCCGTCGTGACGGTAGGACGTTTCCACCGTGCGGTCACGGACCCCGAAACCACCCTGCAACAGGCATTCACGCTCTCCCGGTCCGCCATCGGCCTGGCCGAGCGCGAGGGCAGCCACCCCGTGCTGTACGAGGTGGAAGGCTCCTCAGGACGCGACCTCTCCGCCGTCGGCGAGGCAGGTGCCGTTCGCTACGTGCGGCCGACGAGGTTCCGCGTGGTCTCCAGGGCCATCGCGGTAACGCAGTACGGCCAGTCGTATGTCCTCGTGAAACTCCGGGAGAGCGGCGGGACCCCGGTTTCGGCATGGTCGCGTGACGACGTAAACAACCGCGTGTCCGGTCTGGACGGGCGGTACACCGGTGAGTCCGCCCATGCCGCGCAGACGCCGCCGCAGGGGTCCGGGGCGGAGCCGGCGCGCACGCCGGCACCCGGCCGGGCGGTGCCGGTGGCGGAGCCCGACGAGGAGGACTGGAACAGCGGCTCGGACGAGGAACCCGCGGGTGATTATGACGCCGTGACCCGAGACGCTTGGATGCTCTCCAGCCGGTTCCTCGACGGCCTGCGCTTGGACCCGGGCCGTTCGGGACCGGTCCAAGACGCAGCGCGTTCCGAATCCCGCCCGGTGCCCGTACGGGAGGGTGTGGCACGGCACTTCGAGCCCTTGATACCGGCCCTGGGGGACGCGGCTGTCTACGGGAGTGCCCGGTGGGAGGAGATCACAGACGAGTATGAGGTTGCCGTCGCCGAGCTCCTGGGCGAGGACGCGAGGGTGGTGGCGGAGGCCCGGGCAGCGGTGGCCCGCCTTTACGCCTACCTGTCGGGGCAGCACGGGCAGAGGGCTGCCCGGCGGGCCTTCTTCGTCCCGGCTCCGGCGCACGGCGCTGAGGTGGCGGCGATGGAGCGGCTTCTGGATCCGGGCGCGGACGCCACCTTGGACGAGCTGATGACCGCCTTCGGCAACGCTGCCTACGTCAACCCCGAAGGCACCCACACCCTGAGCCGCCTTTGGCGCGACGGCTCCAGGGGCGCATGGCGCGGTGCCAGCCGCTTCTTCACGGCTTCGCGGGACATGCTGCGCCGCGCGTCGGCGGGCGTCACAGGTAACACACGACTGAACAACGCAGAGGCGGCCAACCCCGGTCCGTATCGGGGGAAGGTGTCCGCTCCACTCGTCAGGGAAGGTCTCGAGCTGCCGTTCCTGTCTGGTATGAGGGGGCTGCGCTGGGGGCGTGGTCGCGCCGATTCTGTGGAGTGGCTGCTCCGGGTCCACCAGTGGTTGAACGTGCCGGGTGGGGATGTGCTGCGGTTCCGTGAGGCGCTGATGGCCACCAGTGGTCACTCTCTGGCCGAGGTCCTCGCGGCGTCTCACCGTGCGGGTGTGTACAGCGTTACCGATCCTGATCCCGGTACGGTGGACGGCACGGGGTTGTACCGCTGGGCGGGGACGGTGCTGGCGCCGGTCGGCCGGGTCACCGGTTCAGGGGGCCCGAGCCGTCCGGCGAGCCAGTCGGGTTACGTTCAGCGTGTCGGTCCGGGCATGGGGGTCTCTGCCGTTTCCTCCCGGCGGCCCTCGATGGAGTCCAGGCTCCGGACACCCGTGCGGGGGAGCAGTGTTCGGCGTGCGGGGGCCGTGATTCCCTGGCCGGCGCTGGGTACGGACGAGCGGTTGTGGCCGCCGCACCTGCGTGTGTACGCGGAACTGCTCGGTGAGCTGGTGCCCACCACACGCCTGTTGGGGTCGGGTCCGGTCGATGCCGCGCGGGCCGGGGAGCTGGGCGGCCGGTCCACGCTGCCGCGTGAGACGCCGCATGGGCTGGCCCTGAGGCTTCTTGGCGGGGGTGCCGAGGTGCTCACGGACCGGCTGCGTGATGAGTCGCCGTTGCACCGTGCGGTGGCGACGGAGGCGTTGGAGGCGCTTGCGGAGGTGGCGGGGCCCGTCTGGTGGGTCGGGCAGGAGTCGGGGGATCCGGTCCTGGGGCGTCCCGGGGGGCTGGTGGTGGAGGTGGGGCGGTTCCACCGGGCGACCACGGACCGGGACGCCGCCGTGCGCGGGGCGCTCACGCTCGCGAGGTCCGGCGCGGGGTCCGGCGGGGGCGTGGGTGAGGCGCGCTATCCGGTGCTGTACGAGGTGGAACGTTCCTCGGGCCGTGACCTTTCCGACTTCGACGGGGAGGGGGTCGTGCGTTACCCGGGGCCGGTGGAGTTCCGTGTGGTGTCGTGGGCGACGGAGACGGCCGGGAGCGGGCACAGTTACGTGCTCGCGAGGATTCGGGAGGTCCCGGTGGCCGGGCGGATCCCGGTTTCGGCGTGGGCGCGTGATGACGTCAGCAGCCGCGCGCCCAGCATGGACGGCCGGCAGATCGGCGAATACACCCACGCCGCCCGGCTACTGGTGCCCGAACCCCGTGCGGAATCGGCGCACGTCCCGGCGCAGGCGCCCGATTCCGCGCCGCACTCCGCCGAGGGCACCGCGCGAGCCACCATCACGGCCAATGCCGCCCTGACGGTTGTCGTCGAGGATCTCGGCATCGATCCGGCAGAGCCGTCCGCCCTCGCCTCGACAGCCTCCGTAGGCGGCAGCCCCGCCCCGGCCGACGGCGCGCGGTCGGGGGTGGTGAGGCCCGGTTCGTGGCGGTTGCCGTCCTACTTGGAGGAGATGCGGGCCGCGGGTACGGCCCGTTTGACGGCGCCGACCGGTATGCGGTGGATCGCCGATGAGGTCCGGGCGCTGACCGCGAACGGGTCTCCCGACGCGATCCTGGACGCGATCACCGCTGGCCCGGAGGTGTTCCTGGGGCACGGGAAGCCGTTCCAGGTGCGGGGGGGCGACGGCTGGTACGACGTCACCGTCACCATGGGCCGTGACCCCCAGGAGCCCCGGACGCTGATCACCGCCGCTGACCTCGGTGGCCGGGCCGGCGATCACAACCGCGTGAAGCGGGCCACCGAGGCGGCCAGCGCGTTCGGCAGCAGCTCCACCCGGGGCGTGGGCCTGCGCTACGCGGGCATGCTTCTCCTCCCCACCGACAATCCGTTCTTCCTCGCCGGTGCCATGGCCAACGTCAACGTCCCCGTCCGCCAGTGGTCCACACGGACGGACCGGTCGCTGGCCGTCGCAGAGGGCCGGATCCTGGTCTCTCAGAACGGCCTGGTCGCGGTACCCCGCCAGGTGATGTGGCAGCTGCGCGTCCAGAAGGCCGGTGTACGGCACCCGCTGATGCGCGAGGGCCAGGGCTCGGTCGTGGCGCATGTCGCGATCGAGGAACTCGTGCCCGTCGGAGTGACGGCACGGCCGCCGCGGATGACCCCTCTCACTCCCGCTGTCGCGGCCCGTCTCAAGGTGGCCCTGTCACTCACACCGCTGTCCGCCGACACGGGGAGCCCGTACCCGGGCAACGGCAGCCTGTTCGGAGCGATCCAGAGCCAGGTCCACCCCTCCGTCATCAGCCATGGCGCACCGGGACGGACAGTGGCGTACGAGGCAGCCTCCTCCGAGAACTTCGTCCGGGACCTGCCGCGCATGCTGGCGGACTGGGTCCCCTCGCAGGACATGGCGAGCGCCCACGACACGATCACCGGTGGTTACCGCATGAGGGCAACCATCACCGCCGTTGCGCCCCTCACCCGGCTCGGTGGCGGAGCGGGAACGACCCCTGCGGCTTCGGCCGCCGACGGTCCCGCCGCCGTGGCAGGCCCCCTCTTCGAGGACAGCGCCGCCGTACCCCGGCCCCTGGTGAGCGGCTCCGACCTTCGGGGCATGGCACCCTTCCACGAGTCGGCCCTAGGCCGTACGACGCAGGTCACGAAGAGCGGTGGATGGGGCATCGCGGTCGGCCCGGGTATCGCCATCGGAGTCATGGCGGGCGGCCCGAGGGCGCGGGTGTTCCTGCAGCCGGGCCTGGAATCGAGCTGGAGCCGGTCAGCGGCATCGGGCACCCAGACCGTCGCCGTCCAGGGCAGCGAGATCCTGGCACCCCAGGTGTCCTACCAGGCCCGCGTCAGGGTCGAGGTGAGCGGCATGGGCCCGCGTCCTCGCACTCGCCCCGGCTCGGGAAACCGGCCGAGCGAGGCGGAGGTCACCGTCTGGTTCCACATGAGTGCGCAGGAGGCGGCCCATCTGGGTCTGCCGCTGCCCGAAGGCATGACCCCCTCACCACTGTTCGATCACCCCGGCTTCGACCGGGTTCTGCCCGCGGGCCCGTTGGGGAGCAGCGCGAGGCTCGTCGGGCTGGACACCAGCCAGCTCGTGGCGGCCATCGAGGGCCGGTTCCGAGAATTGCCTGCGCTGGCGGGTTACCTTCCGGGCTTCGACGCCTCCGACCAGCGGTCCACCTGGATGGCCCCCAAGGCGGACGAAACCCGCATGCGGGAGAACTATCGCGCATTGACGACCACGCTCTCCGCAGTCAACCTGATGACCCGTAAGCAGAAACTGCTCACCTCCGGCGTCGCGGTCAGGCTGCGCCGTAAGCACTGGAACGACACGGAACACCTCCTGGTCCGTGTCACGGGCCGGCTGCGCGACGACATCGCGTACCGCGGTGACATCAAGGACTGGTCGGTCCTGATGGTGTCGGGCCTGAACACCGACGTCCAGGGAGCGGCCGCGAGCCAGATGGGCGCCTCCCTCCGGGCCCGGTTCAGCGTCAAACCCGTTCCCGGCCACCTTTACCTCGCAGCCACCGGTGCCCTCGGTGCCTACAGCATGCGCGAATCGCAGTCGGCTCTGACAGCGAACCGTATGACGGGCACGACCATTGCCGGTCAGGACCCCGTGAGCGTGTTCGAGTCGGTGCTCGTCTTCGACGTGGAGATCACTTCCGTCCGGCGGCCGCGGCAGTGGCAGCGCATGGCCGTTCCGGGCGCCCCGGGCCGGGAGACCCCGGTGTCCACCGTCCATCTGGACACCACCGCCTCGCCGGAGGCCCTGTCCCTCGCGGCCGTACCCGTCATGCTGACAGCACCGACCGCGCTGACGCTCAAGCAGCCGGCGGCCGCTGCCGGGCTCGTCCGCGAGCGGCAGCTCCCGATCCCCATCGCGGTCCTCCCGGCGCGCGGTATCGCTGACATGTACGAGACCCGGTGGGCGGCCCGGCCGCAGGAGAGCAGGGTCACCGACTGGCTGTGGATGGAGGACACAGGAGCCGACCAGGCCGTGGTGGACATGGCCCGGGAACTGCTGACCGAGGCGGCGGGAGGCGACAGCGCGCTCGGCGTACCGGAGCTGGATCCTGGCATCCTCGTCGAGGACGCTTTCAGCCCCGAGGCCGTCGAGGCCGCTTTCCCGCTCGCCACCCGCAACGTCTGGGTGGTCGACGGGCTGCGCTTCGAGCGCAGGCTGGGCAGTATCCGCGGGGCGGTCGGCGTCCGCTTCCACGCGGTGCACCCCACCGTCGTGCACGTCACCGGCGGCAAGAAGGAGGCCGGTGGCAAGGAGAGCGCGGTGACGACACCGCCGCTCGACCAGGTGTACGCAGGTGGACACCGTGCGGGCTCGGCACGCGGAGGCGGGTTCACGCTCTCCGGCGGAGGGTTCGTGGGCGGCGCGGGCGTCGCGATGCCGACCCTGTGGATGTTCGGGGGGCTGGCGGCCGGCGCGGCTCGTGGCTGGTCACGGGCCTCCTCGTACGGCATCGGCGGCAGCATCGAACGCACGACCGCCTCCGTCAAGGGTGACCGAATGTTCCTGGTCCGGGCCGATCTCGATGTCCTGATGGTGGCCGAGGCCTCGCTGCGTGACGGCACCCCGTCGGTCGCCTGGGGGGGACGCAGGGTACCCGGTGCCATGTCCGCTTGGCTCTCCGAGGCCCAGGTGCGGGAGCTCGGCCTGGACGCACGACCGGACGCGCTGCTCAACACGTCGGCCACTACCTCCGCCCCGGATCCGGTGGCCCGGTTGCGCCCGCCGCACGGGGGCCCGCTGGGCTTCGGCCGGATCGCGCACGTGCCGGACTTCAGCCGGCTGCTGTCGGGCCTGCGGACACGGCTGGCGACTCTGGGCGGCAGGGACCACACGCCACTGCTGCCCGCACAACTCGTCGCGGACCGCTACCGCAACACGCAGCGGCTCACCAACCTGCTGAACACGATCGGAGGCCAGTCGAGGCTTGCCAGTGCCCTGGACGGTGGCAGCACCGTCACCCTTTACGGGAGGAACGGCAGCCCGGCTTACGTCGTCAGGTTCTCGGTGACCCGTGGCGAAGGCACCTTCGATGGCCGCCCGGACGATCGCCCGACCATGGAGCTCACGCAGAGCGCCACCCAAGAGGAGACGCTGGTCCGTGGGGCGAGCAGTGTCAAGCAGGGAGGAGCGTTCGCCCTGCCCGTCATCATTCTCAACGGTGAGGACGGCTACAGCGGTGGCTCACCGGCCCCGTTCGTCTCCGCCGGAGCGGAGACGAATCGGACGAACAGGCAGGCACTGAAACGGAAGTACGAGAACTCGGTTCGCGTCGGTGTCTCCTCCGACGTCGAAATGGTCCGCCTTCGTTACCCGGTGCAGGCGAGGCTGGAGGTGTTCAAGGCGGGCTTGGGGGTGGACTTGACGCCGGATGCGGTTGTCGAACTCGATGCTCCTGAGCAGGGGGAGGACGATCGCTATCTGCTCCAGGACATGCTGGAGTCCGACTTGCACGCGCTCACCCGCGTTCGGGCGGGTCGGGTCCCGGCCGCATCGCTCTGGCTTCCGATGAGCCGCTCGCAAGCTCTTGAGGACTGGCAGGGGCAAGGCATCCGACTGCCGGCCGAGGCCCAGGTCGACAGCAGCAGCGGTACCCCGCTGCTCCGTTCAGCTCTGCGGCAGTTGGCCGTGGGTCTGGGAACGAGGGCAGAGGTCAATACCGTCGGGACGAGTGCGTCGGAGGCGGTCGAGGGACTGTTCTCCACCGAGTGGACGACCGCGGCACTGCCCGGGCTCATCGCAGGCCAGCGGCTGCCCGACCTGTTCGTTTCCGGGCTGCTGATCGACGACGACGTGAGTGTCCGCCTGTACTCCCGCTTCACCAACGGGGAAGTTCTCGGGCCCGTCGACCGGATGGAGTTCGAGATCGTCGGCGGAGCCGGTACGGACGTACCGACGCTCGTCGAGAGCAGTTTCGGGACAGGTACCTCCGACGGGGAGTCGGGCGGCCCCTCGGCCTTCGGCGGGGGCTGGCTTCGCTACCGGGAACCGGACGTGCACGATCAGCAGAACAGTGGCGGGCCGATCCTTGGCGGTGCTGTTGGTCTGGGTTCGGGGGTTGGGTCGGGGCATAGTCCGCTTTCGCGGTTGAACACTGTTGCTGTGCTGGTCCAGTTTGATGTGGATCTGCGGTTGGAGGCGGGCCGTAGTCCGCGGCTTGGTGTCGGGTCGGGGGAGGTTCGGGGCACGGTCGAGGTTCCGCTGCCGGTTCCGGTGGTGGTCCGTATGGATCTGCGCTCGGCGGCCGCGATGGTGCGCTCCGGTGCGTTGCGGGATTCCGGGAACCGGCTTGGGCTGGGCCGGCCGGCACTGGCTCCGGCGCCGGGGTGGCCGGTGTCGGCTGTGATGCACGTGGTGCGTGATGTGAAGGGGAAGGTCCTGGGTGAGGCGTCGTTCAGCCCGGGGGAGTTCGCGCGCCGTGAGCCGGCTTTGCGGCAGGCGGCCGGGGCCGGCACGTATGTGGAGTGGAGCCGCGGTGCGGATGGCCGCCTCGTGTCCCGGCTGGTGCCGATGCCGCTGGAGTCACGTACGCGTTTCCTTCTGGCGGGGAACGGGGACAGTGATCATTTGGCCGTGGCCCTCGCCGATGGAGGAACAAGGCTTTTGCGGGGGGCGGATGTCGCGGGTGCGGTCATGGGCCGGCCGCACCTGGCGACGCTTTCCTCCGGGACGGTCATCGTGCTGCTCCAGCGTGGCACGGGAGCGGCGGATTCCGCGGTCGGTCGTTTGGTCAGTGATGCCACGGGTCTTGCGGTCATCCAGCCGCGTTGGGGGGCGGCCGCTACCGCGGCGGAGGGTGCTCAGAGCGGTTACGTGCATCTTCTTGAGGCTCCTGACGGGACGCCGGGCGGCTGGCTCGTCCATCATCCCGGCGGACGTACGCAGTCCCACATTCCGGATGCTGTGCCGGTGGTGGACTGGACGGCCCCTGGCTACCCGGCGCCCGTGTTCCACCTCGGCGCCTCCGCCTCCGCCTCCGCCTCCGCCTCCGCCTCCGCCTCCGCTTCCGTTTCCGTTTCCGCTTCCGCGGTGGTCCGTCCGTCTGCGGGGCTGGTCAACGGCCCGGTTGCAGGGGGTTTCGGGGAGCAGGGTCCGCAGCTGCGTGTTCTGGCGGACGGTGGCGGGAGGGCGTTTGTCTGGACGGTGTTCGGGGAGAGGGATTTCGGGCTGCGGGAGAAGGCGTATCGGCGTCTGCGGGAGGTGTCGCACTACGAGCAGTGGAGCGTCGCGCCGTCGGGTGAGGCTGTGGCGGTGAGGGTCGCGATGCCCGCCGGGGGGAGTGGCACCGCGTTCTTCGCGATGCACGGCCGGACGGCGGACGCCCTGGTCTCCGGGCTTTCCGTCGACGGCCCCGTCCGCCCGGAGTGGGCGTGGGCGAGGGATCTTGTGGACGGCGGGCTGGCAGCCGCGGGCTTCCACACCCTCATGTTCATCGCGTGTGCTCCGGATTTCCCCGTCGGCCGTCCGGCCGCGATGGACGCATCTTTGCGGCGGCTCGCTGAGCGTAGTGGCCTGACGGTCTTGCGGCCGCAGGGCCGCATCGCAGTCGTCCCCCCCGCGACCGCGACTTCGACCGGCGGGTCACCGGGTGTTTTGGATCTTCCTGTCGTTCACGTTCTGGAAGATGTCCGGGGGCGGGCCACGGGATGGACGGTGGTACGTCCGGGGCGGCGGCCGGAGGCGTCGCCCGTTGCGCTGCCCGCGTCCCCGGGCTCGGTGAGGTTCGCGTCGTTCTATGCGGACCGGCGGTGGCGGGCGTTGAGCTTCGAGTACGAGCAGGCGCTGGCGGAGGAGGCTGCGGGGGGTGATTCGGCCGAGGTCGTGAGCGGGGCGATCATGGGCCTGCTCGATGTTCTGACGCGGATCCATGGTGCGGACGGGGCGAATGCGGCCTTCTTCCCCGGGGGAGGCCGTGTGCCGCAGGGCGCGTGGTCCGTGCGGGAGTTCATCGGCTCCGAGCCGGGTGCGGCTGCGCTGATGGACGCGTTCGCGCGGGCGGTGTACTCGGATGCGCCCACGTCGCTGGTGTCGACTGTGCCGGGCCTGATCACCAGGCCGGCGGTGGTTTCGCCGGGCGGGGACGGCGGGCTGTACCGGTTGGCGCATGACGCGCGCGGGTTCCGTTATGCGGGGGGCAGGCGGGGGCCGGCGCTGGCGCTGATGGAGGCCTACCGGGCTTTGGGGGCGGATGCGGAGCAACAGCTTCGTTTCCGGGGGGCGGTTGTGGCCTGGGCGGTGCGCTCGGGTGTCCAGTCCCTGTCCGAGGTGCTGGCCGACGGTCAGAGCGCTGGTGTGGGCACGGCCGATGACGCGCTGACGACCGCGTTGGCGACGGACGGATCACGCCTGCACCAGTGGGCCGGACAGCACTTCGCCCCGGCCCGGACACTCCCGCACCACCGCCTGTACGCCGAGCGGTACGGCATCAACGGCGGGCGCGTGGTAGGGGACACGGCCGGCAACCACACGGCAATGGCTTCGGTGCTGGCGGGAAGCGGGTCGGCCGACGCGGTCGGCATCTCCTCCCGGCTTGTCATCCCCGCGTGGAAGACCGAGGCCCGACGCGAGCTACAGGCGCCGTACCTGACGGCGGTGAACGGGTACGTCTCTCCGGACGACCGTTTGTTCCACGCTTTCCTGCAGGCGAGCCGTCTGGGGGACCGGAACGGTGAGTGGCTGATGAGAGCCGCGATCCGGCACCTGGCGATGGAGCGGGGCCAAGGGATCTCGAACGGCGTTCCGGAATCACTGCTGACCGATCCCGACTTCAGGGCGCTGGCCGCTGACCTCGTACACCTCTTGAGCGGGCCGCCGACAGACGAACTCAGGGCGGGCATTGACCGGGCGTTGGCCGTGGTCACGGACCGTGTCCGTGCCTGGATGTCCGCACAGGCCGACCTCGCGGCCGAGGCGCTCGACCTGCTGGCGCCTTCTCAAGGTGTGAATGAGCGGACCAGTGACCGTCGCGTGTTCGTCACGATGGAGGCGATGCCGTCGCGTCCGTCTGCGGAGTTCGTCAACGTTTACGGTTTCGCTGGTCTGGTTCGGTCGGTACGTGGTCAGGACCGGAGGTCGCGGCGGCCGCAGAGCCTTGTCATCGAGCGGATTGTCGGGAGTGGTGGCATGCTGCCGACGCCTGAGTCCCGTCGTGTTCGGAGTGTCTCCGGGGACTGGGTTGTGCGTTTCGGGGGGAATGAGGTGCGTTTGCGTGAGGTGGCTGGTCTCGGCAAGCGTCTGGTTGAGGGTGTCGTGCACGCTGTGCTGTATTCGGCGCCTGAGTTGTTTGACACGGCGACCGGTCGTGAACTGGGCCTTGACCCGCAGGCGATGCTGCCTGAGAACGTTGAGGCGGTGCTGGCGTGGGTGGGCCGCTCGGTCACCGAGCCGGACATCCCGGCGGGGGCGTCCCTCCTGGAGTCCAGGCGGTCGCTCACTTTGAAGGAGCTTTTCGAGGCCGGTGTCGAGCCGAGTGTGGTCGTCCGTACCCAGGCCGCTCTCCAGGGGGGTGCGGTCACGGTCAGGGATGCGAGGCTGGGCCGGGCTGACCAGGCGCGTCTCCTGCTGGGCCGGGAGGACAGGCGGGACGGTCTGGTGAGTGAGCTCGCGGCGGACCTGATGGGCCGCAAGCTGGGGTTCCGCGTCGCCCTTGCGGAACTGGAGGACGCTTCTTCGGTGCGGCACCTGGGGGGTGCGGGGGGGCCCACTGTGCTGCTGGTCCTCCAGGACGGGCGCTACATGGTGGGTTTGATTCCGCCTGTGGGCGTCGCTGATCCCGCTGGTCTGGAGGAGGGGCCTTTGCGGGTGACCGCGGTGTCCGCGCCGCCGCGTCCGATGGAGGTGCTGGGCGACGTGCCTCCCGGGACGGAGCCGGATCCGGGGGGTCGGGAGAGGTTCGCCGGGGTGGGGTCGGCGGATCTGGGCGGGGTGCTGGGCCGGCGTGAGGTGTTCACGGATGGCACTGCCCGGCCCCGGCGGCTGGTGACTGATTACACGCTGACGTCGCCGTTCGTTGGGGGGCCGGATGTGCCCGATGCCCGGAAGCTGGCCGAGGCGCCGTCTGTGTACCGTCTGTCCAGCCGGACGGGTGTGGCCCCGGGCCAGGAGGCTGGCGATGTCTTCCCGCGGTTCGTGGCGATGCGTCCGGTGGAGGTGCAGGAGCATCCCGTGCTGGCGGTTGCGGGGGACGGGAACCTGGCTCTGGCCGTCCATGGGGGGCAGAACCGGGAGTTCTTCGCGACGGAGGAGGTGGTGGCCGACGCTCACAGGCACCTCGGCCTGACCGGCGCGAAGCTCACGCTGAAGGTTGATCACTCGACGTATGCCGAGTTCGCGCATGACGGTGTGCTGAAGCGTCTGTACAGGGTCACGCCTGAGATACGGGGTGAGAAGAGTTCCCTGACGCGTGACTTCTCCGCGAAGATCCTGGGCGGTCAGCACCAGAACCTGGTGCTGCACGACGCCCGGCCCCTCGCGGAGGGGGGTACCGCGGCCACCGCCGCGCCTCTGGCCCATTTCGGTCACGACAAGGAGATCTCCGGGCCCGCCTACCTGGCGCAGGGGCTGGTGGAGGCCTTCCACGCACCCGAAGGCCGGCGGGACGTCCTTGGAGTGGAGTGGGGCCGCGCTCTTCTGGACAATGTCTGGAACTCTGTTGAGCAGGACTGGCCTGCCGTGGGCAGGGAGTACGGGCAGGCCCTGTTCCGTGCCAAGCATGATCTGCAGGCCGCGTGGCGCTGGTGGGAGCTGATCCAGAAGATCGGTGTCAACGAGTCGGCCATCGCCCAGAAGCCCGGTGACGGCTATGTCGTCCAGGCGCTCGCGCATGCGGTGACCGATAATGTCCGCCTCTACGACGAGGACTACGCGCACGGCACCGGTCCGGACACGCCCGCGGTCCAGCAGACGGCCGGCTACCACTTCGCGCCGGTCGTGGCAGGCGACGAGAACCACCACATCGCCCTGCAGATGTTCACCTCACGAAAAAACTTCAACCAGGACATGCGCGACGCCGTCGAGGCCAACCTGGCGCACTATCCCCCCTCCGAACTCGACCGGTGGGAAGCCCCCGCGGCCCCTGCAGACCCCGCGGCCCCCGCGGCCCCCGCGGTCCCGGCGGCTCCGGCGGTCCCGGCGGCTCCGGCGGTCCCGGCGGCTCCGGCGGTCCCGGCGGTCCCGGCGGATCCCAAGCGCGCCACGCGTACGCACCTGGCCAAGACGCTGCGGCTGATCCATACCCTGCGTGGGAAGATCGCCGCTCTGGACGCGGACCCGTCGGCGCAGGCCGATCCGGTCGCGGCCAGGGACGCCCTGGTGGCGCAGGAAGCACGGACGATGACTGCGGCGATCGCGCACATGAGCAAGCTGTCCGTGGACACGTACGGCGATCCGAACGAGGGCTGGTTCTTCACCATGCACGGGCGGAGCCCGGGGGAAAGCTTCTTCGACACGTGGGCCGGCCCGGACGACTCGGTGTTCGCCAACCCCATGGTCGTCCTGGTCAAGGGCGGTCACAACGACGCCAAGATGGAGGGAACGGCCATGCCCGGCGCACCACAGGGCCTGAGCGACTTCCATCGTGAGCGCCTGGGCAAGATCGCGGAGGAGATCGCCAAGGTCGGCCTCTGGCGGATCGCCCAGGGCATACGGCCCCCGGCGATCCGGTTCACCGCCCGGATCCACGAGGAGGAGGACCTGCGGACCGCCGCCGAGCGGATCGACACCGTGCTGGGAGCCTTCCAGGAGGCCCTCGCCACGAGTCTCGCCCGGCGCCAGAACCTGGACCCGCTGCCCGGCAACACCGCCGTGGAAACCCGCCACTTCGAGCTGGTACGGGACTTCGCACTGCGCCCCGAGCGCGAGGCGTGGCAGGGCAGCACCGACGGATCACTGGACTCGGGGTACGAGCTCGCGAGCTCGACGGACGGGACGCTTGACACGGTCCTCTCCCTGACCATCGAGCAGCTGAGCACGCTCGCCGTCGACATCGGCGTGCACAAGCCGAAGAACCAGCTCTTCCGCCAGCGCGACCCGCAGGCCGTCACCCCCCGCGAAGCCCTCCAGACGAAGGAGACCGTGTACTTCGTGCGTGACGCCCTGGGCGGCAGCGGTCTTCCCGACAAGCGGCTGCTGACCGCGGGCAGGCAGCTCCAGGCACTGCTGCACCGGGAGTTCGACCAGAACGGGGCCCCACGGCCCGAACACCTCAACCCCCTGATCCACCGCGTTTTCGGCCTCGCGCCCGACACGCCGGTGTCCCAGGCACACCGCTCAGAACTCTTCGAGCTGGCCGCACAGGCCAAGATCAAGCGTGTCGGCCTCACCACGGACCGACTACGGCAGATCCACGACCGGACGGCGTCACCCCTGGCGGGCCTGGCCCCCATCCCCATGCATCCACTGATCCGCCAGGAGACCACGAGACTGCAAGCACCCGGACTCCGAGTACAGACCCAACACGACTACGGAGTAGCGATGCTGGGCCGACTGTCCACTGCTCCGTCGTTGGCACCCACCTACAACCGCGTCCACTCCATACTGGACCAGTACGCCGCTCCCTCCCTTGTAGAGCAAGAGGCGGAGACTCCCTCGCCTGACCGGGACAGCACATCGCTGTCCCAGACCTACGATCCGAGGGCCCTGGATGCGCAGCGACGCCCAGCGGTGGACGACGGCCCCCCGGATGCCATGGCTCTCATTGCCCGACTGCGGGAGCAGGCGAACCTAGTCGACGAGTGGACGGCTGCCTACATAGGCCGAGACGTAGAGGCGAACCGAGAGCTGCACCGGGTGGTGGAAGCTGTACAGCTGCGGGCGACGGAGACCCAAATGGCAGCCGTCGCCGGCCTTGGCTTCCGAGACGGCCTGAACGAGGACTTCGGCACCCTCTTCAGCGCGCTGGAGATGGGATTGCTGAGTGATCTCCTGGGACCCTTCACACCACCCCAGGTCCTTCGGAGCGGAACCCCCTCCGGAGCCCGCCCGCCCGCCGTGGGCGCCGGAGGGCGCGGCGCCGACGCGATGGCCTGGGCGTTCAACGTCCGTCCCTCCCTCGACAGTGTTCCCCTCACGGCAGGCACGGCCTACTCGCTGATGCGGTACGCCGTCGAAATGCGCCGCCAGTGGGGGATCGAGCCCGACCTCGATCTCTTGCAGCTTGCACTGATCGGGTCCCGCCCCGAGGCGACGGACGAGATCCTCCGCGGCACACGGGTCCTGTTCGACGAACTGGCCGTGGGCCACGGGACCTGGTGAACGGATTCATCGAATTGCTACACGAGGGCAGTTACCCCAGCCGTCCGGATTCGCTACGATGGCATTCGGTGGGGCGTCTGTGCGCAGCCGGGCCGGTACGGTCCCGTCTCCACACACGCTCAGCAGATCGGCCACGGACGGCACTCCGGTGGCCCCAGATCCTTCAGCGTGCCCGCGAGCCGCGGGATCGGTCTATTCCCCCACCTTCACCCCTTCACCTCCTGCGCCATCATGCGTGCGCTCTCGTGTGCGGCGCACGGCATTCCCTATCGAGTGAGGACGACGTATGAGTAACAAGACCGCCGACGAGTGGACAGACGAGGAGAGCGAGGTCGAGCAGGGGAGTGCCGTGGCCTCTGAGGCCGGCGACGGCGGTGAACCCGTAGCCGGGGCGACGGACGACATGCCGCCCATCCCGGATGAGATCCGGGAGGCGGGCCGACTTGCCCCCGACCACTGGCTCGGCATGGTCGATCCGACCTGGAAGGGGGAGGGGGAACCGCCGGAGTGGGCGATGGTGGGACGATGGCGCTCCGGCCTGAACGGCGAGATCGAGGAGTGGCAGGACAACCCCGAGTACAAGCCGTCTCCCCGGGCCTTGGGGTGGCCTGATCCGGAGGACGAGGTGGACGAGGCCATCCAACTCGCCGCGACCGGTTACGGACCCGGCGAGGCAGTGACCGAGGCGCTTGTCGACCGTCAGGTGGCGGTCCTGGTGGCGCCCGGAGGCGGCCCGCTCGTCGCCACGACGCCCAACGGGGACGCCGCCGTACCGGTGTTCACCTCACCCGTGTACCTGCACACCGCTGGTCGACTCGCCTTCGAATTGGTCGATGTCCAGGAATTGGTGGGGAGGATCGAGGCAGGGAACCTGCTGTACCTGAACCCCTCGGGACCAGTGAGCATGACTCTGGAACTCGACGTTCTACGTGAAGCCGTCGACCAGGCTGCCAATCCGGCGGCCGCCGCGACGCCGATGGTCACGGTCAGTGCCGACCAGCAGCCGCAGCCGTCCGTGACAGCGGCCATGGTCGATCTCGATCTCGACCGCGCGAGCGCCACGACTGAGGAGCGATGATGGCAAGGCATGAAAGACCAGACGAGGGTACGCCGGGGATGCCCTCCGAGGGCGGGGTGCGCAGAGCGGTGGCCTTGTCCGCCGCCAGTGCCGCGCCGGCCCTGCCCGACCCGGTGACCGCTGACCCTGCCGAGAGGCGGCCCGTGCCGGTAGCCTCCGTGGAGTCCGCGGCCGAGTCCGAGACCGAGCTTGTCGCACGGGTGGCCGCGTCCTCGGCCGCCCAGGAGAGTGCGGCCGAGAGGTCAGCCGCAGAGGGAAGGACCGCCGCCCAGGGGGCGGAGGAGTCGGAGGCCGAGTCGGTGGCCTTGTCGGCGGCCGCAGGGGCGGTAGGCGGGGCTGCCCCGCCCGATGATGAGGAGTCGTCCCCGGGGAATCCCAAGAAGCCCCTTCTGGCCGCGGCGGGCATCGCCGGAGCCATACTCCTGGCCGTTCCCCTGCTGATCTTCGTCACTGACGACGACGGCGAGGACCGTACAGACCGCGTCGCGCACGCAGCCGACTCGTTCGCCGTCGAGGATACCGAGCCGCCGTCGGGGACCTACGCCCCTGCCAAGCCCAAGTCCGTACCACCGCCCACGCCGACGGCTGCGGGCAGTCCCCAGCCGGAGGCAGCCGCGGGGGTCCCCGCGCCGCCGAACGACCCCGCCCCCCAGGAGCAGCAACCGCCGGCCGCGCCGCCGCAAACCCAGCCGCAGCAGGAGAGTCCCGCTCGGGAACAGGCGCGCAAGCCTGCGGAGTCGAGCCTCGTGGTACCTGTCTACGCTCTCACCAGCCCGGACTCGGGCAAGTGCCTCCAGGCCGCCGCCGCGCAGGTGGGCTCGCCTCTGATCATCTGGACGTGCGGCAACTCCGCGGCACAGAAGTGGGCTTTCCACAGCGACAAGACGCTGCGCAACGGCTCGCTGTGCGTCCAGCTCGCGAACGGCTCCATCGCGAACGGCACCTCCTTCGTGCTTGCCAAGTGCACCGGTTCTCCCGAGCAGCAATTCCACCTCAATCTCACCGAGGACCTGGTCGCCATGAAAGCCGGCAACAAGTGCGCCGACGTGTTCGACGGGAAAGAAGTCAACGGCACGCCGGTCAGGCTTTGGCCCTGCACCGGAACGGCGAACCAGACGTGGCGGCGAGCCTGACGCCTCTGCCGGCCGGGGCCCTGGTGATCCAGGTCCCCGGCCGGTACAGCGCGTCCGCGGTGATCGACGGGACCGACAGGCACGTGGTCGCCGATCCCGTACTCGCGGGGGATGCGCAACGGGCTGTGGCCGGAGTCCGCGTGCAGGACGACATGCTCGTCCTGGACCTGCGCCGAGTACGAGAGGGGACGGACCGGATCGTCGTCTGCGCCCTGCCGAAGCAGCCGCGCCAGTGGCAACCGCCGGGGTCCGAGCTCACGGTGAGCATCACGGGAGCAGACGGACTACTGCACGCCCGGTTCTCCGTTGTACCCACCCGTCCCGAGGGGGTGCAGCCCCTTGCGGAGATCTTCAGGTCGGCCGGTTCCTGGCAGGCGCGAGCGCTCCCCATGCGGCAGCCGGAAAGTCACGACGACGTCCCCGGTCGGGACGACGGCCTTCCGGGGCTGGTGAACGCGCTGCGCTTCCGGCTCGGGTTGCCTCCCTTGCGTACCGACGTACGTCTGGCCCGGGCCGCACAGGAACATGCGGCGGCCCTGGCCACGCGTGGTGCGGCCGGGTGGCGGGTGCCGGACGAGACGTCTCTGTTCGACAGGGTGGAGGCGGCAGGATACCGGTACCTGACGCTCACCGAGCACCTCGCAGACGGTCCCGGCACCGCTGTCGAGTTGAGCCGTCACTGCCTCTCCTCGGAGCGGACCGTACGCGCGTGGGGGGACCCGGGAGTGACGGACTTCGGGCTCGGCCATAGCGCCGGAGCGTCGGGCACCGTCGTCTGGGCCGCTCTGTGGGCCCGTCCCTTCTGCGCCGACGGACTGGCGCGCCTGCTGGCCGAGGTCGTCTCCCTCACCAACATCGAGCGTGCGGCGGCAGGGCTCCCCGCCCTCGTCGCAGACCCGCGCCTGGCGGCGGCCGCGCAGGGGCACAGCGCCGACATGGCTGCCCGTCGTTTCTACGCCCACACCAGTCCCGAGGGAGGCACGCCTGCAGACCGGGCCCTTGCCGCGGGGTGCCGGTCGGACGGCATTGGCGAGAACATCGCCTGCGGTCAGCGAACCGCCGCCGAGGTGGTGCGGGGATGGATGGACAGTCCGGGTCACCGGGCCAACATCCTGAGACGCGCTTTCACGCTCATCGGTGTCGGGTATGCCACCGGGGGGCGGGCAGGGACGTACTGGACTCAGATGTTCGGGGCCCCCGTGACGCATCGGGGCGCCGGGGGACCTGTGGGAAACCATGTATAAGGACGTGTGTAAGGGCTCGTCGTTACCCTCACGGCAGCAGCCAAAGGGCTGCGCCAGCACGAAGGGGGCGAACGACATGGGGCGTGCGCACGACGCGCTGCATCCTCCGGCGGCCACAGATGTCCTGCTGGCGGCCACCATCGCCAGGCGGTTCTACCTGGACAACCAGTCGAAGACCGAGATCGCGGACGAGTTCAGGCTGAGCCGCTTCAAGGTCGCACGCATGCTCGAAGCGGCGGTGGCCCTGGGCATCGTCCGCATCGACATCACGGTCCCGGCCAAGATCGACGCGGAGTGTTCGCTGGCCCTGCGCGAGCGTTACGGACTCCGATACGCCACCGTCATCGACGTCTGTGCGGAGGGCGGGGCGGCCTACAGCGAGCCGGAGATGATCCGGTGGCTGGGTGCCGTCGCGGCCCGTCTCGTATCCGACGTGGTCGACGAGGGAGACGTCCTCGGTCTCGCATGGGGCCGGTCCGTCGACGCGCTGGGCAAAGCCATCACAAAGCTGGCGACCTGCGAGGTGGTCCAGCTGACCGGAACCCACCCGAACCACTGGGCGAGCGAGGAGTCCATCGAATCCGTGTGCCGAGCCGCGGCGGTCGGCGGCGGAACAGCCTACCCGATCGTTGCGCCTTTGGTCGTGCCCAATGCCCTGACCGGATCCATCGTGGCCAAGCAGCCGGCCATAGCCGCCACGGTGGCGCGGTACGACCGGGTGACCAAGGCGGTCGTGGAGATCGGCGCCTGGTCTCCGACTCTCTCGACCGTCTACGACGCGCTGACAGGTCCTGAGCGCCTCGGATATCGGCAGCTGGGTGTGGTGGCCGAGGTCTGCGGCCACCTCCTCGACGCACGGGGCCGGGCTCTGCCCGCGGGCCTGCACGAACGCGTCATCTCCATCGAGATGGCCAAGCTGCAGAAGATCCCGGAAGTCATCGGCGTCGCCGGTGGCGCCGACAAGGCGGAGGCGATCGGTGCCGTCCTGGCATCGGGACTCCTGTCCGGCATCGTCACGGACCTTACCGCGGCCCGCCGCATTCTGAGCGGACCGCCTGAACGAGGCGGCGTGTTGACGCGTCCGGATCGAAAGGACGGCGTGTGAGCCGCTGGACATCAGTCCTCTCCCGCTTGAACAGGACCTCCACCGCTTCCCGCCGAAGGTCGGGCTCAGCGGGTGTGGACCGCGAACCCGGGATCGTTGGCGAGACGCTGGTCGAGGAGGTCGACGGCGTCCTGGTCCTACGCTCGTACGAGGAGGAGTTCCCCACCCTGGACGACCTGGTGGAGGTGGCGAGCGCCGCGAGCGGCGACGACGGATGCGTCACCCTCGTGGTGGGCAGCGCCGAGCTGGCGGGGGGCCAGGACCGCGAGGGCTGGGGGCCCCTCGGCGAACTCATCGACACTCTTCACCGCAAAGGCACTTCCAAGATCCAGCTCGTCCTCTCCCACGCGGGGAACACCCGGTCCGAAGACCCTTGCCTGGCCCACCGGATCGCCGAGGCCTGGGCCATGGAGGTCGTCGCACCCGATGGCACGGTGCTTATCACCCCGGGCGGCACCCTGTTCGTCCAGGGGAACGCCCAGCGTGCCGGCAACTGGTGGAGCTTCGCTGACGGAGTCGCCCCCCGTCCACTCGGCCCTCGCACCCCGGCGCCTTCGTGGCAGCAGGCATTGGGCCGGGCGCCGCTCCGCACGGCGGGCGGCTGTTCAGTGGTGCAGATCCCCGCCGGCGTACTTCTGAGCCAGGCCGGGGCCGCTGGTCCCGGAGAGGGCGACCTCGCCTACGCGGTCCCGTCCGACGCGGAGCGCCCCCTCATGCTCGTAGGTACCCCCCTTGGCGACGAGGTGGCGCCGGGCGACGTGGCCGAGGTACTGGCTGCACTTCCGGTCGCGGAGCGTGCGGCCGTTCGCCTGGCCCCCGGCAGCGGACGAGACCTGCTCGGACTCTCCCAGACCGTCGCGGACATGCTGGGCGGCGAGGTCGAGGTGCTCGCCGGGATACCGCTGATGGAGGGAGCCCCAGGCGCCGCCTCGGCGCGGACGACGGTCGTGGGCTCGGACGGGGAACCGTCCTGGCAGCCCTACCTCACAGCTGTCACGTGCCTTCCGACGGCTCCGGACGGGGTGCCAGCCAGCCCGCGGGCAGCGCACTGGCAGTCCATGGCCTCCATCGGCGAAACCGAGGAGGCGGAGGCCGCCGGCTGGCGCGTCGACGCCACTCGGGCCGGTCTCGCACTGCTGCAACGGGACGCCCCTGTTGCACCGATCACCGGGCTACCCGTGGATCCGGATTCATTCGCCCTCGAACTCGGCCAACGGGGGAGGGCCTTGGACGATGCGGCCCTGCCTCGCCTCTCGCGGCTCCTCCTGAGCCTGCCACCCGCGAATCGGGTCAGGACCACGGTGTTCGTGTACGGCACTCCGGCGAACGGGGGGAAGGACCTACGCCGTCTGGCGGCTCAGCACGGCATCGCGCGGGTCCGGTACCTGATGCGTGAGGAGTCACCGGTCACCCCACCCGCAGGCCCCATGCCCGTTCTCGCACCACCGACCGAGACGACGGGAGTTCCGGAGGCCGAGCCCTCCCGGCGGCCCACCCCCGTGTCAGTCGAAGTCTCCGTGCCCGTGGCCGTAGCCACTTCCGGGACTCCCTCCGTGACACCGCCCGTGCCTGGGGCCGAGCCAGGCACGCTGCGCTCCCGCGCCCCCGAGGCGCTCGCCTCGACCGGGGCGGCCGCTCCAGCGGGGGCGGCCCCAGAGCCAGAGCTCCAGCCCGTACCCGTGGACATTCCGGCAGAAGGATCGGCGCCGGCGTGTACCCCCGTGCCAGCGGCGGAAGCCGTTCCGGTCGCCCTCCCGACGCACGAACCAGGACGGGCGACCGCGCCCGGCCCAGCGCCCGTGCCGGACGGCCCCTCCGCAAGTGAGCGGAGCGCCGTTACCGTGGCCGAGTCCGTTGCCGCACGGGGTACGACCCCTCGGGCGGAGGCGCGCCGTCCCCCGGAGGCGCCGACCTCGCCGGGAGCCAGGCCGGACGCCCTCCTTCCCTTCGCCCCGGGTCACGTCAGCACCCCTGCGGAGCGGGCTGCCTTCCGGGCCCTGGCGGCGGATGTCTGGGAGGCGCATGGGGCGCAGGCCGCTCGCATGCTCACCCGGTCTCCCGCACTGCGCGGGCCTGAGCTCGACGAGGCGAGGACGGACCTCGTCGCCCTCCTCGCCTATCTCTCAGACCAGGAAGGGAACCTGTCAGCGGGTGAGTTGCTGCGGGACCTCGCGACCGGGGGCGGGCGCCTGTCGAGCTACGCCGCCTGCCTGACCTCCGGCCTACGGCGCCTTCCCTCCTACCGGGGAGCCACGCTGCGAGGCGGCAGCTCGCAGGGAGCGGGGGACACCCCGGGGACCGGCTCGATTCTGCGGGCTCCAGGGCCCGTCAGCACGTGGCTGAAGTGTCCCGAAATTGCAGGAGGCGCTCCTGTTCGGTACGCCTTCTGGTCGGTCACCGGGCGCAAGGTGCGCCGGCTCGTGGGTGATCAGGACACCGGACCCGAGGAAGTCGTCTTCGCCCCTGGTTCCGCCTTCCGGGTCCTCGGCACACGCGTCGTCTCCGGCTCCTCCGTGATGATGCTGCGGGAACTGCCCGGCTCGGGGGCCTCGTCCACAGCCGATGCCGGTGCGCTCGGCCCCCTGGACCGAACCGCGCTGGCCCACCTTGAGCAGGCACTCGGCGCGGACCACACAACCGATGCGCCCGGGTGGAACTGGCCGGAGCGTGGCGCTGGCTCCATCTGGCATGCCCCGTAGCGACACATACGACAATCGGCCAGCAGGCCGGGAGGTGTCATCCTCAGTGCAGACCGACTGGTCGATGCTCAAGGACGCCCACGGATCGGCCGCGGGGATTCCGGAACTCCTCGACCGGTTCGAGGCCGATCCGCAAGAGGCCTGGGCCGAGCTGATGGACCGGCTCTGTCCGCGGCTGGACACGGTGTTCTCGGCCAGCTTCGCCGCCCTGAGCCGACTGGTCGCGATTGCGGCCGCCCGGGAACCGGCGGATCGGCCTTGGGTCCTCATCGCGGCAGGACCGATCGTGGCGTGCATGCGCCGTTCGCCCGAGGGTGACACGGCGTGTGCGGTTTGGGCCGAAGAGATCGCCGAACTCGCGCGCCTCACTGCGCCGTGCCTTCGCCTGTCACTGGAACCGGAGGAGTACATATTCCTGCTCCAGGCGGCGCTGTCCTTCCAAGGCGTGGCCGTCTGGGACGAGCGGCTCGATCACCTCGCGGAGGGGGAGTACGAGGTTGACTGCCCCTACTGCGGGATGAGCCTCTTCATCGTGCTCGGCGCCCAGGGGTTCTTCTCCTGCGACGACGACTACGCCTCCACGCATGTGGTGCGCGCCCCCTTGCGGCCGGTGGGGGCGGAAGACCTGCAGGGGCCAGGGCGCCGGCTGTACGAAGAGGCAGCCTCCGCCGGACAGCACATGGTCGCCCACAGGCTGACGCACTTGTTCGGCCGGGCAACCTGTACTGGTTGCGGGACCCTGTTCTCCGTCGCGGACCGGGTCGCGGCTCCTCGGCCGTCTCTTCCGGGCCGTGTCCGGCCGGCCTGATCCATCGGTCACCACATCAGTGGTGCTGCACGGAGCACGAGGCCGCGATCACGACTGTCACCCCCCTTACGGCCTGCAGCCTCCGCGGTTCTGATGCGCCTTCCACGGCAGGCACGTCGGTGGGCTGATCGGCTGCCCGTGCGGCCCTGCTCAGCGTTGCCAAGGCCGTCCCGACCATGTCTTCGGCCGACAGCGCGCGGCCGGACGAGCGCGCATCCCCGAACTCCCGAGCGCCGAGGGCCCTTCCGCCTTGATAGCACAACTCCCGGTGCCAGCTGAGTACCGTCGGCCACCAGGCGGCGTCGACCGAGTCCCGTAGATGTGCGGCAGCTCCCGACAGGGTGGTAGCCGCCAGGTGATCGCCCCCCCGGCCGGCGATCTGACCCGTGACGAGCAGGGCCACGGACAGGCCCCAGGCCGAGGCGGCCCCCTGAAACAGACATATGCCCCTGCGAAGCCTCGCCGCGGCGCTCGGCAAGTCTCCCAGGCGGAATGCGGCAGCCCCCCCTACGACATCGAGCCAGGCGAGAACGGCAGGGTTCCCGCTCGCTTCCCGGCTGCCCGGGGCAGTCAGCGCGGCGGCCTCGTCGTAGTGCTTCAGGGAGAGGGCGTGGAGGGCTCGGACCACCGAAAACCAGAGTTCCAGCTGCGGATCGCCCTCCCCGGCAGCCAAGGCAGAGGCGCGCTGCATGAACGTTTCGGCGTAATCGTGTTCGTCGCGTGTGAGTGCCGCCAGCCCCTGATGAAGCAGTGCGGTGGCCGCCCTGGTCGGATCGCCCAGGCGGTCGAAGAGACGGCAGGCCTCCTCCGCGGCCGACAATGCGGCTCCCGGGTCATGTTGGACGATCGCCAGCCATGCCGCGCCCAGCAGGGCCCGGCCCCGTTCCGAGGGGTCCGCGGGCCCGGGCAGGGCTACTACGCTGCCCAGCAGCCGGCGTCCTTCGGCATACATTTCCCTCCTGTCCCAGAAGGGAGAGAGGGCGGCGGCCAGGCGGACGGCTGCGGCGGAGTCGCGCTGATCGACTGACCACTGGAGCGAGGCCCGAACGTTGCCATACTCAGCCTCGATCCGCCGCGTCCACGCACGGAGTTCAGCTTCATGTGCATCGTCCGGCATCGGTGTCGCGAGGGTCTCGAAGTAGGCGGCGTGACGCACGGCGACCTCGGCGCTCTCCCCGCACTTCCACAACTGCCGCCGGGCGTATACCCGCACGGGCTCCGTCAGCGCGTACCGAGCCTCTCCGCCAGCCCCTCGACCGGTCGTGACGAGTGATGCCTCGATCAGTGCGTCCAGTGACACGGCGACCTGCACCCCAGCGCCGCAGACCTGCTCCGCGGCCTCCCGCGTGAACCCGCCCTCGAAGACCGCCAGCCGATGGAACAGCTCACGCACGGCGCCGTCCAGCCGCTCGTAGCTTCGTTCCACCGCGGCGGGCAGGCTGGTGGAGACGGACGGGTCGGCAGCCGCACGCGACGCGGCTGTCTCCCGAACCGGATGCTTCTCCAGCCGCTCGGCGAGTGCCGCCACCCTCTGACCATCGACATGACCCGCGGCCAGTTCGAGGAAGAGCGGAAGGCCGTCCAGCACCCGGCAGACGCGTGCGACATGGACCGCGTTGCCATCGGTGAGGCGGAATCCCGGTCGGCCGACGGCTGCCCGGTTCACGAAGAACCGTGCCGCTGGGGAGCGGCCCACGGTGGCGGCGGTCTCGGACGTCGGCGCGGGCAGCGCCAGACCGGCCAGCGGGAAGGGACGCTCTCCGGGAACGTGCAGGGGGTGCGACCCCGCCGTCAGGACATGGACGCCGTCGGCCCGGCCCAACAGCTCGCGCACCAGCAGGCCCACAGGCTGTCTGTAGTGCTCGCAGTCGTCGAGCACTAGGAGCAGCTCCGCGTCCCGCAGCCGTTCTCCGATGAGCCGGGCGGGACGCAGTGGAGAAGGTCCTCGGACGCCGAGTGCTGCGGCGACCCTGGAGGAGGGTGACTCGCCGGCCCGCAGGCCACCGAGTTCCACCATGACCACGCCGTCGGGGAAGGATTCGGAGCAAGCGGCCACCACTTCCGACAGCAGCCGGCTCTTTCCGGCGCCCCCCGGTCCGATCACGGAGACGAGACGCTCCCGGCCGGTGAGCCGGAGCAGCGCCGCGAGCTCCGCTTCCCGACCGACGGCCTCGCCGGGCGGGCTCGCAGGGGTCGCGCGCGGTGGCCGGTAGGGCTGTGCGGGGACGGGCGGAACCTCTTGCCTGAGGATCGCCGAGTGCAGGGCTCGCAACTCCGGTCCCGGTTCCACGCCGAGGAGACCCACGAGCCGCTGACGGGCGCTCTGGTACGCCTGCAGGGCCTCGCCCTGCCTTCCGTCGCGGAACAGGGAGAGCATGAGTTGCGCCCAGAACCGTTCCCTCATCGGATGTTCACGGGTGAGGCCGCCCAACTCGGGGATCACCTCGCGGTGGCGGCCGGCGAGGATGTCCGACTCTATCCGCGCTTCCAGGGTGTCCAGGCGCAATGCTTCCAGTCGCACAGAAATCGCCTGTGCGAACGGCTCATCGGCAAACGTGCCGAAAGGCCGGCCCTTCCACAGGCCGAGCCCTTCACGCAGGACAGAACCGGCCGTGCGACTGTCGCCGCGGGCCAGTGCCCGCCGTCCCGCCAGCGCGAGCCTTTCGAATTCGGCCGCGTCGGTCGCTTCGGGCTGGGCCGCCAATACGTATCCCGATCCGTGCGTGGCCACCACCATATGGGGATCCACGGGCGCTGCCGACAACGCTTTGCGCAGTTGGGAAATCCGGACGTGCAGCATCGCCACGGCCTTGGAGGGGGGATTGTCACCCCACAGGGACCAAATCAAGCGATCTGCGGAAACGATCTGGTCGGCATGTGCCAGAAGAACGGCGAGTACGGCCCGGTGACGTGGAGGTCCCAGGGGTATCTCCACACCTGCATGCCAGGCTTGCACCGGCCCAAGAAACCGATATTCCATCAGCCGGATGGTAGCAGGGCGCGGCCTGGGAACAAGCCCCCCAACCAGCAGAGATTCACCCCAGGTAGGGGTTCACCGGAGGGTGCGGGCGAAATCAAGGCCGCCACGTCGTGTATTTGCCTAGAGTCCAGACTCTTGTTACTCGCGCGTTCGTATTCGGTCGTAGTCCGCGGAGCGAACAGTGTGGCCGACCGTCGAGAACGTGGTGGGCTTCAACCAAAGATTGAGGCAGGAGTCCTCGGGAGTGCTCCCTGGACGAGTGGCGAGTACCCATTCCGATCAGGAATGCCGGGGAAGCCGGCGCGGCACAGGCGGCCCTACGGCACAACGGCCTGAGTGGTACATGGCGCAGCGGCCCAGGTGGGACTGACCACCGCCCCGCCGCGCCCCGGGGGAGGTTTGGCGTCAGCGGGGCGGTGGGGTTCAGGCGGGCCCAGGGGCAGGGGTTAGGACGGGCACTGGCCTCGGGCGGGGCAATCAGTCAGAAAGGGAGGAAGGGAGATCGGCATCTGCCCTCCCGCATACCCACGCGGCCATCAAGGAGCCGTACCTGAGCAGTTGCGCCGCTTGCATGTGCGTGATGCTCGCGGGATCGCGGTCTACCAACCCGCCGTGCCTGGCGAGCTGGGCAAGGACCGCCGCCATGAACGCATCTCCGGCGCCAATGGTGTTGACCAGCGAGACAGGAACGGATTCAACGGACACCCGGTCTTCGAAGGGAAGGAAGGCACTGCTTCCCCGAGCCCCACGCGTCAGGACCACTAGACGTCCCTCATCAGCCATTCTGCGGCAGACCCTGTCCGGTTCTTCGCCGGGCCACAACCACGCTGCGTCCTCGTCGCTGACCTTGATGACCTGGGCGAGCGAACACAGCTCCCGTAGGCGGAAACGGCTCTGCGCCTCGTCCAGACCGCGTACTGCTCGCACGTTGGGATCCACGGCCAGTACCGACTGCTGGGCCGCCGCCTGGGCAGTGGCGAAGACCTCGTCGGCAGCCTGGGGAAGCACGGCCGCCAGCCCACCCACGTACACGGCGGCGAACTGATCGAGCCCCTCTGTCCGGGCCGGAAACCGGAACGTTGCGGTGTCTTGTACGTAAAATGAGTAGTGTGTGCCCGCATCGGTCAGGCTGGCCACGGCGACGGCTGTGGGTAGATCGCTATGTCCACACAGGTCGAGGGTGACTCCGGCCTTGCGGAGCCGCTCCTCACATTGCCCGCCGAAGCGGTCGTCACCCAGCGTGCCGACGAAGGCCACAGGTATGCCCAGGCGGGCCAACCCGGCCGCCACGTTGGCCGGTGCTCCGCCGGGCAGCGGGATGTAGGAGCCCGAGCCGTCGTTGGTCGGAACGAGGTCGGTCAGGGCCTCGCCCATGACCAGCAGGGGCGCGGTGACAGGCTTCACGGCTCCACCACGATCTTCCGCCCCTGGCCTGCCTTGAACCGCTCCATGGCCTGTGGGTACTGCTCCAGGGGCAGGCGGTCGCTGATGAAAACAGATGGATCCAGGAGCCCGGTGGCGAACAGGGCGGCGGCCCGCTCGTAGCTGTGCAGCACCGCCATGGAACCGGTGATGGTGATCTCGTGATTGTAGATCTTGTACGGCTCGATGACCGCCTCCGCCGCGTACTCGGAGACCCCGAACTGGAGGAAGGTGCCGCCCTTGGCGACGCGGCCGAGGCCGTCCTGGATGGCATTGATGTTGCCTGTGGCCTCCACCACGAAGTCCCATCCCTCCGGCCGGTCCAGCGCCTCGGCGCTGGTGGCCGACCGGCTGCAGCCCAGCAACTCCGCCGTGCTCAGGCGTTCGGTGTTGATGTCCACGACATCCACGCTGGCGGCGCCCGTACGCTTGGCCAGCTCCAGCATCATGAGGCCCATCGTGCCGGAGCCGTAGATCAGTACTTCCGCGCCGAGTGTGCTGCTGTTCAGCACGTCGTAGCCGCGTACCGCGCAGGAGAGCGGCTCGATCAGGGCGGCGTCACGCACGTCGACGTGCTCGGGCAGACGGAAGCAGTTGGCGACCGGGGCCACAGCGAACTCGGCGGCGCCGCCCGGTTCGGTCACGCCGATGGCTGCCCATCGCTCGCACAGGTTTCCACGGCCGGCCCGGCAGTAGCGGCACTCGTGACAATAGAGGGATGGGTCGACGGCCACCCGATCGCCCACGGACAGTTCGGTGACTGCGGTACCGACCGCGACGATCTCGCCGGCGAACTCATGGCCGGGTATCACAGGCAGCCGCGGAGCGAACTCACCCTGGAGAATGTGCAGGTCGGTGCCGCAAAGCCCGGTGGAGGCGACCTTGACCACCACGTCTCGCGGCCCCGGGGTGGGGTCGGGGACGGAGGTGACGCCGACCTTGCCGGGCGCCTCGATGAGTGCTGCCCTCATTTGACTGCTCCAAGGGAAAGGCCCTGGACGAGTTTGTCCTGGGCTGCGAAGCCGGCGACGAGTACCGGCAGGGAGACGACCACCGAGGCCGCGCACAACTGGGCGAGGAACAGCCCCTGACTGGTGACGAAACCGGTCAGGAAGACGGGAGCCGTCTGTGCGGCCACGCCGGTGAGCACCCGGGCGAACAGCAGCTCGTTCCAGCTGAAGATGAAGCAGATCAAGGCGGTCGCCGCGATACCGGGGCCGGCGATGGGAGCGACGATCCGGGCCAGGATGGTGGGGAGCCGGGCACCGTCCACCTGAGCGGCCTCGATGATGGAGACCGGTACGTCGGCCAGGAAGGACTGCATCATCCAGACCGCGATCGGCAGGTTCATCGACGTGTAGAGGATGACGAGCAGCCAGATATTGTCCAGCATGCCGACGTTCTTGGCGAACAGGTAGAGGGGCAGGAGCCCGGCGACTACAGGCAGCATCTTCGTCGACAAGAAGAAGAACATCACATTGGTCCACTTGCGGACCGGCTTGATGGACAGCGCGTAAGCCGCCGGCAGTGCGAGCAGCAGCACGAGAACGGTGGAGATGACGCTGGCGGTGGCCGAGTTGATCAGCGACGGCCAGGGGCTGGCTCCACCACCGGAGCCGAAGAACTCCCGGTAGCTGTCGAAGGTGATCGCAGCCGTGAAGGAGGGGGGATTGGTTGCGGCGTCGGGCTCGGAGTGGAGCGAGGTGAGCACCATCCACCCGGCCGGCAGGCAGAAGAGGATGCCCGACAGCCAGGCGACCAGCCCGAGCGCGGTGCCCCGGCGATTGGCGCGGCGGGCCGCGGGGGGAAGGGGTCGGCGCGGCGGCGCACTTCCGGTCGCGGTGGTCATGAGCGCTTCACCTCCTCAGTGAAGAGGGACGAGACCACGCGCAGGGCGAAGGTGGCGATCACCATGGTGCCGATCACGACAAGAACACCGGCGGCGGAGGCCAGCCCGTATTCGTGCGCCTGGTAGAAGGTCTGGTAGATGGTGTAAGGCAGGTTGGCGGTGCCGAGTCCGCCAGAGGTCAGAGTGAAGACGGCGTCGAAGTTCTGCACGATGTAGATGGAACCGAGCAGGATGCCGAGTTCGAGGTAGCGCCGCAGGTGCGGCACGGTGAGGTAGCGGAAGGTCTGCCAGACATTGGCGCCGTCCATCCGTGCGGCCTCCATCATATCCACCGGTCGGCTCTGCAGGCCGGCGAGCAGGATCAGCATCATGAACGGGGTCCACTGCCAGATGAGGGAGGCCGCGACCGCGAGCATCGGCATGTCGGAGATCCAGTCCGGCTGGGCCGGGGTCTCATCCCCGAAGAGCCCCGCGACCCAGGTCCACATACCGTTGAGGAGTCCGTACTCCGGGTTGTACAGGGCGTGCTTCCAGAGCAGCGCGGCGGAGACGGGGACGAGCAGGAACGGTGTGATGAGCAGGGTGCGGACGAACCCCCGGCCGAAGAACGTCCGGTCCAGCAGGAGGGCGAACAGCAGACCAAGGACCAGACTGGCGAGGACCACGGAGGCCGTCAGCAGGACCGTGGTCAGGACGGATCCCCGCAGAGCGGGGTCCGTGGCGACCGTCACGTAGTTTTCGACCCCGGCGAAACGGCGGGCGTCAGGGTCGAGGGAGTTCCAGTCGAAGGCCGAGATGCCGAGGGTGGCGACGAACGGCAGCTGGGTGACCGCGATGAGGAAGACGAGTGCGGGCAGCAGGGGGGCGCGGGTGGCCCAGCCGCTGCCCCCCTGCTTGCCGGGCCGGGGCGCGACGGGATGGTGCGCGGCAGGTTCCATCACTGTCGTGCCGGTGGCCAGTGTGGAGGTCATCGGTATTCCTTCGCCACCTTCTCCGCCATGGCCTGGGACTTCTTGAGGGCTTCCTCGACGGACTGCTTCCCAGCGATGGCGCTGGAGATCTCCTGGGAGACCTTCGTGCCCAGATCCGTGAATTCGGGAATACCGACGAATTGGACGCCTACCGTGGGGCGGGGCTGCGTACCGGGGTTGCGGGGGTCGGCCTCGGCGATCGCGCTGCGGGTGACGTCGGCGAAGGCCGCCGCCTCCTTGAGGTACTCAGGGTTGTCATACGTAGACGAACGCTTGCCGGCGGGGACGTTGGCCCAGCCCGTCTGCTCGCCAACCAGCTGCTCGTACTCCTTGCCCGAGGCCCAGGAGATGAACTTCCATGCCTGATCGCTGTTCTTGGACGCCTTCTGGACGCCCCAGGCCCAGGTGTAGAGCCAGCCCGAGCTCTTCGTCTGCTCGACCGGCGCCCGGACATAGCCGATCTTCCCCTTCACCGGCGAGTCCTTGGCTTCCAGCGACCCCGCGGCGGCGGTCGCGTCGTACCACATGGCGGACTTGCCCTGCGTCAGGTTGTTCAGACATTCGGCGTAGCCCGCCTGGGCGGCGCCGGCCTCCCCGTGCTCGCGCACCAGGTCGACGTAGAACTTGGTTGCCTTCGTGAACTCAGCTGAATCGAGATGTGCTTCCCAGTCCTTGGTGAACCACGTTCCGCCCATCGTATTGACGACGGTGGTGAGAGGCGCGGTGACCTCGCCCCATCCCGGCAGCCCCCGCAGGCAGATGCCCTTCATCCCGGGCTGTGCTCCGTCGGCCTTGGCCGCGAGATCGGCCACCTCGGCCCAGGTGGGCCGCTCGGGCATCGTCAGGCCCTTCTCGGCGAAGACGTCCTTGCGGTACATGAGGAAGGACGATTCACCGTAGAACGGCTGGGCGTACAGCTTCCCGTCCTGAGCGGTCAGTGACTCGCGCAGAGGCTTGAGGATGTCCTCCTGGTCGAAGTCCGCGTCCTTCGCCACGTAGTCGTCGAGGGGGTGCAACCACTGGTTCTTGGCGTAGATGGGCACTTCGTAGTTGCTGATGGTCGCGACGTCGTACTGAGCGGCCTGGTTGGAGAAGTCCTGGCTGATCTTGTCGCGAACGTCGTTCTCCGGAAGGACCGTGAAGTTGACCTTGATCCCGGTCTTCGGCGTGAAGTGCTCCGCGGCGAGCTTCTGAAGCTCGATCATCTGAGGGTTGTTCACCATCAGGACGTTCAGGGTCTCGCCTTCCGCGGAGCTCCCGCCCGCACCGCTGCACCCTGCGAGAAGGGCGAGCGCCGCAGCGACGGTACCGATGCGAGTTGGGAGGGCAGGTCGTCTTATGTCGGCAGGCATGGCGTCTCCAGTGAGGTACGGATGTGGCGGTGGGGATGTGGGTTCGGGGGAGGGCGGGGACCCTGCCGGGTGGGTCACACCCGGATGACCCGGGGGCCCAGCATGGAGTAGCGCTGGGCTTCGGCACTAGGGAGCCCGCTGTCGGTGACGATGGTCTCGATGTCGGAGACGTGGGCGAACCGGCAAAAGCTCGCGCAGCCGAATTTGGTATGGACTCCTGCGAAGATGTGCCGTTGCGCACTGCGCATGGCCTGGGCCTTGAGCTCATTGACAGCGGGATCAGGTGTGGTGAGCCCGTACTCGCGGGAGATGCCGTTGGCACCGATGAACGCGAGGTCGATGGCGAAGCCGGCGAGCATCTGGGTTGCCCAGTGGTCGACGGAGGCCATAGTGCCACTGCGCACGCGGCCACCGAGGAGCAGCACCTCGATCCGGTCGGCGTCAGCCAGGATGTGGGCCACGCCGAGGGACGCGGTGACGACCGTGAGCTGCCGGTCGCGCGGCATGGATTGAGCGATCAGCTGCGGGGTGTATCCCTCATCGATGAATAAGGTCTCTGCCTCACCGAGGAGTTGGGCGGCGGCGGTGGCCACACGCGCCTTCTCCGGGACGTGTCGGATGCTGCGCAGGGCGAGAGTGGTCTCGAATCCGGCACTCTCGACCGGGTGGGCCCCGCCATGGGTGCGGCGGACCAACCCGTGCCCCTCCAAAGCGTTCAGGTCCCGTCGGACCGTCTCCTTCGACACCGTGAGGTCGTTCGCGAGGTCCGTTACGTCCACATAGCCGACTTGCCGGGCCATCCGGAGGATCTCCCGTCGGCGAACTTCGGTGTCCACGGCACCCCGTCCCTTGTTGTCTCCGCACTGATGCCCGTTGTTGCTCAAGTTCGTTTGTACAAGGGCTGTGCCGTGCGTGACCAGGCCGTATACAGTCCGCAGTGCGCCCGTTGTCGAAGATACGGACGCGACGACTTACCAGGTCAGCAGGGTGAGAAGGTCCGTCTGTGAACGAACGCTCGCCCGAGACAGTCGGCTTGGTTGACTGTTTACTGCCCGATCGGTGGGAGGCTCGCCGAGTGTCGTGCGGAAGGAGTGGCTCCTGAAGGTGGATAGGTGGCGATAGCAGTCATCGTGGCTGGTCATCAACATTCTGTGGAGAATCGTTTAGGCCGCCCCAGTGGACGGCGGCTCCAAACACCAGGAGGACGGGCTGGACACGCACAGACGCAGGGCCGAGATCCTGGCTCTGGCGCGCCGCGACGGGGCTGTGCAGGTTGCACAGCTGGCGACGACGCTCGGAGTCGCGCAGGAGACAGTGCGGCGTGACCTGCGAGTACTGGAAGACAGCGGGCTGGTCCGCCGGACGTACGGGGGTGCCTACCCCGTGGAGACCGCCGCATTCGAGTCATCGCTGGCCTCACGGGCTACCCGGCACCTAGCTCAGAAGGCACGCATCGCCTCCGCAGCCGCTGCCTTGCTGGGTGAGGCGGAGACGCTGTTCATCGACGAGGGCTTCACCCCGCGACTCATCGCGGAAGCACTTCCGCGCGACCGGCGCCTTGTGGTGATCACCGCGTCGCTCGCCGTGGCGTCGGTGCTCGCCGCACGGGAGGAGACGCAGGTCCTGCTCTTGGGCGGCCGAGTCCGGGGTGGCACCATGGCGACAGTGGACCACTGGGCCACTAGCATGCTCTCGGGGTTCGTCATAGACCTCGCGTACGTAGGTGCGAACGGCATCTCGCGCGAGTACGGACTGACGACACCGGACACGGCCGTCGGGAAGGTGAAGGCCCAGGCGATCAAGTCGGCGCGGCGCAGGGTCTTCTCGGGGATCCATACGAAATTCGGTTCCGTGAGCTTCTGCCGCTTCGGTGAGGTGAATGACTTCGATACGATCATCACCGGCACCTCGCTGCCCTTGATGGAGGCACAGCGCTACGTGCGGCTGGGACCGCAAGTCGTCCGGGTCTGAAGGCTCACGGACTTCAGGAGCGAAGCCCGAGTTGTGACCGGGAACCGGGCACAACTGGGCAGGGAAATTTCCGTCAACATGCTGGCACCAGGGCGATGCCTGGCGGTAATAATGTTGTGCGAGGACGCAATTGACTTGGGTGACGGGAAAGTGGCCCTCCTTCCCGCACGCCGTCGGGCTACGCCGTGACCGAGTGCGTCCCGCAACGCTCTCTCCGCATTCTGTACGACCTCAGAGGTGATCCATGAACGTGCTCGGAATCAACTGCGTATTCCATGAGTCGTCCGCGGCCGTCGTCGTGGACGGTGTCGTGCTGGCGGAGGTCGAGGAAGAACGCTTTAACAGGGTCAAGCACGCCAAGCCCGCACGAGTCGACAACGCGCACCACCTGCCGGCCGCAGCCATTGCCCACTGCCTCCGTGTCGCGGGTCTGGAGGCCGCGGCCATCGACGTGATCGCCTGCTCGTTCGATCCCGGCATCCGGCGCAAGGCCTTTTCGAATGACCCGTGGGGTGATCCGGGTGGTTGGGGGAGCGAGGCAGGTGAGAAGGAGTTCCTGCGCTCACTCGAACGAATCCCTGCAGCTGTGTCGGAACTGCTCGCAATGGACGTGACCGACCGGTTCCGCTGGGTCCCGCACCACATGGCACATGGTGCGTCGACCTACTACTCGGCCGGCGACGACAAGGCAGCCGTGCTGGTCGTCGACGGAATAGGCGAGTTCGCCACGGCCATGCTCGCAGGCGGGTACGGAAAAGAGATCCGTCTTCTGGAAGAGCTGCATTATCCCGACTCCGTGGGGTTCGTCTGGGAAAAGCTGAGCTCCCATCTCGGCTTCTCCGAGTACGACGCCTGCAAGGTCATGGGACTCGCGGCATACGGGGACGCGACGCGCTACTCCGGGGCCTTCGAAGAGCTCACCGGCGGGGATGGCCCGCTCCGGGTCCGCTCCGATCTGTTCCGCTTTCGACTCGACGATTTCGCTGCCCTGGAGAAACTGCTGGGGCAGAGACGCGGACCGCAGGATCCCCTGGGGCAACGTCACGCTGATGTCGCCGCGGCGCTCCAGCACTGGACCGACCAGACCATCCTCAACCTTGCCGGGCGGCTCTACGACCTCCATCCGGCATCCACCTTGTGCTACGCGGGCGGAGTCGCCCTCAACTGCTCCACCAACTGGGTACTCAAGGAGAAGGGACCGTTCTCCAGGGTCCACATACCACCCGCGCCGCACGACGGGGGAACGGCCGCCGGGGCCGCGCTTTGGAGCTGCCAGCCGTCCCTGCCGGGCGCCGGGCCCAGTGAGACGGGAGCAACGGTTTACAGCGGCCCCGCGTACACCGAAACCGAGATCACAGCGGCCTTTGCCGCGGCGGGTCTGATTCCCCGCCGTTCCACGGACATCGCCGCAGAGGTGGCACGGCGCGTCGCAGACGGGCAGATCGTCGGCTGGTTCCAGGGAGCCATGGAGATCGGGCCTCGTGCCCTCGGAAACCGCTCCCTCATCGCCGATCCACGGGACCCCGGCATGCGCGAACTGCTGAACCGGAAGGTCAAGCACAGGGAGGACTTCCGGCCCTTCGCCCCCAGCGTTCTTGAGGAGCGGGCTCGGGATTGGTTCGAGCTGGGGCGGGACTCGGAGAGCTACCGCTACATGCTCTACGCGTGCCCCGCACGTCCCGAGAGGGCAGCTCGGATACCCGCCGTCCTGCACGTCGACGGTACCTCGCGTATCCAGACCGTGTCGGCGGCCCAAAATCCCCTTTACCACCGGATGATCTCCTGTTTCGAGGGGATCACGGGAGTCCCGATGGTGCTCAACACATCCTTCAACGACAGCGAACCGATCGTCTGCTCGCCCGAGGACGCACTGGCCACCTTCGCCGGAACTCGTATCGACGCGGTGGCCATCGGCGACCACATCGCCGAGCGGCACACCGCAGAAGAGTGGTGACACCGTGACCACCAGATCGGCTCTTCCTCCGGCCGTCGATCCGTGCCGCTTCGAATTGACCGGCACGGAGTCGGCCGAAATCCAGCGCATCATCGCCTCGCTTCTCCCCGACTGCAGTTCGGTCGACGTTGGTCGACTGCGGGCAGCATCCATGGCGACCCGCATACTGCCCGCTCGGCTCGTGGAGTTCCTGCAGACCTTCCGTTACGAAGAACCGGCGGGCGGCTGCGTGATCAGCGGCTGGCCGGTCGATGACGCGGGGATCGGCCCGACGCCCATGAGCTGGTCCAGTCCGCCCCGCCCGGGCGGGTCTCTGTCGCACGAGCTGTACCTTGTGGTTCTGGCGTCTGTGATCGGAGACGTCTTTGCCTGGAGCACGGTCCAGGACGGGAACCTGGTGCAGGACATACTCCCCGTGCCGGGTGAAGAGGGCGGGAAGAGCGCCGGCAGTAGCAGCAGCATCCTTGAACTGCACACCGAGGACGCGTTCTCACCGCTGCGCTGTGACTACCTCGGGCTGATGTGCTTGCGGAACGACCAGCGTGTACCGACGAGTTACGCTTCGCTGGACGCCGTCCAGCTCAGCGCCGAGCACCGGCAGGTGCTCGCACAGCCGCGGTTTGCGCTGCTCCCTGACGAGGAACATGTGCGGCGCGCAGCGGAACGCGGCGAGCAGATGCCGGATGCGTCGAAGACGGGTCTGCTCTTCGGTGACCTGCAGTCGCCCTACCTGGCCCTCGACGCTCTGTACGTCGAGGTCGGCCAAGACGATGCCGAAGCAGCGAAGGCCCTGGAGACGCTCCTCACGGGCCTGGACGCAGTCCAGTTGAACGTCACTCTCGCGCCGGGTGAGGTGTTGCTCGTGGACAACTACCGTGCTGTCCATGGTCGAGGCCCTTTCGAGGCTCGCTACGATGGCCGCGACCGCTGGCTCAAAAGGGTGAGCGTCACCCGCGACCTCCGGAGATCACGCGAGGCAAGGTCGGGTGCCGACTCGCGTGTTGTTGCCACCGGCCTGGCGTAACGCCGGCACACCGTACAGACCCTGGCCTGTGCGATGTTGCGCTTGGCAGGTAGGAGCGGATGCCGCGGGCGAGTAGGCTTTGCCCGCGGCATCCCCGCCGAGGCCTGGTGCGAGGACGGCCGGGGCACAGAGTAGTCACATGCTCGATCGACAAGTCGGCACCGTCGAGGCGATCCTGTGCCGGCTTCGGGCGGGATACACCGGACAGAACTCAATGGCTACTCGACGGTCATATCGGCGTAGGTGATCGTGATGTTCTGGCGGGCACTGTCGAGGTCGGCGTTGACCAGGGTGGCCTTGATCTCGCCGGGCCCACGCGCTCCCTGGCTGCTTGCGCGCCAGGAGTTCCCCGGTCGTAGACACCTGCCGGACCTCCACCACGTCCTGCTCGGCTCGATTTCCGACACGTCCTGGGCGGTCTCCACCCAGGGCTGATTCAAAGTCCAGATGATCATGTTGGGTTGCTGGTCAGGCCGGGTCGAGGAGGTCCAGTGGGCGTGTGAAGGGGGCGTAGGAGGTTTCCCGCAGGCCGGCGGCGATGCTGCGGTGGCCCGCGTCCCGCAGGGTGGTGATGGCGAAGTTCCGCAGCGTGGCCATGTTCTCCGGTCCGTGCCCGGCCCGGATCTTCGAAGCGTCCTCGGTGAACGTCACGTCCCTGACATGGTGCAGGGCCTCGATTTCCCATTGCGACCTGGCCAGCCGGCCGATGGCCTGTGGCGACGCCTCACGGGCCGTCATGTCGGTGATCGCGTAGACAGTCTGCCGGGTGACCGTGCCGGTCTTGATGTGTCGGTGCGGTGCCGCAGGATCTTCGCCGCCTGGACCGCGTGTGGGAAGTCCAGGCCCAGATCGGTGACCGTAAGCGTGCGGACCGAGCGTGTTTCGCGCCGGCCGTGTCCGGCCTCGCGGTCGTAGCGGCGGGAGGTCACTTCCTTCCACGGCAGCGCACGCAGCGCGGCGGCCAGACCCGGCTGGTTTCCCTTGACGATCAGCAGGCAGTGCGCCTTCTTCGCCTCCACCAGCCACTTCGCGTGTTCGCGGTGCGTGTGCAGGGCGTCGGCGGTGACGACCACGCCGGTCAGGCCGAACGGTGCCAGCAGGCGTGTAAAGCCGGTGACCTCGGTGGTCTTGTCCGGTACCCGCAGCTGGCTGACGGTGCGTCCACCGGACACGACGGCCGAGGGCAGGTGGGCGGCCGGAGCGGTATCCATGCGCGAGCCGCGCACGGTCTTGCCGTCCACCGCAACTGATGCGGCCCCCGCAGGGTCGCATCCGAGCAGGTCGGCCAGGGCGCCGGGGCATACCAGGGTCAGCACGCGGCGGAGAGTGGAGGCGGAGGGGGCGCGACGCACTGCGAACGGCCCGCCCGGACGGATGCCGAGGCGTTCGAGGGTGTCCTGGGGAGCGTGGCGGGCCCACTGGCCCACGGCCAGGTAGGAGCGGGCGCCGGCCAGGACCGCGCTGGCCGCGGTTGGCAGGACGGAGACCAGGGTGTGGCGCCGTCCGCGTCGATCACGGGGGTCGGCCAGATGACAGAGCCGCTCAGCCGGTGCGGGGATGGCGCGGTGTTGACGGGACAGCGTCTTGGTCAGACAGACGATGGCAGACTGACGACACATCGAGGCTCCGGTTGTACAGGGCGACTTGGGAAGGTCACCCTTCAACCGGAGCCTCTTTGCCTGCGTAGCGGCCGCCTCCCGCATCGTCATACGTCCGTGACCAGCCGCTTCTCGTCAAGACCACGACTTTGAATCAGCCCTGAGATTGACCGCCACCCAAAGCTGACGGCCAATCATGAAAGATCGAGGTTAACGCATACCGAAGGCCAATCGGTCACGAAACGGACTGCTCGGCGGGGCGGATCGGACACACCTTTTTCTGTTTACGTCTGTAAGCTCTTTTCCCGAGGACTGGAGCACTCCGCCCGCCGCGTACACCAAGTATCCGGAGGTACCCATCATGTCTGAGCTTTTTTATCTTGAGCGCCCGAGTTCCGAGAGGGCGCCCGAAAGCCTGGCGGATCTCACGGCCCATCTGCATGCGTAGTACGGTCAGACCAAAGAGATGGGCGAAAGCGCGTCTCACTCCAACCTTCCTCACTTATTCCTGGCCCCCAGGTTCCTCGGAGAGAATCATCTCCTGCGGCACGGAACTGATGAGCCCCCGGACCCGGGCCGTGCATACCCTGATCCGACGCCATGCGCCGTTCGTCGACGCGGACCGGCGCATGGACCAGGACATCGCCGCCGTCAAGGAGCTGATTCCATGCCCTGGGTGACCGAAACCGATCCGAAGCTCGTCGCGATCGCCGCCGAACTCCCGCGCCCCCAGTTCTCCACCGAGGAACTGATCACCGCCGCCGGAGGCCGAATATCCGACAAGCTGATGGCGATGCTTTCCAACCTCGGGGTCCACAAGCGCCACTCCATACTCGCCAACTACCCTGACGTCGTCTTCCACGAGGCGGAACCCAAGCTCGACATCGCCACAGCCGATCTCGCCGTACGCGCCGCCCGCACCTGCCTGGCCAAGGCCGACGTCGGGACGGACTCGATCGGCCTGGTCCTGGGCGTGTCCAGCAGCCCCGGACGCTTGCTGCCCAGCCTGGTCTGCGACGTCATCGCCCGTATGCCGGAGCTGCCGCGGAGCGTGGCCAACCTGAGCATCGAGTACATGGGCTGCTCGGCGATGGCGAAGGTCGTCGAGACCGTCCGGTGGTATCTGACGTGCCACCCTGACAAGCGCGTCCTCGTCTGCTTCACCGAGGCGGTCACTCCACTGACCCCGGTCCTCCCCGGCACGTACGCACACTTCTCGGAGGTCGCCGCCGAGGAGCGCCAAAGCACCGTCAACGTGCTCCACGCCTTCCTCTTCGCCGACGCCGCCGTGGCCATGGTGTTCGGCACCGAAGGCGCGGGGCCTTCCTTCGGCCCGGTTTCGAGCCTGACAAACGTCCTGCCCGAAGACACCGAACTCGGCACCGTACCCGACGGCGGATCGGACATCCCGGTCGTCCACGGACGTCGGCTCTACACGCTCAGCCCCGAGGTCACGCCGCGCGGTTCGTACTACGCGAAGGAAACCGTCCGCATGGCCCTGGAAGGCGACGGCTGCGAGCTGAAGGACCCCAGCCAGGCATCGGTCCTCCTCATGCACACCGGAAGCGTCCGCATCCTGGATTCGCTGTGTGAGGAATTCGGCGTCCGCAACGACAGCGAAACCGTCGCGTCCTCCTACCGGGTCCTGCGTGACTACGCCAACACCCTCGGCTGCTCCGTCCCCCTCATGCTGGCGGAGCCGACACGCCGTGCAGCAGGGCAGGGCATCGTCGTCGCGTTCGGACTCAGCTTCAGCTCCGGGGCGTTCACGATGACGGTCCCTGACGGCGGCTGGACCCCATGACCCCGCCGCCCCCCTGACCCCGGGGCCGCCCAGGTCACCTGGTCCAGGGTCTGCTGCGAAAGTGGATCTTGTTCGTGGGCGATTGCGCTGGCGCATGGTGATCTGACGAACGGCCAGTGGGCCTGGCTGGAACGTTGTTATCGAAGTACATCAAGCCTCGTCGTCCGCCGGGGTGGACGCGGCGGCAGCCGATCCGCGGCCCATCGTGGCCGACCCGGACCTGTTTCCCTGGCGCGATGTGCTGGAACACTAGGGGACCGTGGAACCGGGCCTATGACGACCCGTTCCGCCTCTGGCAGCGGGACAATACAAGGTTCGTGCGGCCGACCTATACCGCGCGTCCTCTCACCGGAGGTAACCGATGACCGACACTGTTCCGCTTCCTTCCCCTCAGCCCGACAGGATCGGCGGCCCGTCGACCACAGAGCTCGCGGGCATAGTCATGGAGTACCGCTACTCGACGGGCAGCCACTACCGAATGGAATTCGCCGCCGACAAGCTGACTTTCCACTTGCTCAGCGATCCTGCCGGTCACACGCGAACGTTGCCCTACCGCGCGCGCAAGCTCCACGACGACCTCTTCCTCGTCTGCTGGATCGTGAAGCCCGGGATCCACGTGGCCCTCGTCGTCGACTTCACACGGGACCAGATCCACGCGACTGCGATGATGCCGCCGAATCAGTGGGAATTCTTCGACATCGGCGACATCCTCGACGTCCGCCGCGACGATACGGAGCAGGGCTGACCGATGACCGACCAGGGCATAGGAAGCCGGCTATACCGGCGGGCGCGGATCCGTCCGTCCGGCGTGGCCCTGCAGTAGGGCGTTCGTGCGCTGACGTCCGCCGCCCTAGTTACTGAGCTTTGCGGGTTGTCGTCGGTGGTGACGGGTCATGATCCCTGCAGTATGCCGTTGGTATGCGTTATCCGGAGGGTGGGGGCCTGACCGCTGAGCGTCGGGCGTTTCGTGAGGGGATCCGGCTTCAGGCCGGCGAGAGGTTCGCGGCGGGCGAGAAGACCGCGGCGATCGCGAAGGACCTGCGGGTGAGTGTGCGGTCGGTGGAACGCTGGCGTCGTGCCTGGCGTGAAGGGGGCATGGAGGCCTTGCGTTCCGCGGGCCCGGCGAACTCCCCGACCGTCACCGATGCCCAGTTCACCGTGCTGGAGGAGGAACTCGGCAAGGGCCCATCGGCGCACGGCTTCGACGACGAACGCTGGACCCTGGCCCGGGTCCAGACGGTGATCCGCCGCCGGCTGCGGGTGAGTCTGTCGGTGCCGACGTTGTGGCGGCTGTTGAAACGGCAGGGCTGGTCCTGGCAGGCTCCTGCCCGCAGAGCACTCGAGCGCGACGAGCACGTGGTGGAGCTGTGGAAGAAGGAGGTGTGGCCGCGGGTAAGAGCCTCGCGGCGGCGTCCGGGGCATGGTTCGTCTTCGAGTTGCGCCGTGAGGCGCTGTGATTCGTGTGGAGGTGAGAGACTTTCACCGCCGACCTGTCGTAGCAGGGAGGTGGAGCTGAGGGCAGCCTGATCCGGGTGATGCCGGGGAGGGCGGGAGCGGCCCTGACAAAGCCGGGACGTGCCAGTACTGCCGGATGGTGCGGGTCCGGCGAGCGGGATGGAGAGGAGTACGCGAGGAACCGGCGTCTTTACGTCTCTTAACGACTATACCGGCTCGAACCTGGTGGATCTGGGCCGGAAGCGGTGCGCACTCGCCGTCTATTGGAGGTGGGGAACTCCTTGTCCGGTATTTCGAAGCCGGTCGGGAGGCCACGAGGAAGGTCTACGGCGTACTCGTGGCGATGCCGCAGGGACACAGTCGGGCTCCTACTCCAACGAGCGAATCACAGTGAACACGGGAACCACTCGTTCTCAACTCCCCATTCGTGCACGGCCAGTGCCGGTTGGGGATAGGCGCATCGACAGCCGAACGGTCCGGGTGGGGCGGAGCCGCCGTAGTACTCCGAGCCGGGGAAAGCCCGAGCACATGGGGAAGGGCGGCAGCGGTATCGAGAGGGGAAGGAGACTGCAATGCCGAAAGACGCACCGCTGAACAGCGGCGCTCGGCTGGAGACGGACCCGGTGGGTCCACGCCAGCGGGTATCGGAGATGCAGGCCAAGCTTCACCGTTGGACGGCGGCCGATCCCGGCCGCCGGTTCGATGATCTGTTCAACCTCGTGCACGACCCGGCGACGCTGATCGTGGCGTTTGACCGGGTCGCCGGCAACCGGGGAGCCCGTACTCCCGGCGTGGACGGCCTGACGGCCGCCGACGCCGAGGAGCGATTCGGGGTCCCCGGGTTCCTGGACGACCTACGGGCCCAGCTCAGGCAGGGCTCGTTCCGGCCGCTACCAGTGCGGGAGCGCAAGATTCCCAAACCGGGTGGTTCGGGGAAGGTTCGGCTGCTGGGGATTCCCGTGATCGCCGACCGGGTCGTCCAGGCCGCGCTGAAGCTGGTGCTGGAACCGATTTTCGAGGCCGACTTCAAGCCGGTCTCCTATGGCTTCCGGCCCAAACGGCGAGCCCAGGACGCGATTGCCGAGATCCACTTCTATGGCACCCACGGCTACCGATGGGTGCTGGACGCGGACATCGCGGCGTGCTTCGACGAGATCGACCACGTCGCGCTGATGGACCGCGTTCGGATGAGGATCAAGGACAAACGAGTACTGGCACTGGTGAAGGCATTCCTGAAGTCCGGCCTCCTCACGGAGCTCGGAGAACATCAGAAGACGTTCACCGGTACGCCACAAGGGGGCATCATCACGCCCCCAACGCAATGGGTAACTCGGGCATGAGTCACCCTCCGTAGCGTCTTGATCTTGATGCTGGTCGTCGGCGGTGCGCTCACGCACGGGTATGCGGTGCCGGATGGTGATTTTCTCGGGTCCGACGAGGACGTCTTTGACGAGGAGCCGCAGGACGCGCTGGCGCTCGGGGACCTCGGCTGTCCCAGCGTTCTCTCGGAGCTGGGCGAGGAAGCCTTCGAGGTCGTCAGCGAGCTTGAGGTAGGCGTCGCGGTCGGCGAGCTGGGCGTCCAGCGCGTCGAGTTGGCCGCGCAGGTTGCTCTCCCGGGCCCGCAGGCCGGGCATCCGGGCCCGCAGTTCGTCGATGGTGACCAGCTGTTCCTGGAACGCTTCGATCATGCGTGTGATCGCTGCGGTGGCCTTGGCCAGGGCCAGTTCGAGACGGCTGCGCTGACGGGTGGCGGGGTCGGAGGTGCGGGCGCGGTCCAGCCGCTTGTCGATCTCGGAACGGATCAGGTGCGGGTCGGCGGTCATGCCGATGATGTGGTCCCAGACGACGGTGTCGAGGTAGTCGGCGCGGACGGGCTTGTTGGTGCAGACCCGGCCGCCCGCGTAGCGGTAGTCGTCGGAGCCCAGGCACCGGTAGTAGTAGATCTTCTTGCCGGAGGAAGTAGTGGTCGAGGTGCGGTAGTAGCCGTATCCGCAGCTCACGCAGGCCGACAACCCCTGAAGCAGGGAGGGGACCTTGCTGTTGCGCGAAGCGAAGCGCTTGTTGTCGGCGAGCCGCTGGGCGGCGCGTTCGAAGGTGGCCGGGGTGACGAGCGCGGGAACGGGGATGGTGATCCACTCCTCGCGGGGGCGGTCGGTGGTCTTGACGGCGCGCGGAGTGCTGCGGCCCTCCAGGCGGGCCCGGCGGTTGAGGCCCGGGGACTCGTGGAGGATCTGGGTCTTGCCGAAGGCTGCCTGCCCTGCGTAGGCGGGGTTGCGGAGCATGCCCCAGATGACGCTTCGGTCCCAGCGGGTCTTGCCGGTGCGGGTGGGAGTGCCGCTGCCGGTGAGCCAGCGGGTCAGGTCCGCGATGGAGGCCCCGTCGTCGGTGTAGCGGCGGAACAGCTCGACCACCAGCGCCGCCTCGGACTCGACGATCTCGTAGGTGGCCCCGCACTCGGGGGTCTTGCGCAGGTAGCGGTAACCGAACGGGGCTCCGCCCAGCACGTTCACTGCCCCCGAGCGCGCCCGGTAGGTCTTCCCGCGCCGGTAGCGTTCCATCAGCTGGGCCTTCTCGTACTCGGCGAACATGCCCTGGAACTGGACCATCAGCTGGTCCTCGGGAGTGTCGCCGCGTGGGCCGCGCACGAACTCCACCCGGGTGCCGGCCCGGGCGAACTCCTCGATCAGCAGGGCCTGGTAAGCGAACTTGCGGGCGAGGCGGTCGGGCGCGTAGCACAGCACCACATCCACGCCGACCTGGGCGACCAGGTCGCGCAGCCGCTCCAGCGCGGGCCGCACCAAGGTCGCCCCGGAGTGCCCCTCGTCCTCGAACACCCACTCCTCGGGCAGCTCAAGATGCGCGGTGGCGGCGTGCGCGCGCAGGGCCGCGGTCTGCGAGCCGATCGTCTGGTCCTTCTTCTGCCGGGCCGAGGACACCCGGGCGTAGATCGCCACGCTGGTCATCGCTCACTCCTGCCTGCTCCAGGCGATCCCGTATCCGGGCTCGCCGCTGCGGAACCAACGCCGCGTAGGCCGCGGACAAGTCCGCCGCCGCATGACGGTCGAAGACCG